>NZ_CP011789.1:2745000-3050000 GCF_001636055.1 Pseudomonas putida
GCGGCGGACGGGGTGGCTGCCGCTTTGTCTGCGCAGGGTGTGGGCTTGCATCTGAAGGCCGGCGCACCGGCCATTCCCATCGTGCCAGCCGCCGTGCTGCATGACCTGGCCAATGGCGGCGACAAGCGCTGGGGGATGGAGCCGCCTTACCGGCGGCTGGGGATCGAGGCGTTGGGCAACTGCACCGCCGATTTCGCCCTTGGCGCGGCGGGCGCCGGGCGTGGAGCGATGGCAGGTGTGCTCCAGGGTGGCCTGGGTTCGGCATCGCTGGACCTGGGCGATGGCGTGATGGTCGCGGCGCTGGTGGTGGCCAACCCTATCGGTTCGGTGTACATGCCCGATGGCGAAACCTTCTGGGCCTGGCCGTGGGAAATCGATGGCGAGGCCGGTGGTGTTCGCCCTCGCGCTGATCAGGATTGCAGCGACCCGATGCCCGAACTGTCACGGCTGGACTCGATGGGGCGTCTTCAGGCTGGGGCGAATACCACGCTGGTGGTGATCGCCAGCACTGCACGGATGAGCACTGCCGAGTGCAAGCGTGTGGCGATCATGGGGCAGGATGGCATTGCCATGGCGGTGCGTCCGGCGCACCTGCCATTCGATGGCGACACCGTGTTCGCCCTGGCCAGCGGCGAGGTCGAATTGAGCAGTGGGGCGCGGCGGCAGGTGGATGTCGGCCGCATCGGCGCGGCGGCGGCCAGTTGCGTGGCCCGCGCAATCGCCCGGGGGGTGTACGAGGCGCGGCGCGCGCGGTAGAGGCAGACACCGGCGTTGCCGGTGTTCGCGGAGCATGCTTGCCGTCGCCCGGCTAGCGCCCGAGCACCTCCTCGACGCGCGCCACCGCAGCCTGCGCCAGCCCTGGCAGCCCCAAGGCTCGATACACCCGCGCCAGCGCTCGATTGGTCGGTACGTCCAGCCCGTCGTAGCGCCGTCGCAGTTCCAGCACCTGCTGCGCCCCGGCCCAATCCTGCGCCCCCAGCCGCGCGTCCAGCTCGATCTGGGCAAACAGATCCCGCTGGGCATGGCTCCCACCAATCTCGTTCAGCCGTGGCAGGGCCACGCCAAGCCGCGCCAACGCCAGCGTATGTTCGCCACGGGCATGGGCCAGCAAACCCTCGGCCAGCGGCACTGTCACCTCGGCCCAGACCGCCCGGCTGAACGGCGGTGCCTCGCGTGCGCGTTCGCGCAGTGCCTGCAGCAGCCTTTGTGCCTCGGGCTTGTCGGCGCGCGCCAGCCCATACAGGTATTGCACACTCAGAAACGGCTGCACCGTGTCGTCGTGGCGCTGTTGCAGGTAGGGCGCCAACGCTTGCCAGCGCTCGCCCACGTCGACGCCCGCCAGTTCCAGCCGGGCCAGCAACGACACGGCGCCGACCTGGTCCTGCGAGTAGGCGGGCAGCACACCCCACACATGCCGGTCATAGATCTCCAGCACCCGCGCCTGGTCGCCACGCCCGAGGTAGAACAGCGCCAGGTGCCACCAGTTGTGGGTGTACATGAACGAATTGAGCCCTTGCCAATGTGGGCTGGCGCGCTCAAGAAAGGCGATACCTTCCTCGATTCGCCCCTGGGTCAGCATCACATGGGCCAGCGCATGCTGCGCCCAGGGTTCGTCGTGCTGCAGTGCCAGGGCCTGGCGTGCGCTGGCCTCGGCTTCCTCGAGCAAATGACACTGCTCGTAGGCGAAGGCCAGCATGCCGTGGCTCTGGGCGACATCCCCGCAGCCATCGACCGCCTTGAGCGCGATGCGCAGCAAGGCCGGCCAGTTACCGCGATTGAACTGCACATACTGGTTGAGCTTGGCTGCGAACAGGTCGCGTGGGTAGTGCTCGAGCAGGGTTTCGCTGAGCTGCAGCACCTGGTCCAGGTCCTCGTCCATCCAGGCCTGCAGCAGCGCCAGGTACAACGCCGCCCGCGGATGCGGTGCGTTCACCCGAGCGGCGACCTGCCGATAGCGCTCGGCCAGGGCCGGGCTTTCGGGCGATTCGCTGAACATCAGCAGGATGCCGGCCAGGGCATTGCTCAGCGCTGATTCGGGGTGGCGCTCGGCGCTGGCGAGGATGGCTTCGGCGCGCGGGTGGTAGCCGAGAAAGCCACCGATGAAATCGTCCAGCGCCTTGCGGGCCTGGGGGTGTTCGGTATCGAGAGGGTTGCCGAGGTAGTCCTGTGACATGGGGCGAGTGTCCGTTGGATTGTCGATCTGACAAGCAGGGCAAGGGCTGTGCCAGTTGGCTTGCGCGCACATCATGCGCGGTGCGGCGCGGCTGGACGCAGCCGTGGAAAGCGATGCATCGCCGGGCACACTGTTGCTTTTTCCACACTCACGCCGCGCGCTGTGGATTTTTCATCAGTGAAGTTGCGTCACGAGCCCCTGCGGCGCCTGTGCGCAGGCGTTGCGCGCAGTGGCACACCCCTTGCAAAAATGCCTGGCAGAGGGGCCTGTGCCCCGTGCAATTATCGCCAAGGAGTCCGCATGCCCCATCAAGCCCACCGCCGTTCGCCTCACCCCGGGCCGCTGCGTCTTGCCCTGAAACGCCTGGGCCTGCTGGCCGGTGCCGCGCTTCTTGCCGCCAGCGTCCATGCCGCGCCGCGCGACGGTGGCGTGCTGAACCTGATCGCCCAACCTGAGCCGCCGTCGCTGATGCACGGGGTGGTCACCCACGTTTCCACCCAGTACGTCAGCGGCAAGATCCTGCAAGGGTTGTTGACCTTCGACACCACGCTCAAGCCCCAACCGGTATTGGCGCGTAGCTGGAGCGTTACGCCGGATGGCCTGACCTACCGCTTCACGCTGCAACCCGATGTGCACTGGCATGATGGCCAACCCTTCACGGCGGCCGATGTGAAGTTCAGCTTTGGCACCTTCTACCCGGAAGTCGACAAGCGCGTCGGCAGCGTGTTCGCCGAGTACGTCGACAGCATCGACGCCAGTGATCCGCAACAGGTGGTCTTTCATCTGAAGAAGCCTTTCGCTCCGTTCCTTTCGTTGCTCGGCAGCGGCCTGCGCCCGGTGGTGCCCGAGCACCTGTATGCCGGCACCGACTTTCGCAGCAACCCTTATAACCTCAAGCCCGTGGGCACCGGGCCCTTCGTGTTCCAGGAGTGGAAGCGAGGCGCCTACATCAAGCTGGTGAAAAACCCCGACTACTGGAAAAAGGGCCTGCCGCACCTGGATGCCATCGTCTTCCACGTGATCCCCGATGGCTCATCGCGCGCGGCCGCTTTCGAGCGCGATGACGTGCAGGTGCTGCGCAGCGGCGATGCCGACTATGCCGACCTCAAACGTCTCGCAGCGTTACCGGGGGTACACGCCTCCGAGCAGGGCTGGGAGCTGTATTCGGGCCTGGCCTTCCTGCAGTTCAACACGCGCAAAGCGCCACTGGACAACCCCAAGGTGCGCCAGGCGATCCTCTATGCCTTGAACCGCCCGTTCATCGTCGACAACATTTTCTTCGGTGCCGGCAAGGTCGCGCCGGGCGCCTTCGCTTCGAGTTCGCCTTACCACGACCCGCAACTGCCGCAGTACGGCTACGACCTTGCCAAGGCCAAGGCGCTGATCGCCGAGTCCGGGGTGGATGTGGGCGCCGTGCGGATCCGCCTGCTCAACGGCGAGAAGGGCGGGGCCTGGGAACGGCTTGCCGAATACACCCGTCAGGCCTTGCAGCCGCTGGGCTTCAAGGTGCAAGTGGTGACCTCCGATGCGGCCACCTGGTTCCAGCGTGTCAGCGATTGGGACTTCGACCTGACCTACAATTTCATTTTCCAGATCGGCGATCCCTATCTGGTCAATGCCTACCTGTACCGCTCCGACTACATCGTCAAGACGTCGCCCTTCGCCAACGTCGGCGGCTACCGCAATGCCGATGCCGACCGCTTGTGGAATCAGGTCGCCGATACGCCCGAGGGCGCGGAGCGCACCCGCCTGTACAGCCAGCTCGAGCACTTGCTCAACGACGAGCTGCCGGTCGCGCCGATCTTCGAGATGCGCTACCCGACGCTGTTCCACAGCCAGGTGAAGAACCTGCTGCAGACGGCCACCAGCCTCAACGAAGACTATGAGAGCGTCTACCTGGACGCCCCGGCGCCATGAGCGGGTTGAGGTCTTTCGGTGGGCGCCTGGGGCGTGCGCTGCTGATGATCCTTGGGGTGCTGGTATTGAGCTTTCTGCTGGTGCGCCTGGCGCCTGGCGACCCGGCATTGCTGATGGCCGGCGAGGCCGGGATCGACGATGTCGAGTACGTTGCCAAGCTGCGCAGCGACATGGGCCTGGACCAGCCACTGCCACAGCAGTTGTGGCGTTACCTGGGCCAGGTGGCGCATCTGGACCTGGGTTATTCCTACCGCAACCAGGCACCGGTGTGGGACCTGCTCGCCGAGCGCCTGCCCGCCACCCTGAGCCTGATGGGCGCTGCGTTTCTCGTCTCGTCGGTGCTCGGGGTCGGCCTGGGCGCGCTGGCAGCGTTCAACCGCCAGCGCCGACCCTGGCTGGACGGGCTGATCGCCAATGGTGCGTTGCTGTTGTTCGCCACGCCGCCGTTCTGGCTGGCGATGCTGCTGATCCTGTTGTTCTCGGTCCACCTCGACTGGCTGCCGGCGTTCGGCATGCAGACCGTTGCCCGCGACCTGCACGGCGTCGCCTGGCTGGCGGACCGGCTGCGTCACCTGGTGCTGCCATGCCTGTCGCTGAGCTTTCTGTTCCTCGCCCTCTACGTGCACCTGACCCGCGCGTCCACCCTTGAAGCACTGCGCCAGGAGCATGTCTATACGGCGCGCGCCAAGGGCCTGCATCCGGCGCGCATCGTCTTCGCCCATGTGCTGCGCAACGCGCTGCTGCCGGTGGTGACCTTCGCCGGGCTGCAACTGGGGCAACTGGCAAGCGGCGCCTTGCTGATCGAGGTGGTGTATTCCTGGCCGGGCATTGGCCGCCTGATGTACGACGCCCTGTCCCAGCGCGACTATGGCGTGCTGCTGGGCGGCTTTCTGCTGATCTCGATCCTGGTGGTCGGCTTCAACCTGCTCACTGACCTGGCCTGCCGTCTGCTCGACCCGCGGATCGCAGCAGGGGGGGCAGCACGATGAGGGATTCAAGCGTGTGGCAACGTTTTCTCGGGCAACCCGCGGCACTGGCTGGCGCGGTGTTCCTGCTGCTGTTGGGGCTGCTGGCCTTGGCCGCGCCCTGGATCGGCCAGGGGTCTCCCTGGGAAATGAACACCACGCCGATGCTCGCGCCCTTCACGCAAGCCCAGCACTGGTTGGGCAGCGACCTGCTGGGGCGCGACCTGGCCACGGGGCTGCTGTATGGCGCCCGGGTGTCACTGGCGGTGGGGGCGCTGGCGAGCCTGGCCACGTTGCTTGTCGGCTTGCTGGTCGGTGCACTCGCGGGTTACTTCGGCGGTTGGCTGGATGCGCTGTTGATGCGCGTGGCCGAGTTCTTCCAGATCATTCCGCAGTTGGTGCTGGCGGTGATCCTGGTGGCGGTACTGGAGCCGTCGCTGGGCACCATCGTGCTGGCCATCGCCCTGGTCGCCTGGCCGGGTGTGGCGCGTCTGGTGCGCAGCGAATTCCTCAGCCTGCGCCAGCGTGAGTTCGTCCAGGCTGCGCGGGTGCTGGGGCAGTCGCCGCTGGCGATCGTGTTCCGGCAGATCCTGCCCAATGCCCTGGCGCCGCTGCTGGTGACGCTCAGCTTCGTCATGGCCACGGCGATTCTCACCGAGGCGGCGTTGGCGTTTCTCGGCCTGGGCGATCCAGAGGCGATGAGCTGGGGCTACATGATCAACGCCTCGCGTGGTGTATTGCGCGAGGCCTGGTGGATGAGCCTGTTGCCGGGGCTGGCGATCCTGCTCAGCGTGCTGGCGGTCAACCGCGTCGGTGAAGGCCTGCGTATCGCATTCGAACCTGCCCGCCGAACAGGAGTGTCGTCATGAGCCAGCCGATCCTGCTCGATATCGAGCACCTGCGTATCGCACTGCCAGCAGGCGGCGATCGCAGCCATGCGCTTCACGACCTGTCGTTGCAGGTGCGCGAAGGCGAGTGCCTGTGCGTGGTAGGCGAGTCCGGCTCGGGCAAGTCGATGCTGGCCAAGGCCCTGCTGCGCCTGCTGCCGACGCCTTTGCAGGTGGAGCAGGGCGCGCTGCGCTGGCGCGGTGATGACCTTGCCAAACTGGACGATGCGGCCATGCGCGCGCTGCGCGGGCGCGACATCAGCATGGTCTTCCAGGAGCCGATGAGTGCACTCAACCCGCTGCTCGGCGTGGGCCGACAGATCGACGAGACACTCCAGGCCCACGGCATGAAGAACGCTGCCCAGCGTCGCGCGCGGGTTTTCGAGCTGCTGGGCTATGTGGGGCTGCCCGATCCCGAGCGCTTGCGTCATGCCTACCCCTTCGAGTTGTCTGGCGGGCAGCGCCAGCGAGTGGTGATTGCCATGGCCCTGGCGTTCGCGCCGAAGCTGCTGATCGCCGATGAGCCGACCTCGGCGCTGGATGTGACCACGCAACGGCAGATCCTCGACCTGCTGCGCCGCATCCAGCACGAGCACGGCATGGCCATGCTGTTCATCACCCACGACTTTGCCGTGGTCGAGGCCATCGCCGATCGCGTGCTGGTGCTGCAGCAGGGCCATGTGGTGGAACAAGGCAGCAGTACCCAGGTGCTGAGCGCGCCGCAGCAGCGTTATACCCGACAACTGATCGCTGCCGCCGGTGCCGTGCCGGCCCATCCACGGCCGCCGTTGGGGCAAGGGGCGCTGGCGTTGCAGGCACGACAACTGGAAAAACACTTCAGCCGCCGCATCGGCTGGTGGGGCCGACGCACGACCCAGGCGTTGGCGGGTGTCGACCTGCAATTGGGCGAGGGCGAAACCCTGGGGATCGTCGGCGAGTCCGGTTCGGGCAAGTCGACCCTGGGCCGCTGCCTGGTGCGCCTGCTGCGCAGCGATGCTGGCTGCCTGCAGTGGCACGGACGTGATGTGACAGGGTTGCCCGAGGCGCAGCTACGGCCTTTGCGTGGCCAGGTGCAGATGATCTTCCAGGATCCCTTCGCCTCGCTCAATCCACGCCAGCGTATCGGCACGCAATTGATGACCGGGCCGTTGGCCCAGGGGCGCAGCCAGGCAGAGGCGGCGCAGAAGGCGCGCGAAGTGTTGGCCCTGGTCGGGCTGCCGGCCACCGCGCTGGCACGCTACCCCGATGAATTCTCCGGTGGTCAGCGCCAGCGTATCGGCATTGCCCGGGCGCTGGCGGTGGAACCAAAGGTGCTGATTGCCGATGAGTGTGTGTCGGCACTCGATGCGCTGATCCAGGTGCAGATCATCGAACTGCTCGAAGACCTGCAGCGGCGCCTGAAGCTGAGCATCGTCTTCATCACCCACGACCTGCGGGTGGCGGCGCGGCTGTGCGACCGCATCGCGGTGATGCAGGCTGGCCAGGTGGTGGAGCAGGGCGCGACCCGCAACTTGCTCGAACGGCCGGCGCATCCCTACACGCGCAGGCTGTTGCAGGACTTCGCGGTGCAGGCGCCAGTGGCCGAGGCCACCCCATGAGCCGGCGGATGATGAGCCTGAACGCCTTCCTCATGGCCACCGGACACCATGTCGCGGGCTGGCGTCACCCTGATGCCCAGGCCGATGGCGGGTTGGACTTTGCCCATTACAGGCAGTTGGCACGTACCGCCGAGCGCGGCTGCTTCGATGCCCTGTTCCTCTCCGACACCCTGGCCATGCTGCCCGGCGATCGCGAGGCGTTGAGCCGCATGGCACGCACCGAGCATTTCGAGCCGCTGACCCTGCTGGCAGCGCTGGCAGCAGTCACCGAGCGCATCGGCCTGGTAGCGACGGTGACCACCTCCTACAACCAGGTCGAGACCCTGGCGCAGGCCTTCACTTCGCTCGAGGCCTTGAGTGGACAGCGCAGCGGCTGGAACCTGGTGACTTCGAGCAATGCCCAGGAAGCGTTCAACTTCGGGCGTGACGGGCACTTCGAACACGCCCGGCGCTATGAGCTGGCCCGGCGTTTTCTCGAACAGTTGCAGCGTCATTGGGCGAGCGCTGGGGTGACGCCCGTGCAAGTACTGGCCGGTGCTTCACGGGCGGGGTGCGAGCTGGCGGCAGCCCATGCCGAGGTGGTGTTCACCGCACAGCCGGAACTGGCAGGTGCCCAGCGTTTCTATCGCGAACTCAAGGCGCTGCTACCGCGCTTCGGGCGAAGTGCCGAGCAGATGAAAATCATGCCGGGGGTGCTGCCGATCGTGGCCGACTCGCGCGCCGAAGCCCAGGCGTTGTTCGAGCAGTTGCAGGCACTGGTGCAGCCTGAAGTCGGCTTGTCGTTGCTGGCCGATATTGCCGGGGGTGTCGATCTTTCGGCGTATCCTCTCGACGGGCCGTTGCCGGATCTGCCGGGCACCGAGTCCGGCGTCAGCCGCCGTGAGCTGTTGATCCGCGTGGCCCGTGAGGAGCGGCTAAGCATCCGTCAACTGTACTTGCGCATGGCCGCAGCACGTGGCCATCTGGTGCTGGTGGGTGACGCCCGGCAGATTGCCGACCAGATGGAGCAATGGTTTACCGAGGGCGCCGCAGATGGTTTCAATGTGATGCCGGCGTATCTGCCCGATGCCCTGGGGGCCTTCGTCGACAAGGTGGTACCTGAGCTGCAGCGCCGAGGGCTGTTCCGGCGTGCCTATCAGGGGAGCACCTTGCGCGACCACCTGGGCTTGGCCCGTCCCGATTCATTTGCCTGTAAGGAGGCCCTAGGTGCCCATGGCTGACCCGAACCGATTCGCCGACTTGCCGCGGGTGCGCGGCCAACTCATCGAAGTGCGCCCCGGGCGACGGCTGAGTGTGGCTGTGCAGCCCGGCAGTCATGAGCCCGACACCGTGGTGTTTCTCGGGCATGGCAGTGGTGGCAACAAGGATCAGTGGCGCGAGCTGTGGCCAAGCCTGCGCGAGCAGGGTTACACCCTGGTGGCCTGGGACCTGCTCGGCCACGGCGACAGCGACAAGCCGCATGACACCAGCGCCTATGCCTGGGAGGCGCTGGTGGCCGACCAGGTGGCATTGCTGCAGCGCCATGCCGGGCGGCGCAACCTGTTGGTGGGGCACTCCTATGGCAGCGGCCTGGCCATGAGCACGTTGCTCGAGCTGCCGCGTCAGATGCCGCACGTGCGTATCGACGGCGCGTTGTTGCTGGGCAGCCTGTTGCAACGGCCTGCGGGGCGCGGTGGCTTGCTGGGCCTGCCGACCTGGTTGTTGAAGCTGTTGCGGCCGATCCTGGCCAAGGACTTTCGTGCGCGGGCCTGGCATCCGCTGGCCGACCCGGCGCTGATCGAGTACGAGGAGGGCCTGGCCCAGCGCAACCGCCTGGATGTGTTCAAGGCGCTGATGAACAGCGCGAGCTGGCCTGAGCCCGAGGCGCTTGCCGGGCTCGACCTGCCGGTACAGGTGGTGTCTGGCGACAGTGATGGGCTGACGCCCGCCAGTGGCGGAGAAGCCCTGGCGCGACAGTTGCCGCGCGCACAGTTCCAGGTGCTGGCCCAGTGCGGCCATCAGTTGATGCTTGAGCGTCCGGCACAGGTGCTGGAGGCGTTTGAGCGTCTGTTGAGGGAGGTGAAGCGTGACAACAAGCTGGTTATTTCATAAAAGAATATTTATCTAATTTTATATTCCTTTTTCGGATTTCCACTTTGAGGCACAGTGCCAGCCTTTAGCTTGGCAGGTTGGATATGGATTTGCGGCCGTCATCGACCCAACAACTGCTCGGGCAGTTGTTCGCGCAGAACTACACCTGGCTCTGCGCTCGCCTGCGCAGCCGCATGGCGTGCCCGCACAGCGCCGAAGACATCGCCTCGGAAGCCTTCGTGCGCATCCTCGGCCTGCCGGATCCGGCGGCCATTCGCGAGCCGCGGGCGATGCTCACGACCATTGCCCAGCGCCTGCTGCAAGAGAGCTGGCGCCGCCGCGACCTCGAACGCGCCTATGTGCGCTGGGTTCGCGACCTGCCAGCGCAGGTGCAGCCTTCTCCGGAAGAGGCGCACCTGGTGATCGACAGCCTGCTGCACCTGGACCGTGTGCTCGACGGCTTGCCCGGCCAGGGCAAGGCGGCGTTCATCCACAGTCAGCTCGGTGGCATGACCTACAGCGATATCGCTCATCGGCTGGGTATTTCCGTCAGCCGCGTACAGCAGTACATGAGCGAAGCGTTTCGCCTGTGCTACCAGGCGCTGGACACATGAGCGAGCAGCCCATGGCCCAGGTGATCGACGAGGCGGCGCAGTGGATGGCGCTGCTGCATTCGGGGCACCTGAGCGAGGAGGATGCCGCCGCCTTCCAGCGTTGGCACGACGGCGATGCCATGCATGCCCAGGTATTTCGCCGCATGAGCCAGGGGCTGGGCGAGGCCAAGCGGCCAGGCTTGCAGCGCCTGCCCGAAGAGCAGGTGATCGCGGCATTGCAGCTTCCCTCCGGGCGCCGCCGGTTTCTCAGGAACAGCCTGGGTGCGCTGGGGGGCCTCGGTGTGGCGGCACTGGCAGCCAAGACCGTTGGCGAGCGCATCTGGGCGCCGGGTGATCTGCTGACTTTGACCGCAGAGCGCCGCAGCTTCGTACTCGACGGCGGCAGCCGCCTTACCCTCGATGCGCAGACGCGGGTGAGCCCGCGCCCCCCAAGCACGCTCTACGTGCACCAGGGCGCCTTGCAACTCGAGTGCAGCGGCCCGTCCCTCACCCTGGAGACTGCGCTTGCCGACATCGAGGTGGAGCAGGGCGGCACGCTGCTGCTTGCGCAGCGTTTCGACGGCGAGGTCAGACTCACGGTGCTTGCGCGCCAGAGCGTGGTGCGCACGCGCCAGGGCAATGCGCTGCGGGTGAGGGCGGGGCAACAGGCACGTCTGATCGCCGGGCAGGCGCCCTGGCTGGGGCGTGCGGACCCTGCGGCGAGCGCCTGGCTCAGCGGGCTGTACGAGGCGCGCGAGAGTACGCTGGGTGAGGTGGTCGAGGCCTTGCGTGCCTACCGGCACGGCGTGCTCAGGATTACACCCGAGGCGGCGAAGTTGAAGATCAGCGGGTTGTTTCCACTGGATGACAGCGCGCGGGCATTGCGTTTGATCGCCGCCGCCTTGCCGATTCGGCTGGCGAGCGTGGGGGCGCTGTGGGTGAGTATCGACCTCGCGTGATGCATAAGCTAAGCACCAATCGATCCAAGCCTTTTCTGCAGGTTTCGCCCGCTGGTTGCTCATTAGCGCAAACCCCACTGCAGAAAAGGCCAGCCATGCCCAACCCGATTCACGCCACGTTTCGCCACTCCTGCCTTGCCCTCGCCGTCGCCTTGGGCAGTAGCCTGCTGGCGCCTGGCAGCCACGCACTGGCTGCCGAGCCCCTGGTCGACTACGCCCTGCCGGCTGGCGACCTGGGCCAGACCCTGGTGCAGATCTCACGCCAGAGCGGCGTACCGATTGCCTTCGACCCGCAGCATGTCGCCGGCCAGCGCGCACCCTCACTGCAAGGGCGCTACAGCAGTGACCAGGCTCTGGAACAGGTGCTCCAGGGCAGTGGCCTGGAATATCGCCAGGGCGAGGACGGCGTGGTGATTTCCGCTGCACCTGCCGCCTCCGCTGCGGCAGGTAAAGCCCGCGCTCAGGGTGCCAGCCAGGACGTCCGCCTGGAGCAAGTGATCGTCACGGGCACCCGTGCCCAGGAGCGCACGGCCAGCGCGTCGCTGTCGCCGATCGACATCATTTCCGCCGAAAGCCTGGGCGCCACCGGCTCCGAGGAACTGGGCGCAGTGCTGGCGCGGTTGATTCCCTCGATCAGCTTCCCGCGGCCGAGCCTGGTCGACGGTGCCGAGCTGGCGCGGCCGGCGCAATTGCGCGGTCTGTCGCCCGACCAGGTGCTGGTGCTGGTCAACGGCAAGCGCCGGCACAGCGGGGCGTTCGTCAACCTCGGCGGCGCCGCTGGGCGCGGTTCGGCGCCGGTGGACCTCAACGCCATCCCGATCTCGGCGATCGACCATATCGAAGTGCTGCGCGACGGTGCGTCGGCGCGCTACGGGTCCGATGCCATCGCCGGGGTGATCAACGTGATCCTCAAGCACGATGCCAGCGGAGGTTCGGTCAGTACCCGCTTCGGTCAATACAACAAGGGCGATGGCATCCAGCGCCAAGCGTCGGCCAACACCGGTCTTGCGCTGGGCGACAAGGGCTGGCTGAACCTCTCCGCCGAGGGCAGCGACAACGACTACACCAACCGCGCCGGTGATGACCTGCGCCCCGGCAGCCTTGGCTCCACCACCTACGGCCAGCAGGTGTTCCGCCAGGGCGAGCCGGCCAACGACAACCTCAAGTTCTTCCTCAATGGCCAGCTCGACCTCAACGAACAGGCCCAGCTCTATGCCTTTGGCGGCTACCGCAAGACCCACGGCCAGACGGCGGCCTTCTACCGCGCCAGCAACAACTCCGGCAACGTGCAGAGCCTCTACCCGAATGGCTTCCTGCCCTTGATCAACGGCACGCTGGAGGATTCCTCGCTGACCACCGGCCTGCGCGGCGACCTGGGCCAGGACTGGCGCTACGATCTCTCGGCCAGCTACGGTCGCAACGACTACGGCATCAATACCCGCACGCTCAACCGCGCGCTGTTCAACGACACCGGCAGCACCCCGCTGAGTTTCGACAATGGCCGCCTGACCAGCGAGCAGAAACAAGTGACCCTGGACCTGGCCCGCGATGTCGAACTGGGCTGGCTGCCTTATCCGGTGTCGGTGGCGGTGGGGGCCGAGTACCTGCACCAGGGCTACGAGGTCAACGCCGGGGAGCCGGCCTCCTACTACAAGAGCGGCAGCCAGGGCTACGCCGGTTTCCGCGATGCCGATGCCGGGCACTGGACCCGGCAGAACTTCGCCCAGTACCTGGACCTGGAAACCAAGTTCAGCGACAAGCTCGGTGTCTCCGCCGCCGCCCGTCACGAGGACTACAGTGACTTCGGCTCGAACGTCAGTGGCTCGCTCTCGGCGCGCTACGACTTCACCCCGGCGGTGGCGGTGCGCGGTAGCCTCTCCACGGGCTTTCGCGCACCGTCACTGGCCCAGCAGCACTTCGCGTCGACCTCCTCGCAACTGGTCGACGGGGTGATCCAGGAGGCAGGGATCTTCCCGGTGGATGCGCCGGTTTCCCGCCTGCTCGGGGCAGACGAATTGAAGGCGGAAAAGTCGCGCAACTACAGCCTCGGCCTGGTCCTGCGCCCGGCCGACGACCTGCAGATCACCGCCGACGTCTACCGGATCGATATCCGCGACCGCATCACCCTGTCGTCGAACCTGCGCCTGAACCAGACGGCCATCGACTACCTGCGCGCCGGTGGTGTGGGCGATATCAACTACACCAGCGCCCGTTACTTCACCAATGGCGCGGATACCCGCACCACCGGCGTGGACCTGGTGGCCAGCTATCGCTACCAGTTCGACAACGGTGTGCGCTGGAGCACCACGGCGGGCTACAACTACAACCACACCAAGGTCACCGACACCAAGGAAGACCCGGCCATCCTCGCCCAACTGGGGCTGCCGACCACCTCCTTGCTGGAGCGTCGCGAGCGCCTTGGCCTGCTGGGCGATACCACGCCCGAACACAAGTTGACCCTGGGCAACGACTTCAACCTTGGCAACTGGACACTGCGCAGCAACCTGGTGCGTTATGGCAGCTATACCAGCTACCAGAACGACACCAGCTTCCCGGACCAGACCTTCGCCGCGCAGTGGGTGCTGGACCTGGCGCTGGACTACAGCCATGACAACTGGTTGTTCACCGTGGGCAGCGACAACGTGACCAACCAGGTACCCGAGAAGCTGGATTTCGCCAACAGCTCGGGTGGCAACCTCAAGTACTCGACGTTCTCGCCTTATGGCTACAGCGGGGCCTTCTACTATGCGCGCCTGACCTATGCATGGTGAGGCCTGCCAGCACGAACCCCGTGCAGGAGGGCGCCGGCCCGCGAACAGGACACCGCGCGCTCTGCCTCTGGCTCCCGGGCCAGGTCAGGCCACGAAGATCTTGCGTGGGCTGTAGTGCGAGATCCAGCCTGCCAGCGAACCGAGGGTGCTGGCGCCGGCCATGTGCGCCAGGCTCTCCAGCGACGGCTCAAGGTGTGCGGCGAACCAGGCCACCAGGCCCAGGAAGTAGCACAGCAGGTTGTTCATCGCCGGCAGGCCGCGCAGGCTGACCACGATGACTGCCACCAGGAACACCACCATCGGGATCGCCAGCAATGCGCCGACGCTCGGCGCGAGCAGGCCTACGCCTGCTGCCGCCAGCGCGCCGAAGACCAGGCCGAGCCAGACGCAGCCCAGGTTCTCCAATGTCGAGCGGGTGGTCAGGCCGCGGGTGAAGAAAGCGATCCAGCCGATGAACATGGCCCAGACCGGCACTTGCATGGCCAGGGCTGTGGCGGAGGCTGCGGCGGCGGTGACCGCTGCGACCAGGGTGACGGTCAGGTAGTGGCTGCGGGAAACGGGAAGGTTGCTCATCGTGTGGTTCCTGTGGGGTGGGTTGACAGCCGGATTCTGGTCCGATTCCCCAGCGGGATAATCACCTGAGCAAGAGCTTGTTAATTCCATTTACATTAACAAATCAATTGTAATAATTTGTTTGTGCTTGGAAATTGAAACAAAAGATGTTCATTTGTTTCTGTGTGTTTTGACCCTTCCTGTGTCGTCCAGCGCCTTCCACACCGCTTCCAACTGGCTTACCGCTGCCATCGCGTCTTCGGCGCAGATGAAATTGGCAAAGCCCATCAGCAGCCCTTGCTCTGGCGAGGGTTGGGCCCGCCACTCGCCCAGTGCGTGCAGCGCCATGCCCTCCGCTCGTGCGCTGGAGGCGAGCAGGCGCTCGTCGGTTGCATCCAGGATATGCGCCAGCACATGGATGCCTCCGGCCTGCTGTTGCACGCTCAGGCGTGTGCCCAGGCGTTCCTGCAAGGCATCGACCAGGTAGCCGCGACGGGAGGCGTACAGCTTGCGCATCTTGTTCAGGTGGCGGGCAAAGTGGCCTTGCTCCATGAACTGCGCCACGGTCGCCTGCGGCGCGATGGCCCCAGGGCCTGGCAGGTGACAGGCGCTGTGGTTGAAGCGCTCGACCTGGGAAATCGGCACCACCAGATAGGCCAGGCGCAGGCCGGGATACAGCACTTTGCTGAAGGTGCCGGTGTAGAGCACGCGTCCTTCGCGGTCCAGGCTCTTGAGCGCAGGCAGGGGGCGGCCGTGATAGCGGAATTCGCTGTCGTAGTCGTCCTCCACGATCCAGGCATCGGCGCCCATGGCCCAGTCCAGCAGGTCCAGTCGCCGCTGCAGGCTGAGCGCCACGCCCATTGGGCTCTGGTGGGTCGGTGTGACCACCGCGAACCGCGCCTGCGCCGCCAGGCGCCGACCTTGCGCGACATCCAGGCCGTCGCGGTCCACCGCCACCGGTTGCAGGCGCATGCCGAGGTGCTCCAGGCACTGGCGCGCGTGCAGGTAGCCCGGGTCTTCGTACCAGCCCAGGTCGCCGGGGCGCAGCAGGGTTCGGCATACCAGGTCGAGCGCGCCACGGTAGCCATTGGTGACGAACACCTGCTCATGGCTGCAGTTGATGCCGCGGGAAATGCCCAGGTAGGTGGCGATGGCGCGCCGCAATTGCGTATGGCCGGCGGGCGGTGGTGTGATCATGGCCGGATTGTCGAGGCCGCGCAGGTGACGCGCTGCCAGACGCGCCCAGGTCTTGCGCGGGAAGGCATCCAAGGCTGGCAGCCCGAGGCGGAAGGGCGGCAGCTCGGTGCGTGGGTCCTGTTTCTGCTGCGGCGAAGGTGCAGCCTGCTCGAGGTTGATCTGGGCGCTGCCGGACAGTTTGCACAGTCCTGGCGCAACCCTCGTGCCCGCCGCTCCGCGGGTGATGAAATAGCCTTCGCCGACCAGCATCTGGTAAGCCATCTCCACCGTGCCCCGGGCCAGATTCAGCTCACTGGCCAGGCTGCGCACCGAGGGCACTCGGTCACCCGCTCGCAGCTTGCCTTTGGCAATCGCTTCGCGATAGCGCTGGTAGAGCTGCAGGTAGATGGGCGCGGTATGTTCGCGGCTGGGTTTGAGCTGCTGCAGGTCCATGGGGCATGTCCCATTCAATTGAGCGATTCTTGCACCTGTGAGGTAGGTCATGATCTTCCTAGAGTGGCGGCCAGACCTCAAGAGACACATGCCATGAATACCTTTCGCCTGGCCCACGTTGAAACCGACGCGCAGTTGCAAGCCTGCTTTGCAGTGATGAGCGAACTGCGACCCCATCTTGCCGATACCGCCGCGTTCATTGACCAGGTACGGCGCCAGGCCGGCCAGAACTATCGCCTGCTGGCGGCCTGGCAGGGCGAGGAGGCCAAGGCGCTGGCCGGTTACCGGTTGCAGGAGAACCTGCTCTACGGACGCTTCCTGTATGTCGATGACCTGGTCGCCAGCGTCGAGGCCCGCAGCCACGGCCTCGGCGCGGCCCTGATCGATGCCTTGCGCGAGGAGGCCCGGGCACAGGGCTGCGCGCACCTTGTGCTCGATACCGCGCTGGGCAACGCCTTGGGCCAGCGTTTCTATTTCCGCCAGGGCCTGCTGGCCAAGGCCATGCACTTCAGCCAGGCCCTGTAGCCCGACGTTTCGCTTTTCCCACTCCCGGAGACTACCGATGAGCCCGTGTCCACTGGCCTGCATCCGCAAGCCCCTGTTCGGAACCCCCGCATGAATATTCTGCATATCGATTGCAGCACCAGGGCCGACTCCCACAGCCGGGCGCTTTCGGCAGCGCTTGTCGCCCACTTGTCCAAAGACATGCCCCAGGTGCGGGTGACCCGCCGTGGCCTGGGCCTGGCGCCCATCGCCCATGCGTCGGCAGCCTACGCCGACGGCCTGCAATCGCCCCAGGCGCTGCAGGAGGCACTGGCTGGCTCGGCCATGACGCTGTCCGAGCAACTGATCGTGGAAGTCGAGCACGCCGACGTGCTGGTGATCGGTACACCGATGCACAATTTCACCGTGCCATCGGTGTTCAAGGCCTGGCTCGACCAGGTACTGCGCGTCGGACGCACCATCGGTCGTACAGCCGAGGGACGCAAGACCGGCCTGCTCGTCGATCGCCCGGTGCATGTGGCGATCGCTGCCGGCGGTTTTTTCAGCGGCGAGCGTCCCAGCCAGCCCGACTTTCTCACCCCCTACCTGAGCGCCGCCTTTGCCTGCATCGGCCTGCATTCGGTGCATTACCTGGCTTTGCAGGGCACCGCGGTACTTGAGCCTGCGCAACTGCGCGTCGAGCATGAGCGGCTGCTGGACAGTCTGGCTGAGGGGAGGGCGCGTCCATGACCCTTGTCGAACAACCCGCACCGCTGGCGTTCGAGCGCCTGGGCAGCCGCAGTCCGCTAGCCGTACCGCTGATGGCGGTGCTGGTGTATCCGTTTCTGTTGATGCTGTTCCACGCCTATGTCAGCGAGCCGAGCGGCCTGGATGGCATCGGCGCGGTGATTGCGCTTGCACTCGCCTTCGCGGTACCGATTCCGGGATTGCTGGTGGCCGGGCGTGCCGAGGTGTCGGTGGGCGTGCGCCGGTTCGCCTATGCCAACGTGGCTGCGCCGACCCTGTATGTGTTCCTCGGCGTGGTGCAGGCGCTGCTGGGCAGCACGCTGCCCGATCCGCTGGTGTGGTGCGTGCTGTGGCTGGGGTTGGCTACGCTTGCGCTGCTGAGCGGGCGGCAGCAGGCGGGGGCATTCGTCACCGGGGGCCTCGGTTGCTGGCGCGTGGCCCACGGTGTGAGTGGTGCGATTCTGTGCCTGTACGTGCTGTTCCACCTGGCCAATCACCTGACCGGGCTGGTCGGGCCTGAGCTGCACGCCCAGGTCATGGACCTCGGCCGTACCGTTTACCGGGCAGGCTTCATCGAACCGCTGCTGGTGATGGCCTTCGTCTTCCAGGTGGTCAGCGGCCTGCACCTGGCCTGGCGCTGGAGCGCGCGGGTACAGGATCGGCTGCGCACCTTGCAGGTGGCGTCCGGGGTGTTCCTGTCGTTGTTCGTGCTTGGGCACATGAACTCGGTGTTCATCTACGCCCGCACCTACCTGGGCATTCCCACCGACTGGAATTTCGCCACCGGCGCGCCCACCGGCCTGTTGTTCGATCCCTGGAACATCCGCCTGGTGCCGCACTACACCCTGGGTGTGTTTCTGGTCCTGGTGCACCTGCTGCTGGGGCTGCGCGTGGTGATGCAGGCGCACGGCGTGCAGGAGCGGACCGTGCGTCTGATCTGGCGCAGTGGCTTGCTCGCCTGCGCGGCCATTGCGCTGGCGATCATCGCCGGGATGTGCGGGGTGAGGCTGTAGCGCCGGGACCGGCGTTCAGTTCCCCAGCGAGTCTCGGCCCCTGACCTGCGTGAACTGGTTCGAGGCCTCCGGCAAGCCTGTCACCTTGATCGAGCGCGCGCCGACGGCAAACTTGGCGCCGACCTTGGCGAAGCGCTCGAGCAACTGGAAGTTGATCGCCTGCTGGATATCCATGTACAGGTTGTAGCCGGGGTCGAGGACGATATAGACGGCCTCGAACTCCAGGGCCTCCTTGCCGAAGCCACGCAGGTGGGCGCGGTCGAAGCGCACCTGGCCCTGGGCCTTGATCGACTCTTCGACGATCGCCGGGGCCTTTTTCACCGCCTCCGTGGGCGTGTCGTACGACAGGCCGAACTCGAAGACGATGCGTCGCTCCTGCAGGCGCTTGTAGTTCTGGATGGTGCTGCTGATCATGCCGGCGTTGGCCATGACGATCTGCTCGCCGCCGAGGCTGCGGATGCGTGTGGTCTTCAGGCCGATGTTCTCCACGGTGCCGGCGAGCGAGCCGATGACGATGAAGTCGCCGACCTCGAACGGTTTGTCGACGGCAATCGACAGCGAGGCGAACAGGTCGCCCAGCACATTCTGCACCGCCAGGGCCACGGCGATGCCGCCGACGCCAAGGCTGGCGACGAAGGCGGTGATGTTCACGCCCAGGTTCGACAGCATCGCCAGCAGCACCACCGACCACAGCAACACCCGCGCGCCCCAGCCCGACAGGGTCGCCAGCGCGCTGCCACGGTAGGTGTTGCCGGTGTCGTGGCGGGCGAAGTAGCGGGTCAGGCCAGTGGCGATGGCGCGGTTGGCCCACAGGCCGATCTGCAAGGCTGCGACCACGAACCACAGGCTGCCGACCCGGTCCAGCCAGCGTTCCGGCAGGTCCAGCACGCCAAGGCCGACCAGCAGCGAGGCGAGCATCAGCAGGAAGTTGCTGGTGCCTTCGAGTACCTGGGTGATGAGCTTGCTGAGCTGCCCGTCATGGCTGGACCACTGGCGGGCGCGGCGCTTGAGGAAACTCAGCGCCCAGCGCGTCACCAGGAAGGTGATCACGGTCACCGTCAGGGCCAGCAGCAGGTTGAGGATGGAGATGCCGAATACCGTGGTGGTGGTCAGCAACTGCAGAAATCGATCGTCCATCGGGTCCCCCTCCGAGGTGGTGTTGATTGCAGGGTGTGCCGTGGGGCACAAACTGTTTAGAAGGGGGAGGTAGGTGAGGGTTTAATCGGATTTTGCCGGTGGCTCTTGCCGCCGCTTCGCGGGTGGATCACAGCAGAGCACCTTGGCGAGCGCATGAGAAATAATTAGAATCACTCGCATTCGTATCTCATCCTTCCCCAGTGTGCCTCCGAATGTCCGACCCCGCCGCGGCACCCGAACCCAGCTTCAACACCCTCTATCGCGACCATCGCAGCTGGCTGCAAGGCTGGTTGCACCGGCGCCTGGGCGATGCCTGGACGGCGGCGGACCTGACCCACGACACCTTCCTGCGGGTCCTCGCGGCGCAGCAGGCCAAGGCCGTGCCGAGCCTGCGCGAGCCACGGGCCTACCTGCTGACGGTCGGGCGTCGGTTGCTGGTCAATCACTACAAGCGGCGCAGCCTCGAGCAGGCCTACCTGGACGCCCTCGCCAACCTGCCCGAGGCGCTTGCACCGTCACCGGAGCAGCGCTGGTTGCTGCTGGAAACCTTGCAGGCCCTGGATGACCTGCTCGATGGCCTGCCTGCCGTGGTACGCCGGACCTTTCTCTGGTCGCAGCTCGAAGGGCTGGACTACGCCAGCATCGCCGCGCGGCTGGAGGTGTCCGAGCGTACGGTGAAACGCTATATGGCCAAGGCATACGAACACTGCCTGCTGGTGGACCTGTGAGCGCCCCGGCGGAGGTCGGCGCACGCCAGTTGGCCCGTGAGGCAGCGCAGTGGCTGGCCTTGCAGGATGCCGGCCAGCTCGACACGGAGCAGGCTGCTGCGCTGCAACGCTGGCGCGCCCGCAGTGCCGCCCATGAAGCCTTGTGGCAGAAAGCCGAGGGGCTGCGCCAGCGCTTCGCCCAGGTACCGGCGCCATTGGCGGTGGCTTGCCTGGACCGCCCCGATCCAGATCGCCGCCGCGTGCTGGGGCAGATGCTGGGTGTTGGCGCGCTGCTGCCGCTGGCCTGGCTGGGTTATCGGCAGTTGCCGTTGGACGGCTGGCGTGCCGACCTGCGTACCGCCACGGGCGAGCGCCGCGGCTTGACCTTGCCGGATGGCAGCCGGTTGCAGCTCAACACCGCCACGGCGGTCAATCTGGACTTCGCCGAAGGCCGCCACTGGTTGCAGTTGGTGCAGGGCGAGATTGCCGTCGACACCGTTGGCCCGCTGCAGGTGCAGACCCGCGACGGCCTGGTGCGCGTGCAGGGGGCTGGGGTGTGCGTGCGTGAGCGTGCGCAGGGCTGTGTGGTGTCGGTCACCCGTGGCCAGGTCAGCCTGCAACCGCTGGCCGGGCCGGCGGTCCGCCTGGAGGCCGGTCAGCGGGCGACGCTGAGCGCCTCCGGGGTGACCGCCAGCCAGCCGTTCGATGCCCAACTGCCCGGTTGGCAGCAGGGGTTGTTGATCGTCGACGACCAGCCCCTGGGCGATCTGCTGCGTGAACTGGATCGGTACCGCCCCGGGCTGTTGCGCTGGGATCCGGCGCTGGAGCAATTGGCGGCGACCGGTACTTTCCAGCTCGACGACACCGACCGCATTCTGGCCCTGCTGGCGGCGAGCCTGCCGCTTCAGGTGCACTACCGCACCCGCTACTGGGTGTCGCTGACCCCGCGCAAGAAAATTGCCTGACCGCTGTCCCTTTTCTGCCGCCTGCTTGTCATCAAGGGTATCCACCCCTGATCTGAGAGCGTTCCGGATGTCCCGCACCCCTTTGCTTCGCCCGTTATCCTTGCACCTGATGCGCGCTGGCCTGCTGCTTGCGCTGGGTCTGCCCGCGTCTGGCTGGGCCGATGAAGCGCGGCGCAGCTATCAGGTGCCGGGCGGCAGCCTTGGCGCCGTGCTGACACGCTTTGCTGGCCAGGCTGGGGTCAGCTTGTCGGTGGACCCGGCGCTGGTCGCCGGGCGCAGCAGCCTGGGGCTTGCCGGCGAATACGGGGTCGAGGAGGGCTTCGCTGCCTTGCTGCAGGGCTCAGGCCTGATACTGGTCTCGGCAGGGCCCGGTAGCTTCACCCTGGTGCGGCAGGCCGCGCCGGTCGAGGGCGCGCATGTGCTGCCCGACATCAATGTCCATGGCCAGGGCGCCGCGCCGGCAGCAGACGCCTATGCCGGTGGCCAGGTGTCACGACGGGGCAGCCTCGGCATGTTGGGCGAGCGTGACTACATGGAGACGCCCCTGAGCATGACCTCCTACACCCGCGAGATATTGCAGAACCAGCAGGCCCGTACCCTTGCCGATGTCGTCGCCAACGATCCCTCGGTGCGCAGCACCAACCCGGCAGGCGGGCGCTTCGAACAGTTCTCCGTGCGCGGCTTCAGCCTGTACAACAGCGATGTCGCCTACGGTGGGTTGTATGGCGTGCTGCCGACCTACTCGATCGACATGGAGATGGTCGAGCGGGTCGATATCCTCAAGGGGCCAGGTGCGCTGCTTGGCGGCCTGGCGCCCAACGGCAGCATTGGCGGCGGGGTGAACATCGAGCCCAAGCGCGCTGGCGAGACGCCGCTGACCGAGTTCACCGCGCTGTACGCCTCGGCGGGACAAGGGGGCGGTCATCTGGACATCGGTCGACGCTTCGGTGACGACCAACGCTTTGGCGTGCGCCTGAATGCGGTGCGCCAGGCCGGCGACACCGAATGGGATCACCAGCATATGGACCGCGAGGCGACCGTGCTGGGCCTGGATATGAAAGGCGAGCGCACTCGCCTGTCGCTGGATATCGGCCATCAGGCGCGTGACGTGGATGCGCCAATGGAGCGTGTGGGCCTTGCCGCAGGGCTCAAGGTGCCGGATGCCAAGGATGTTCACCACAATTTCGCCCAGCCCTGGAGCTACTCGCGGGCCAAGGATACCTTCGGCGCCGTGCGCGGCGAGTATGACCTGAGCGACAACTGGATGCTGCTGGGCGCCCTGGGGGCGCGCAAGGGCGACTACGACTTCATGCGCCATGCCGTGCAGGTGGTCAACGAAGCCGGTCGCTTCACCGTCAGCCCGCGCGCCTTCCAACGCGAGGAAGACGTGGTTACCGGCACCGTCGGCGTGCGCGGCTGGTTCAACACCGGCGCGGTCGGCCATACCCTCAACATCAGCCTCAATCGCTTCGACCTGACCTTCGACAACAGCGGTGCGCGCTATGCCAACGGCGTCAGCAACCTGTTCGACCCGGTGACCTTGCCCGCACCGGGCGCGCCGTTGGCCGACGACAACCCGACCCACACCAACACCGTGCTGTCGAGCTTGGCCCTGGCCGATACCCTGAGTTTCGCTGACGACACCGTGCTGCTCACCCTTGGCGCGCGCCTTCAGCGTGTCGAGGTCGACAGCTCCGAGCCCGGCGAGCCCGACCAGCGCTACGACGAGCGCGCCACCTCGCCGGCCATGGGCCTGGTGTGGCGCACCACCGAGCAGCTGTCGCTGTACTTCAACTACATGGAGGGCCTGACCCAGGGCCAGGTGGCACCGGAAACGGCGAACAACGCCGGCAAGGTCTTCGCGCCTTACCGCAGCAAGCAACTGGAGGTCGGCGCCAAGTACGACATGGGGCGTTTCAGCACCACGGTCAGCCTGTTCCGCATCGAGAAACCGTCGTACTTCACCGATGCCCAGAACAACCTCAGCGCCGACGGCGAGCAGCGCAACCAGGGCCTGGAAATCAGCCTGTTCGGCGAACCACTGGACGGGGTGCGGGTGTTGGGTGGGGCGATGTTCCTCGATGCCGAGCAGACCCGCACGGCCAATGGTCGCAACGATGGCAACCGGGCCATCGGCGCGCCGGTGGTCAATGCCAACCTTGGCGTTGAGTGGGACCTGCCGGCCATCGACGGGCTGACCCTCAGCGCGCGTGTCATCCACACCGGCAACCAGTACCTGGATGCCGCCAACCGGCAGAAGGTCGACGCCTGGCAGCGTTATGACCTGGGCGCGCGCTACGCGCTCAAGCTCGGTGACAAGGACGTCACCCTGCGGGCCAGCGTCGAGAATGTGCTGGACAAGACCTACTGGGCCTCGGCCAACGTCCCCGACGGCACCGCCACCGGCCTGACCCTGTCGACCCCGCGAACCTGGCTGCTGTCGGCGACGGTCGGGTTCTGAGGGACCGTTGCCCTGGGGGCGGGCAACAAGCGAGCAAAAATATGCTCAGCCCCCAGGCAAATCCTAGGCTGCACTGGCCGCACGCACGCCAGCCACTAAGGTAAGGTGAGAGGAAAATTCCGCGCGCCGCCCACGGCGCCCCAGAGGTGCCCATGGCTTCCTACACCTTGCGACAACTCAAGTACTTCGTCACCACCGTGGAGGCCGGCAGTGTTGCCGAGGCTTCGCGCCAGCTGTACATCGCCCAGCCGTCGATCTCCACCGCGATCAAGAGCCTGGAAGAGAGCTTCGGTGTGCAGTTGTTCATTCGTCACCACGCCCAGGGCGTGTCGCTGACCCCCAGCGGCAAGCGCTTCTACGCCAAGACCAAGGCGCTGCTGCAGATGTCCCATGAGTTCGAGCAGAACGCCCTGGCCGACAACGATACGGTGGCCGGGCAGATCGACATCGGCTGCTTCGAGACCGTTGCGCCGCTTTATCTGCCCCGGTTGATCGCAGGGTTTCGCGAGCGCTACCCCGGTGTCGACATCCGCCTGCGTGACGGTGAGCAGCAGGAGCTGATCCAGGGGCTGACCGCCGGCACCTTCGACCTGGCGTTTCTCTACGACCACGACCTGGACGGCACCATCGAGGCCGAGCCGCTGATGCCGCCGCAGAAGCCCTATGTGCTGCTGCCCGAGAAGCACCGCTTCGCCAGCCAGGCCCAGGTTTCGCTGCGCGACCTGTGCCCGGAGCCGATGATCCTGCTCGACGTTGCGCCGAGCCGTACCTACTTCGTCAGCCTGTTCAACGAGATGGGGCTGACGCCGAACATCGTCTTCAGTTCGCCATCGATCGAGATGGTGCGCGGGATGGTAGGGCAGGGGTTCGGTTTTTCGCTGCTGGTGACCCGGCCGCATTCACCCTTCACCTACGATGGCAAGCGCCTGGTGACACTGGATATCGCCGAGCCGGTGGCGTTGTCGGGGCTGGCGGCGGCGCACCTCAAGCGTGTGCAATTGACCAAGCCTGCGCAGTTGTTCGTCGAGTTCTGTCGCGAAGAGTTGGCGAAGCTGTAAACGATTCGCGGCGGTTCGGCTACCCGAACCGCCGCGAACAGAACACCGCGGTGGCAATCAGTGCTTACTGCTCATCCGGCACCACAGCGATCACATCGATTTCCATCAACCACTCAGCCTGCGCCAGACCCGCTACCACCAGCCCGGTGGAGATCGGGAACACGCCCTTGAGCCACTTGCCGACTTCGCGGTACACCGGCTCGCGGAAGCGTGGGTCGGTGATGTAGGTAGTGGTCTTGACGATATGCGACAGGTCGGAGCCGGCCTCTTCAAGCAGTTGCTTGACGTTTTTCATCGCCTGCTCGGCCTGCGCCTGGGGGTCGCCCAGACCGACCAGGCGGCCTTCGAAATCGGTGCCGACCTGGCCGCGTACATAGATGGTGTTGCCGGCACGCACGGCCTGGCAGAGGTCATTGTCCAGGGTCTGGTTGGGGTAGGTGGCCTTGGTGTTGAACATGCGGATGCGGGTATGGGTAGGCATCAGTGGGCTCCGAGGGTGCTGACGTTGCTGATCGAGGTGTGTGGCTGTTCATCCGCTGCGCGCTGGTCGCGGTCGCGATAGGCCAGGTAGGTGCGCTGGGTGGCGATATGGCCGGCGACGTGCTTGGCGTCGTGCCATACGCCCCAGATGAACGACGAGCCGCGGCGCGACAGCCAGGGCAGGCCGAGGAAATACACCCCCGGCTCGCGGGCCACGCCGCGCTGGTGCTGGGGTTTGCCGTTGGCGTCGAAGGTGTCGACCTGCAGCCAGCTGAAGTCCACGCCGTAGCCGGTGGCCCAGATGATGCTGGTGACACCAGCCTTGGCCAGGTCCAGTTCCAGCAGCGGGTTGCTGACGCAGTCCGGGTCGGCCAGGCGTTGGCGCGCTTCGGGCTCTTCGGGCAGGTCCAGGCCGTTGCGCTCGATGTAGGCATCGGCGGCATCGAGCAGGGCCAGGTAGTTCTCGTCGCCGCGGTTGATGTTGTCGGCCAGGTTGTCCTGGAAACGCACCACGCCGTCTTCGAACGACTGGGTCAGGCCGACCAGGGTCATGCCCTGGTGGGCGAGGGCGCGGAAGTCCACGGTATGGCCGCCACGGGCACCGCTGACGGCAATGGTCACGTGTTCGCGGCCTGGCTTGGCGATTTCTGCGTCCCATTCACCCAGCACGCCCAGCCACCAGCAGAAGTCGCGGTTGCGGTAGGCGCGTGGTGGGCGGTCGTGGGCACCGACCGAGAGGTAGACCTGGCGCCCGGCGCGCATCAGCTCTTCGGCGATCTGCACCCCGGAAGACCCGGCACCGACGACCAGCACCGCACCTTCAGGCAATTGCTGCGGGTTGTAGTATGCGGCGGAGTGGATCTGGTGCAGGCGTTCATCCTTTGGCGCAATGGCCGGGATCACCGGTTTCTGGAACGGCCCGGTGGCGGCGACCACGCGGTTGGCGCGGATCACGCCTTCGTTGGTTTCGATGGTGAAGCCCGGGCGGTCGCTGTTGCGCACCACGCGCTTGACTTCGATGCCGGTACGCACGGGCAGGTTGTACTTGCGCACGTAGCGCTCGAAGTAGTCGGCGACCTGGTCCTTGCCGGCGAAGGCGTCGGCGTCGAGGTCGAATTCAAGGCCAGGGAAGCGGTCGTGCCAGACTGGCCCGTTGGCCACCAGCGAGTCCCAGCGTCCAGTGCGCCAGGCCTCGGCGATGCGGTTGCGTTCCAGCACCAGGTGCGGCACGCCGAGTTTGCTCAGGTGTTCGCTCATGGCCACGCCGGCCTGGCCGGCGCCGACCACGAGGGTGTCGATTTCGAGATTGTTCAGTGTCATGTCCGAGCCCTTGTTCAGGCGGTTTTTGTCAGGTCGGTTTTGGAGGACCGCCGTTACCTGGGGCCAGACTAGGGATGCACGGAATTTCGCGAAAATAGTATTTAGCTGGGGCTTGCCGATAAATTGGCGAAGGGTGGCAGCGCTGCAGCGAGCAGCCCGGCAGATTTGCCCAGCAAACCCGCGGTGCCCAGTTTTTTCCTCGCCATTGCCAAGCAAAATGCTCGTTTCGCCGCCGCCAGGGCTTGCCGAGAATGCCGGTAAACCCAGAAAGGAGCTGCACCATGACCTTCTCCATCATCGGCCGCTGCCAGGAAACCGGCCAGGTCGGCATCGCCATCAGCTCGTCCAGCATCGCCGTCGGTGCCCGCTGCCCGTGGGTGCGTGCCGGGGTAGGGGCGGTGGCGACGCAGAACATCACCTTGCCGGCCCTCGGCCCGCAGATCCTCGACGCCCTCGAGCAGGGCCAGTTGCCGCCTGCCGCAGCGCTGGACCGGGTGCTCAGCGCCAACGGCTGGAGCGAGTACCGCCAGGTGACGGTGATCGACAGCCACGGCCAGGTCGCGCTGTTCACCGGCAAAGAAGCACTCGGCGTACATAATGCGGTCGCCGGCGAGCAGTGTGCAGCCGCGGGCAACCTGCTGGCCTCGCCGCAGGTGATCGAGGCGATGGTGCACGCGTTCGAGCAGGCCGGTGGGCACCTGGCCGATCGCTTGCTGGCGGCGATGCACGCGGCCATGGCCGCCGGTGGCGAGGCAGGCCCTGTGCACTCGGCCGCCCTGAAGATCGCCGGTGAGCTGACCTGGCCGCTGGTGGACCTGCGTGTGGACTGGGCCGAGCACGACCCGATCGGCGAACTCGACCGCCTGTGGCAGGCCTATCGCCCACAGATGCAGGACTACGTCACACGCGCCCTGAACCCGACCACCGCACCCAGCTACGGGGTGCCGGGCGATGAGTGATCTCACCAGCCGCGCCGTGCTGGAGCGCCTGATCGGCTTTGCCACGGTCAGTCGCGACTCCAACCTCGAACTGATCGGTTTCATCCGCGATTACCTGGCGGGGCTTGGGGTCGAGAGCGAACTGTTCCTCAACGAGGTGGGTACCAAGGCCAACCTGTTCGCCACCATCGGCCCGACCGATCGTGGCGGCGTGGTGCTGTCCGGGCATACCGATGTGGTGCCGGTGGACGGCCAGGCCTGGAGCGTCGAGCCGTTTCGCCTGAGCGAGCGCGATGGCCGCCTGTATGGCCGTGGCACGGCCGACATGAAGGGCTTCATCGCCTCGGTGCTGGCGGCGGTGCCGGCGTTTCTCGCCCAGCCGCTGAAGACGCCGGTGCACCTGGCATTCTCCTATGACGAAGAGGTCGGCTGCCTCGGTGTGCGCTCGATGCTGGAGGCGCTCGAACAGCGCCCGAACAAGCCACGCCTGTGCCTGATCGGCGAACCCACCGAGCTCAAACCCGTGCTCGGGCACAAGGGCAAGCTGGCCATGCGCTGCCAGGTGCACGGCGCCGCGTGCCACTCGGCCTATGCACCTTATGGTGTCAATGCCATCGAGTACGCAGCGCAATTGATCGGCAAGCTGGGCGAGATCGGCGGCGAGCTGGCCCGTCCCGAGCAACATGACGCGCGCTTCGATCCGCCGTTCTCTACCGTGCAGACTGGCGTGATCAAGGGCGGCCGCGCGCTGAACATCGTGCCTGAGGAGTGCGAGTTCGATTTCGAGGTGCGTGCCTTGCCGGGTTTTGAAGCCAAGGTCGTGGCCGAGCGCCTGCATACCTACGCCGAAACCGACCTGCTGCCACGCATGCGTGCCGTCAGTGATGCCAGCGAGATCCGTCTCACGCCGCTCAGTGCCTACCCTGGGCTGGCAACGCCCGAAGACAGCGAAGCGGCGCGCCTGGTGGCGCTGCTCAGCGGCTCGGAAGATTTCGGCACCGTGGCCTTTGGCACGGAAGGTGGGCTGTTCGATCAGGCGGGGATCCCGACCGTGGTCTGCGGGCCGGGCAGCATGGATCAGGGGCACAAGCCGGACGAGTTCGTCAGCGTCGTGCAACTGCAGGGTTGTGACGCGATGTTGCTGCGCTTGCGTGATTATCTTGTTGGTGACTGAGGTGCTTGCCGAAAGATTTTCAGCGCCTGTGAGATCGAGCGCCGCCCGCGCGGCGCTCGATCTCACAGGCGCTGAAAAACCTCAGGCAAGCACCTTTCAGCCCTCACGCAACCCCATGCGACCACACCTCCGGCGCACGGGTATGTGACAGCAACACATCCAGCAACGCCTGCGCCGCAGTGGACAACTTGTGGTCGCTCAGGGCGATGACCCCAATGCGCCGCTCGACAGTGGGCTCGACCAAAGGTACGCAGCGCGCCCCCAGCTCCTGCATCTGGTTGATGCACAGCGCCGGTACGGCACTGACCCCCAAACCATTGGCAACCATTCGCCCGACCGTGGACAACTGGTGGCTTTCGAAGGCCACCGCCAGCCGGCCATGCTCGGCGGCCAGGTGTTGCTCGAGCAGCAGGCGCACCGCCGACGGGCGTTGCAGGGCGATGAAGTCATGAGTCAACAGTTCGCGCCAGCTCACCTGGGGCTGCTGCGCCAAGGGTGAATCGCCCGGCACCACGGCGACGAACCGGTCCAGGTACAACGGGTGAAACTGCAAGGCATCGCTGCGCTCGGGCTCGAAACCTATGCCCAGTTCGACGCGGCGGTGGCGGACCAGTTCCAGCACCTGCTCGTTGATCACGTCGTGCACGGTGACGTTGACCTTGGGGTAGCGCTGGCGAAACACCTTCAGTGACTGCGGCAGCAGGTTGCCGGCAAAGGCCGGCATCGCCGCCACCGACACCCGCCCCAGTTGCAGGGTGAAGCGCTGGCGCAGCATTTCCTCGGTATCGTCCCAGTCGGCCAGCAGGCGCCGGGCCAGCGGCAGCAGCACCTCGCCCTCGGCGGTGAGGCTGACGCTGCGTGTGGTGCGGGTGAGCAGGGCGCCGCCGAGGTTGTCCTCCAGCGCCTTGATGGTCAGGCTCAGTGCCGGTTGCGAAATGTGCAGGTGTTCGCCGGCCTGGGCGAAGCTCTGGTACTTGGCCACGGTGACGAAGGCGCGCAGTTGCTTGACGTTCATGGCGGGTCCGCAGGTTGTTTTGCAAAAGTTATCAATCGATGACGAAAACAAAATTAACAAATCAGTCGCCAGCGGTGAAGATGCCTTCCACACGCTCAAACAACTACAAAGGCGGATCAGCATGGCCGGACTGGACAAGCGCGTAGCAACCTATGAACAGGCTCTCGAAGGCCTGACCGACGACATGACGGTACTGGCCGGCGGCTTCGGCCTGTGTGGCATCCCCGAGAACCTCATCGCCGAGATCAAGCGCCGCGGGGTCAAGGGCCTGACGGTGGTCTCCAACAACTGCGGCGTCGACGGCTTCGGCCTGGGCGTGCTGCTCGAAGACCGGCAGATCCGCAAGATGGTGGCCTCCTATGTCGGCGAGAACGCCGAGTTCGAGCGCCAGTTGCTCAGCGGTGAGCTGGAAGTGGAACTCACCCCCCAAGGCACCCTGGCCGAGAAGATGCGCGCCGGCGGTGCCGGTATCCCGGCCTTCTACACCGCCACGGGCTACGGCACCCCGGTCGCCGAAGGCAAAGAGGTGCGTGAGTTCAACGGCCGCAAGTACATCCTCGAAGAATCCATCACCGGCGACTTCGCCATCGTCAAGGGCTGGAAGGCCGACCACTACGGCAACGTGGTGTACCGCAACACCGCCCAGAACTTCAATCCGCTGGCCGCCACCGCCGGCAAGATCACCGTGGTCGAGGTCGAGGAAATCGTCGAGCCGGGCGTGCTGCTGCCCAGCGAGATCCACACGCCGGGAATCTTCGTCGACCGGGTCATCGTCGGCACCTTCGAGAAGCGCATCGAGAAGCGCACCGTCAAGGCCTGAGCGCCGTCCACAGAACAACAAAGAGATCCTGACCATGGCACTGACCCGCGAACAGATGGCTCAACGCGTCGCCCGTGAACTGAAGGACGGCTACTACGTCAACCTCGGCATCGGCATCCCCACCCTGGTGGCCAACTATGTGCCCGCCGACATGGACGTGATGCTGCAATCGGAGAACGGCCTGCTCGGCATGGGCGAGTTCCCCACCGAGAGCACCCTCGACCCCGACATGATCAACGCCGGCAAGCAAACCGTGACCGCCCGCCGTGGCGCGTCGATCTTCGATTCGGCGCAATCCTTCGCCATGATCCGTGGCGGTCATGTCGACCTCACCGTGCTGGGCGCTTTCGAGGTGGACGTGGAGGGCAACATCGCCTCCTGGATGATCCCCGGCAAGCTGGTCAAGGGCATGGGGGGCGCCATGGACCTGGTGGCCGGCGCCGAAAACATCATCGTCACCATGACCCACGCCTCCAAGGACGGCGAGTCCAAGCTCCTGCCACGTTGCAGCCTGCCGCTGACGGGTGCTGGCTGCATCCGCAAGGTGCTTACCGACCTTGCCTACCTCGAGATCGAGAACGGTGCCTTCATCCTGCGCGAGACCGCGCCCGGGGTGAGCGTCCAGGAGATCGTCGAGAAAACCGCCGGCAAGCTGATCGTGCCGGACGATGTGAAAGAGATGACGTTCTAACGCTATTGCTTTACCTCCCCCCTGTAAGGGCGGGCTCGTTGTAGGGGCGGGCTTGCCCGCGAATGCGCCGGTACATTCACCAACGTATTCGCGGGCAAGCCCGCTCCCACGGCAAGCCCGCGCCTACAGGGGTTTTGCGTTGATAAACAAGCAACATCCACCAATAAGACCAAAAAAGGAAAACACTCGTGGCCGCTGAAATCCAAGACAGCCGCTCCGCCCGCTTTGCCCTGCGCTGCTCCAACTGGGCCGAACGCTGGTTCCCCGACTCCTGGGTGTTCGCCGCCCTGGCCGTGATGCTGGTGTGCCTGGGCGCCCTGGCCATGGGCGCCAAGCCCACCGACACCGCCAAGGCCTTTGGTGACGGCTTCTGGAGCCTGATCCCGTTCACCATGCAGATGGCCTTCGTGGTCATTGGCGGCTATGTGGTCGCAAGCTCGCCGCCTGCTGCGCGCCTGATCGACCGCCTCGCGCGCCTGCCGAAGAACGGCCGCTCGGCGGTGTGCTGGGTGGCGCTGATCTCGATGCTCGCCTCCTTGCTCAACTGGGGTCTGTCGTTGGTGTTCGGCGGCCTGCTGGTGCGTGCCCTGGCCCGCCGCACGGACCTGAAGATGGACTACCGCGCCGCGGGCGCTGCTGCCTACCTGGGCCTGGGCGCCGTGTGGGCGCTGGGCTTGTCGTCGTCGGCTGCACAGTTGCAGGCCAACCCGGCCAGCCTGCCGCCGTCGATCCTGTCGATCACCGGCGTCATTCCGTTCACCGAAACCATCTTCCTCTGGCAGTCCGGGGTGATGCTGGCCGCGCTGGTGATCGTCTCGCTGGTCGTCGCCTACGCCACCGCGCCCGGACCGAACAGTGCGCGCAGCGCCCAGGACTGTGGTGTCGATCCGACCTTCACCGCCCCACCTGCGCCGCAGCGCACCCGCCCCGGCGAGTGGCTGGAGCACAGCCCGATCCTGATCCTGCTGCTGGTGGCCCTGGCGGCCGGCTGGCTGTACCAGGAGTTCGCCACCAAGCCTGCGATCACCGCCATCTCCGGGCTGAACACCTACAACCTGCTGTTCATCATGCTGGGCGCCTTGCTCCACTGGCGTCCGCGCAGCTTCCTCGACGCCGTGGCCCGTGCGGTGCCGACCACCACCGGCGTGCTGATCCAGTTCCCGCTGTACGGCTCGATCGCCGCCATCCTCACCCAGGTCAAGGGCGCCGACGCACAGACCCTGGCGCACCACATCTCGGTGTTCTTCACCCAGATCGCCACCCATGACACCTATGCCTTGCTGATGGGCGTGTATTCGGCGGTGCTGGGCTTCTTCATTCCGTCTGGCGGCGGCAAGTGGATCATCGAAGCGCCCTACGTGATGCTGGTGGCCAACGACCTGCAGTACCACCTGGGCTGGGCGGTGCAGATCTACAACGCCGCCGAGGCGCTGCCGAACCTGATCAACCCCTTCTACATGCTGCCGTTGCTGGGCGTGCTGGGCCTGAAGGCGCGTGACCTGATCGGCTTCTCCTTCGTGCAACTGCTGGTGCACGTGCCCCTGGTGCTGGTGCTGCTCTGGGCGCTGGGCACCACCTTGCAGTACGTGCCACCAGTGATGCCGTAGCCGCGTCACCGCGCACTACCGCGCTTGCGGTCCGCAATGGCCCGCAAGCGCTGCCCGCCGCTCGACGTCCTTGTATGTCGATCCGTGAAAAAAGCGTAATTTTCCCCCGTCTCCCTTCGTTTTCCTGAGAGCTGCCCTGCGTCCAGGCGGACCGGGCCATCATCACCCCAAGGAGACAGGCAATGACTTCCGTTTTCGACCGCGACGACATCGTGTTCCAGGTTGTGATCAATCACGAGGAACAGTACTCGATCTGGCCCGACTACAAGGCGATCCCCAACGGCTGGCGCGCCGCAGGCAAGAGTGGCCTGAAGAAAGACTGCCTGGCCTACATCGATGAAGTGTGGACCGACATGCGCCCCCTGAGCCTGCGCCAGAAGATGGCCGAAGCTGCGGTGCAGTAAGGCGTGACTGCACTCAACCTGCTATGCCTGCCGTACTCGGGCGCCAGTGCCATGGTCTACAGCCGCTGGCGGCGCAAGCTGCCGGCCTGGTTGCAGGTGCGCCCGGTGGAGTTGCCCGGGCGCGGCGCGCGCCTGGGCGAGCCGCTGCAAACCGACATGCAGGCACTGGCCCGGCAACTGGCCAGCGAGCAACGCCTGGCGGCGAGCACGCCCTATGCGCTGCTCGGGCACAGCCTGGGCGCGCTGCTCGCCTTCGAGCTGGCCCACGAGCTGCAAGCCTTGGGTTGCAAGGCACCGGTCGCACTGTTTGCCTGCGGCACGGCGGCACCGACCCGACGTGAGGACTACGACGGCAAGGGCTGGCGTGAAGCCAAGACCGATGCCGAGCTGATCGACGAGCTGCGCCAGTTGCAGGGCACCCCCGAGGAGGTGCTGGCTAACGAAGAGCTCATGGGCCTGACCTTGCCGATTCTGCGCGCCGATTTCCTCATGTGCGGCCGCTACGACTATCGCCAACGCGCACCGTTGCACTGCCCGTTGCATGTCTTGGGCGGCGAGGCCGACCGCGCCAGCGAAGAGCAACTGCTGGCCTGGCGTCGCGAAAGCCTGGGCGATTTCTCGCTGGAGGTCTTCCCTGGCGGGCACTTCTTCATCCATGAGCACGAAGACCGGGTGTTGAGCCTGCTGGCCGCCTCTCTGGAACCTCATCGACTTTCGGCATGATTGACGTAGGCCTTTGCCTGGGGGAGGCTGGGGGCTTTCCCACAGGACAAGGGTTGTCCCCATGCTGATCGATCCCCGCCAGGCCACGCTGCTGGTCGTCGATATCCAGGAACGCCTCATCGGTGCCATGAGCGACCCCGAGGGCACCCGCGCGCGGGCCCGCGGGTTGCTCGCCGCCATCGCCGAACTCGAGCTGCCCACGGTGATTTCCGAGCAGTACCCCAAGGGCCTGGGCGCGACCCTGGCCGAACTCAAGGCCGCCGCTACAGGGGCCGAGATCGTCGAAAAGCTGCACTTTTCCTGCGTGGCCGCCGAATGCCTGCCCGCCAGCCTGCTGGCGCGCGAGCAGGTGATCGTCTGTGGCATGGAAACCCACGTCTGCGTGCTGCAGACGGTGCTTGGCCTGCTGGGCCTGGGCAAGCAGGTGTTCGTGGTCGAGGACGTCTGCGACAGCCGCACCCCGGCAAACAAGGCGGCAGGCCTTGCGCGCATGCGCGACGCCGGGGCGCAGATCGTCACCCGCGAGATGGTGCTGTTCGAACTGCTGGGCAGTGCCAGCCACCCGTTGTTCCGCCATATCAGCAAGACCTACATCGTCGGTGACCCATCCTGAACCCGCGGCTGCTGGGCGCTGGGCTGATGCTGCTGGCCCTGCTGCAAGGCTGTGCCGGGCGCCGCGAGGAGTCGCCCGAAGTCGACCCTGCCCAGGTCCGCGCCCAGCTCATGCGCCTGCTGCCTGCCTCGGTCAAGGACCGCCAGGGCTGGGCCGAGGACATCCAGGTCGCGTTCACCGCCCAGGGCATCGCGCCCAGCCGCAGCAATCTGTGCGCGGTGCTGGCGGTGACCGAGCAGGAATCCACCTTCACCGCCGACCCCCAGGTGCCCAACCTGGGCCGCATCGCCCGCGAGGAAATCGACCGCCGCGCCGCGCGTCTGCATATCCCCAGGCTGCTGGTCGATGGCGCCCTGGCGACGCCTTCGGCGAACGGCCAGAGCTACCAGCAGCGCCTGCTGGCGGTACGCAGCGAGAAGCAGCTCAGCGCCCTGTTCGATGATTTCATCGCCGGCTTGCCGCTGGGCGACAAGTTGCTCGGCGGGCTCAACCCGGTGCGTACCGGCGGGCCGATGCAGGTCAGCATCGACTTTGCCGAACGCCATGCCAAGGACTATCCCTACCAGCGCCAGGGCACGATTCGCCAGGAGGTATTCAGCCGTCGCGGCGGCCTGTACTTCGGCATCGCCCACTTGTTGGGCTATCCCGCCCATTATGAGCGGCCGCTGTACCGCTTCGCCGATTTCAACGCAGGCTGGTACGCCAGCCGCAACGCCGCATTCCAGGCGGCGCTGAACAGCGTGACGGGTGCAGCGTTGGCCCTGGACGGCGACCTGATCGCACCGGGTGCGATCCTGCCAGGCACGACCGAGCGCGCGGCGCGCAGCCTTGGGGTGAAGCTGGGGCTGCGCAATCCGCAGATTCGCAGCCAGCTGGAATTGGAGAACAGTCTGGCGCTCGAGGACAGCGCCTTGTACCGCGGCGTATTTGCCCTCGCTGACGCCAAGGCGGGCAAACCACTGCCACGTGCGGTGCTGCCGGGGATCGTGCTCAAGAGCCCGAAGATCACCCGCAAGTTGACCACGGCGTGGTTTGCGGGGAGGGTGGACGAGCGCTACCAGCGCTGCATGACGCGTTGACCGACGCAAGCTGCAGGGGCCGCAACGCAGCCCCTGCAAGGCTCAGGCAGGCTGGGCTGCCAGGCTGTTGCTGACGTTACGCCCCAGTACCAGCACGGTGACGAATCCGCAACCGACCAGCGCCGTGGCCAGGCTCAGCAGCACCGAGCTGCCCAGTTGGTCGACGATCCGCCCACCGAAGAACGAGCCCAGTGCGATGATCACCTGGAACATGGCCACGAACAGCGGCATGCCGCGTTCGACATCCTTGGGCGCGACCACGAACATCCAGATGCTGGCACAGGCCGGGAAGGCACCGAAGGCAAAGCCCCACAGTGCGATCAGCATCACCGCCCCAGTCATGCCGGTGGCGAAGTAAGGGAACAGTGCGGTGCTGATGCCGATCAGCAAGGCCACCAGCAGCAGGGTGTAGCGCACGCTGCGGTTGGCGGCGAAGCCGGCGAACAGGTTGCCGATGACGCCGGCTACGCCGTAGAGCAGCAACAGCGAGCCGATGGTTGCGCCGTCGAAGCCCGAGCTTTGCTTGAAGAACGGTGCGACATAGGTGTACGCGGCAAAGTGCGCCAGGCCAATCAGCAAGACCGCGATCAGGCCGACCCGTGCCAGCGGATTGATGAACAGCGCCGGCAAGTCACTGATGCGGATGGCCTTGTCGGGATTGAGCCGTGGCAGCAGGAAGACCTGCGCGAGCAGCACCGGCACACCCAGCAGGGCGGTCACCAGGAAGGTCATGCGCCAGCCCATCAGGCCGCTGAGCCAGGTGCCGACCGGCACGCCCAGCACCGTGGCCAGGGTGACCCCGACCATGATGATCGAAGTCGCCTGGGCCACGCCCACCCCCTTGGGCGCCAGGCGCCCGCTCAGGGCAATGGCCGTGGCCCAGAAGCCACCGATGCTGATACCCAGCAGCACGCGGCCGAACAGCAGCAGGCTGAAGTCGCTGGCATAGGCCACCACCGAGTTGGCGATGATCATGATCAGCGTCAGGCCGATCAGCAGGTAGCGGCGGTCCATGGCACCGATGCCCACCGACAGCAGCGGAGCGGCGAGGGCGGCCATGATACCGGGCAGGGTGACCATCAGGCCGGCTTGCCCGGCACTGATGCCCAGGTCGCTGGCCACATCGTTGAGAACGCCTACCGGGAGGAATTCACTGGTCACCAGGGCGAAGGCGCCCACGGCAACCGAGAGAATCGCCAGCCACTGCTGTTTGACGCTCTGTTGGTTATGTTCAAGAAGGCCATCGGGGGCCTGATTGACGCTTGGCATGGTACGGATTCCAAGTGTTGTCGCCTGGAGCAGGCGCAGGAGGCGGGAAAATAGGAGGGCGATTATAGAAGTGGGTTCCGAAAGGCCTATAGGCAGGCCGTTCGATAGTAATCATCAGTGTGATCGATGGATCGCTCGGCTGACCTCATCCAGCGCGGCATTCCCAATCTCCCCTTCACTGAGTACACTTGCGACATGTTCTTATTTGCATCTAATAATCTTTTTCGGGGAGGAGCGTGATGTCCACCGTTGTAGCTGACGGCGCCGCGCACATGGGTTTGGAAACACTGTACCGCGAGCACAGCGGCTGGCTGCACGGCTGGTTGCGTCAGCGCATGAATAACGCCGCCGATGCTGCGGACTTGGCCCAGGACACGTTCATCCGGGTGTTGCTGGCGCGCAGTGCAGGCATGCTCAACGAGCCACGGCATTATCTGGCGACCATCGCTCGCGGCCTGGTCATCGATCTCTACCGGCGTCGCAGCCTGGAAAGCGCCTACCTCCAAGCCTTGGCGCAACAGCCCGAGCACTATGCGCCCAGCGCTGAAACCCGTGCTGCCGTGCTGGAAACGTTGATGGCCATCGACCGTATGCTCGATGGTCTCGGCGAGCGCACGCGGGCGATCTTCCTGGCCGTACAGCTTGACGGCCTGAGCTACGAAAAAGCCGCCACCCGGCTGGGTGTTTCGGTCAGTACCGTGCGCAAGCACCTGGCCCGTGGGCTGATGCATTGCTTGCTGATCGACGACGCATGAAGGCCATTCTAGCCGATGCTGTGAACTGGTATGTGCGCCTGCACGACAGCGACGTCGATGAAGCCACTCGCGTCCAATGGCAAGCCTGGTACGCCGCCGACAACCGTCATGCCGAAGCCTGGGCACGCCTGGAGCAATTGCAGTACCGCCTGGGCAACGCCCCTCGTGGTGCGGCGCAGACACTGCAGGCCGCACGCTGGGATCGACGTTCCGCGGTGAAGGCCCTGGCGCTGCTGCTCGGGGTCGGAGCGGTGGGGTGGCAGGGCTATCGGGTCTCGCCCTGGCGTGCCGATTACTGGACTCGGGTGGGTGAGCGGCGGCAATTGACGCTTGCCGACGGTACGCGGCTGGACCTCAACACTGACAGCCGAGTGGACGTCGTGTTCGACGCCGGGCAGCGCCTGATTCAACTGCGCCAGGGCGAGATTCTGGTGGACACTGCCCAGGATCCGCGTCCGCTCAGCGTGTGCACCGCCGAAGGCGACATCCTGGCCCTTGGCGCCCGCTTCAGCGTGCGCCAGGACGCTGGCGTAAGTCATGTCACGGTGGCCACCCAGGCCGTGGAGGTGCAAGCCAAGCGCATGTCGCAACGGCTGCGCATCGATACCGGCTACAGCCTGAGCTTCACTGCCGACAGTTTCGGGCCGCTGCGACCGATGGAGCCCGATGCCCAGGCCTGGGTCCAGGGCATGCTGGTCAGCGTCGATTGGCGCTTGGGTGATGTGGTGCAGGCCTTGGCCCGCTACCGGCCTGGTTATCTCGGCTGCTCGAAGGAGGTCGCCGGGCTGCGCTTGTCCGGCGCCTTCAACCTCGATGACACCAACGTTGCGCTGGCCAGCCTGGAAGACGCCTTGCCGATCCGCGTCCGACGCATGACCGACTACTGGGTGCGCCTGGAGCCCTCCGGGCTGGGGTAAGCGGGTCATAGGCGTTGCCCGAATTTTTTTTGCCTCGGGGTAACAGATTTCTTTTGCTGGCTCGGCCCTTGAGGGAGCGCGCATCTGGCGCGCCCATGCCAACCAGATCAGGAACCCCAATCTCATGTCCGCACGCCGTTCCTCGCTAGCCAGCAGCATTCGCCAGGCGACCCTCGCGCTGAGCCTGTGCAGCGCCGCACTGGCGACTTCGACCGCCTGGGCTGCCCCACAGCACTACGATATTCCCGCTGGCAGCCTGGCCGCTGCGATCAGCCAGTTCGCCGCGGCCAGCGGCGTGACCATCAGCTTCAGCCAAGAAGAGGCGGATGGCCTGCGGTCATCGGGGCTGCACGGCAGCTTCGAGCTGGAGCAGGGTTTCGCCCACTTGCTGCAAGGTACCGGATTACGGATCCAGCAGATGGGCGAGAAGCGCTACGTGCTGAGCAAGGCGCCAGCCGAAGGCACGGTGGAACTGGGGGCCACCAGCATCGATGCCACGGGGCTGGGCAGCACGACCGAGGGTACTGGCAGCTATGCGACGGGCTCGGCGAGCACCGCGACCGGCCTGCGCCTGTCGGCACGCGAGACGCCCCAGTCCATCAGTGTGGTCACCCGCCAGCGGATCGAAGACCAGAACCTGACGGACGTTGCCCAGGTGCTTGAACAGACCCCTGGTGTGGTCGTCGACAGCATGGGGCCGGCCGGTAGTGACGGCAACAACATTTATGTCCGTGGTTTCCAGGTGGGCAGCTACCAGGTCGACGGCGTCAATCGACCTGACAGCTACGGTTTTCGTGACGACCTGGCCGATATGGTGAGCTACGACCGCGTCGAGGTGGTTCGCGGCGCCACGGGGCTGATGTCGGGTACCGGTGATCCGGGCGCCACCATCAACCTGATTCGCAAGAAACCGACGCTGCAGACCCAGCGCAAACTGACGCTCAAGGCCGGCTCCTGGGACAACTATCGCACCGAGCTGGACGTGTCCGGGAAGCTGTCCGAAAGCGGCCATGTCCGTGGGCGCTTCGTGGCGTCGACCACCGACAGCCAAAGCCATATCGACCGCCAATCGCTGGAGCGCCAGGTGGCCTACGGCGTGGTGGAGTGGGATGTCACCGACAGCACGATGCTGACCGTAGGCGCCGAATACCAGGAGATGGACAACGACGGCGCGGGCAACCATGGCTTCCCGATGTTCAATAGCGATGGCAGCCACTTCAAGCCTTCGCGCTCGTTCAACTCGGCGTCCGACTGGAGCTATCACAAGCGCCGCACGAAAACCCTGTTCACCACCTTGGAGCACCAGTTGGACAACGGCTGGCAGCTGAAACTGAACGCCGAGCACAGCCGCCGCAGCTATGACGACGCCTTCGCCACCGCCGCCAACGGCACCGTAAACCCCGACGGCAGCGGCATCAGTACCTGGACCGGCCGTTGGGCGGGGGACCCCCGGCAGACGTCGTTCGATCTCTCTGCCTCTGGCCCCTTCGAGTTGCTGTCGCGCGAGCACCAGGCGTATGTGGGCGCCAGTCATTACCGGGCGTATTACCGCAATGACGGTTATCCGCTCTGGTCTTTCCAGACCATCGACAACATCCATACCTGGGACGGCTCGCTGGCGGTTCCGGATGCCATCCACACCAAGTCGTCGCGCGATGCGCTGGACGAAACCCAGGATGGCCTGGTGGCTTCGGTGCGCTGGAGCCTGGCCGATGACCTGTCGCTGATTACCGGTGCGCGGGTGATCGACTGGAAACGTGACGAAGCCAACACCAACCTCTCGAGCGGGGCGACCCGCCGGACCTCGCGCAGCGAAACCGGCGTCGTCACGCCATACATCGGGCTGGTGTACGACCTGGCCGAGAACTGGTCGGCCTACGCCAGCTACACCACCATCTTCAAGCCGCAGAACAGCAAGGATGTGGGCGGCAACTACCTCGACCCGCTCGAAGGCGTGAACTACGAGCTGGGTATAAAGAGCGAGTTCTTCGACAAGCGCCTGACCACCGCGCTCAGCGTTTTCGAAGTGCACCAGGATAATCTCGCCGTGGCCGACGGCAGCAACCTTGCCCCGGATGGCAACCAGGCTTACCGCGCCGAGTCCGGCACCAAGACCCGTGGTTTCGAAATGGAAATGACGGGGGAGATCCTGCCTGACTGGCAAGTCTCCGCGAGCTACACCTACGCGGTGAGCAAGAACGCCGATGGCGATCGCCTGCTCACCGAAGTACCACGCGATACCCTCAAGCTGTTCACCAGCTACCGCCTGCAGTCGCTGCCGCAGTTGAAGGTTGGCGGGGGCGTGCGCTGGCAGGGCATGGAGTACTACAAGGATGCCGGGCCCAACAACGAGACCTTCACCCAAGGCGCCTACAGCATCGTCGACGTAATGGCGCAATACGCCTTCACGCCGCAGACCAGCGTGTCCTTGAACCTCAATAACCTGTTCGACGAGAAGTACTACACCGCGATCGGCTCGCGGGGCTGGTATGGCACGCCGCGCAGCGCAACGGCCACGCTGGTGTATGCGTTCTGATATGACCCCTTGAGGCAACCGATGCTGATCCGCGTGATCATCTGGCGCACTGCCTCACGCAGTTGACCTGCTGACCTGAGCGCCACGCCTTGCCGGGCGCTCGGGCAGTACGGCGGCCTGCAACTGGCGCCCCGCGGGATGCTCGAACGACAGTTCACCCTCCACGGCCCGATCTTCGACGATGCGCCCTGCGTCAAGCACTACAACCCGCTGGCAGAAGTACCGCACCAGGCTCAGGTCATGGCTGATCAGCAGGAAAGCCGTGCCGTTGTCGCGACGCAGTGCGTCGAGCCGTTGCAGCAGTTGCAGTTGCAGCACGCGATCGAGGTTCGAAAGCGCCTCGTCGAGCACCACCAGCTTTGGCGAGATTGCCAGCGCCCGGGCGATGTTGGCGCGCTGTAGCTGGCCGCCGCTCAGTTGCTGTGGCAAGCGTTCGGCATGCTCGGCGTGCAGGCCCATCTGCTCCAGCAGCTCGATGGCCCGTAGGCGTTGGGCTGCCTCACTCAGATCGCTCAGGTGCCGCAGTGGCTCGGCAATGCTCCAACCGATGCTGCGCTGTGGGTTGAACGCCCCCGGCGCGTCCTGGAACACCAACTGCACGGTCCGCTGGAAGGCCCGTGCCGGTTCGCCGCGCAGTTGGCTGACCGCTTGCCCGGCGAAGGTAACCTGCCCCTGGCTCGGAGTTTCGAGCCCGAGCAGCAGGCGGGCGAGGGTGCTTTTGCCACTGCCGCTGCAGCCCAGCAAACCAATGGATTCGCCCGCTTGAAGTTGCAGGTCGATACCGTCGAGCACCTGCAGCCAGCCGCGTTTGCGCAGCAAGCCGCCGGTGCGGTAGCGATGGCTCAGTTGCTGGACATGCAGCAGGCTCATGCTTGGCTCCCGCAGAGGATTCGATGGGCTTTGAGCAAGGTGCGAGCAGTGTCGCTGACAGGGCGGTCGAACAGTGCATGCACGGCTTGGCGCTCGACGATGCGGCCGGCATCCATCACCGCTACCTGATCGGCGCAGCGCGCCACCACCCCCATGTCATGGGTCACCAGCAGCACCCCGAGGCCATGCCGTCCAACCAGCTCCATCAGCACGTCGAGAAAGCGTGCCTGGCTTACCGCGTCGAGATCGCTGGTGGGCTCGTCGGCCAGCAGGAACGGAGTTTCGGCCATCAGCGCCAAGGCGATCATCATGCGCTGCAGCATGCCGCCGCTGAGCTGGAAGGCGAACGCTTGCAGCACGCGGGCGTGATCCGTCAGGCCCACGGCCGCCAGGCAGTCGGCCATGCGCTCGCGGGCGGCGGCGCCGGTGATACCGTGCTGGCGAAGGGTTTCGAGCCCGTGGCTGGCCATGCTGCTTACCGGGTTGAAGGCACTGCGCGGGTTCTGCAGCACCAGGCCGGCCAGGCGGCCACGCACCTGGGCGGCGCTCACCGGTTGGCCGTCGAGCAGCAACTGGCCCTGGGTACGCACAAGGCCCGCAGGCAACAGGTCGAGCATGCCCAGGCAGCTCAGGGATTTGCCCGAACCACTGGCCCCGACCAGTGCGCAGACCTCGCCGCGGCGCAACTGCAGGTCGACGCCATGCACCAGCAAACCGGCGTGGGACGCTATGAGCAGGTCCTGGATTTCGAGGGTCGCTGGCATCATCTAGTGGTGCTCCCGGGTCGGGTCGAGGCGGTCGCGCAGTGCGTCGCCCAGCAGGTTGAAGGCCATCACCGAGAAGAAGATCATCAGCCCCGGCAACAGCAGCAGGTGGGGGTGGCTCCAGATGAACTCCTTGGCATCGTTGATCATCACGCCCCACTCGGCCGTAGGCGGTGCCACACCCAGGCCGAGAAACGACAGGCCCGAGACGTGCAGCATCATGTGGCCGATGTCCATGGTCGCCAGTACCAGCAAGGGGCCTGCGATGTTCGGCAGCACGTGCTGGCGCAGGCGGGTGCTGCGCGAGGCACCGGCCAGGCGCGAGGCCAGCACGTATTCACGACCACGCTGGGCAATCACCATGCCGCGCACCATGCGCGCATACCACGCCCAATGGGACAACGCGATGGCGATGATCACGTTGGTCAGGCCGGTACCGAGCAGCGTGACGAAGAAGAACGCCAGCACCAGGGTCGGAAAGGTCATGAACATGTCGCACAGGCGCATCAGCAGCAGGTCGGTGCGCCCGCCGACAAAGCCCGCGAGGCCTCCCACGGCGAGTCCGAGCGCCAGTACCAGGGCCAGGGTCAACATCACGCTGCCCAGCGACAGGCGGGTACCGACGATCAAGCGCGACAGCAGGTCGCGGCCCAGGTGATCGGTGCCCAGCCAGTGGCTGGCATCGGGTGGCATGAGGCGCTGGCCGAGGTCGACCAGATCGGGGTCGTGCGGGGTCAGCCACTGGCCGAATACGGCCAGTACCGCCAGCAGGCCAACCAGCACCAGGCCCAGGACCAGCCCCGCATGGCCGGGCACGGCCGGCCGACGAATTGCCCAGCGCGTACTCATGCGCGTGCGCCCTCCAGCCGGCTGCGTGGGTCGAGCCAGGCGTAGCACACGTCCACGACCAGGTTGCAGAGCATCAACAGGCCGGTCAGCAGCAGGGTGAAGCACTGCATCACCGGAAAATCGCGGTTAAGCACCGCCGAGACGGCAAAGCGCCCCACGCCGGGCCAGGCGAAGATGGTCTCGATCACCAGCGCACCGCCGATCAGTTCGCCCACGTGCATGCCGGTGGCGGTGACGAACGGCAGCCAGGCGTTGCGCAGCACGTGGTCGCGCCACACCCGGCGTTCGGGCAGGCCCCGGGCGCGGGCGTAGGTGACATGGCGCTGGCCGCTGGCTTCGAGCAGGCTGGCGCGCAACAGGCGAGCATTGATCGACATCGACATCAGGGCAATGGTCAGTACTGGCATCACCAGGTGCCCGGCGCGCCCTCGACCGAGCGGCGGCAGCCAGCCCAGCGACAGCGAGAACAGTGCAATCAACAGGAACGCCAGCCAGAAATTGGGCATCGACACGCCCAGGAAGGTCACCGCCCGGACTGCATGGTCGGGCCAGCGACCCTGCCAGCGCGCGGCCATGAGCCCCAGCGGGATCGACAGCAACAACGTGCAGGCCAGCGCCAGGCCGCCCAGTTGAAGGGTCGCCGGCAGGTAGTACAACAGGTCGTCCAGTACCGGTCGGCCGGTCAGGTAGGAAACACCGAAATCCAGATGCAACGCATTCCACAGCCAGTTCAGGTACTGCTCGTACAAGGGCCGATCCAGGCCCAGGGCATGGCGCACTTCGGCAATGGCCGCATCTGTCGGCGGGATGTGCGACAGGCGCAGGTAATCCAGGGCCGGGTCCGTGCTGCCCAGGTGCAGCAACACGAACACCAGCAGCGACACACCGAGCATCACCGGGGCCAGCAATACCAGGCGCAGCAGAATGTAGCGCAGCATGTCAGTGGGCCTGCTTGGGGGTCATGGCCTCGAAGGGCACATCGAACAAGGTGCTGCCGAATTCGACGTGATCGACCGAATCGCGGTGCACGCTGATGGCGGTGAGGTGGGAGATGGGCAAGTACACCGCCTGCTCGTGCAGGGTGGTCAGGATGAAGCGGTACTGCTCGGCGCGTTGTTGCTCGTCGGTGCTGGCCAGCACCTGGCCGATGCGCCGGTCCAGTTCATCCTTCATCGCAAGCCCGCGCTGGGCCATGTAGTCGGCGTGGCCGGCATAACGCATGGAGCTGACGAACGAATGCGGATCATACGGGGCGCCCCAGGTGTCGGCGAAGATCATGTCAAAGTCACCCTCGCGCTGGCGCCGCACCAGGGCGCCTTCTTCAACGGCCCGCAACTCGACATGGATACCGACCTTGGCCAACTCGCCCTGCAGGACTTCAGCCAGGCTTTTCTGCAAGGCACTGGTGCCGAGGAACACCAGCTCGATCGACAGCGGCTCACCGCCCTTGCTGCGCACGCTGGCACCGGGAGCCAGTGTCCAGCCTGCGGACTCCAGCGCCTGCCTGGCCTGTGCAGGGTCGTATGGATAGAGTTTCAGGCCGATGTCCGAGTACGGCATGTTGCTGGCGAACAGGGTGTCAGCCCGCGGTTCCAGGCCGTAGAGGATCTTGTCGATGATCGCCTGCTTGTCCACCGCCTCGTTGATCGCCTGGCGCACCGCCAGGTCGCGCGTGGCGCCACGGCCGGTGTTCATGGCCAGCGTGCGGGTAGCCAACGGCGCCGACAGGGCAGTGGCGTAGCCTTGGTCGCGCAGGCGCACGAAGGTGGCGGCGCTGATCTCGCCGGCGGCACCCTGGATCAGCTCGATTTCACCGGCCTGCAAGGCCAGGGCACGGCTGTTGGGGTCGGGAATGACCTTCACCATGACTTCGCCGTAGGCCGGTTGCGGCCCCCAGTAGAAAGGGTTGCGCACGAAGCGGTCGAACTCGCCCAGGCGCGACTCGACCCGCATCCAGGGCCCGGTCCCGACTGGCTGGCCGGGCTTGGCTGCAGGGGCGCCGAAGCGCATCGGGCGGACCTGGGCCAGCTCCATCAGCGTCGGGTAGTAAGGGTGCTTGAGCACCAGGCGCAAGGTCAGGTGATCGGGGGCCTCGACATGGTCGAGGGTGCTGACCAGCTCCATCCAGCAATGGCGTTGGCTGTTGGCCAGGACCGCATCCAGGTTGGCCTTGGCGACCGCGGCATCGAACGGCGTACCGTCGCTGAAACGCACGCCGTCGCGCAAGGTGAAGGTGTAGGTCTTGCCGTCCTCGGACACTTTCCAGCCCGTCGCCAGCCACGGCTCGACGGTGCCGGCGTGGGTGTAGCGGACCAGCGGTTCGTAGACCATGGCCTGGGCGTACATCTGATTCGGCGCATATCCGCGCGGGTCAATGGGGCCGGCGTTGACCGGCCAGGAGTACACCAGTGTCTGACCCGGCGCCGTGGGGGCGGCGGCCTGCGCGAAGGCGCTCATCGCGAGAAGAACAATGCCCCACAGGGCAGGCTTTCGTTTGCCAGGCTGCTGCTTCACACTGCGTCCCCCACTTCGATGGAGGCCGTAGGCTAAAGAGCGGTGGGTATGATGTCTATAAAAAATCATCTTACTGGAAGTGAAAATGCAACGGATCACCATCACTCTGGATGAAGAGCTGCTCGGTCTGATCGATCGACGGGTTGAAACGCAGGGCTATCAAGGGCGTTCGGAGGCCATCCGCGACCTGCTGCGCAACGGCCTGCGCGAAGCCGAAGCCTTGCCGGAAGATGACCCCTGCGTGGCGGTGGTCAGCTACCTGTATGACCACACCACGCGTGAGCTTCCCAAGCGCCTCAACCAGACGTTGCACGCGCACCACGACCTGACCCGCTCGACGCTGCACGTGCACCTGGATGCAGGACATTGCCTGGAGGTTTCGGTGCTTCAGGGCCCCAGTGGGCGTATCGGCGAGTTGTCGCGTCAATTGATGGTCGAGCGCGGGGTGGAGCATGGACAGGTGCAAGTGATACCGGCGCCACTGCCCCCTGCAACGACGCGATGAATGCGCCGAGCTGACTCATCCTTTCTGCGCTCGACACCGGCGGTTCAATCCCGGACCATCAAGGCCCCGGCATAACGGTACTCAGGAACGACCGCCATGGATTGCCTCGCGACGCTGTATACAGAACGCCTTGTGCTCACCCCCCTTCAACTGGAAGACGCGCCAGCGATCCAGCAGTTGTTTCCCCAGTGGGAGGTGGTCCGTTATCTCGATCGCCGTGTGCCCTGGCCCTATCCGCAAGACGGCGCGTTGGTCTACGTGCGTGACATGGCGTTACCGGCCATGGCGGCGGGCCGTGAATGGCACTGGATGATCCGCCTGCGCGGCGCAGAGCAACCCATCATCGGCAGCATCAGCCTGTACGACCAACCCGGGAACAACCGGGGTTTCTGGCTTGCACCGCAGTGGTGGGGGCAGGGCTACATGCGCGAAGCCTGCCGGGTGGTCAACGCCTATTGGTTCGAGACATTGTCTCGCCCCGTCATGCAGGTGCCCAAGGCCGTTGCCAATCACGCCTCTCGAAAAGTGTCGGAGCATGAAGGCATGCGCCTGGTGGACAGGCGCGACGGGCATTTCGTCTCCGGGCCGCTTGAGGTCGAGATATGGGAGATGACCCGCCGTGATTGGCTTGCCCGCTCCTTGGGTTGACGCTGCCGGACTTTTCCGTAGAATCGCGCGCCCCATTCAACAGGCATGGCGAAAAGGAGCTTCGATGCAACGGATCATGATTGTCGGCCAACCCGGCTCCGGGAAGAGCACCTTGGCGCGCAAACTTGGCGAATGCACGGGGCTGCCGGTCGTGCACATCGACACCATTCACTGGCAGCCAGGCTGGGTCGAGCGAAGCCGAGACGAGAAGACACGGTTGTGCCATGAGGTCGAGGCGCGTGATCGCTGGATATTCGAAGGTGGCCATTCAACCACCTGGAGCAATCGACTGGCTCGTGCGGATCTTCTGATCTGGATCGATCGTTCGGCGTCGCTGCGATTCTGGCGGGTGCTGAGCAGAGCGCTGCGTTATCACGGGCAGTCCCGGCCGGACCTGCCGCACGACTGCCCGGAGCGGCTGGCCAACTTGCCGGCGTTCTTCACGTTCATGTGGCACACCAGACGCTCGGCGCGAATGAAGATGGAGCAACTTGCGGCGAGCGCACCCGTGGGCTGCCGGGTGGTGTGCTTGCGCTCCAACCGGGATACCAAGGCTTTTCTCGCAAGCATGGAGCCGCGAAGGGGGCGGGTTGAGCGGTGTAGTCAGCAGCGCTGAGCAGATCGGCTCGATAGCCTGTAACAGTCGGCGGCGGACGCCTCATGAACAGCTTTCTGCATCCACCCCATCGACCCACACCCCTTCGCTCAGGCGTCCTCAATAAGGACTGGCAGTCGGCCGCACCACGAGCTCACTGACATCGACATCATCCGGCTGCTCGATGGCATAGACCAGCGCCCGTGCAATCGCATCGGCCTCCAGCGCCACGCGCCGGAACGTCCTCATGGCCTCGCGGGCAGTGTCGTCGGTGATAGTGTCGGCCAGCTCCGATTCCACCACTCCAGGGCACACCACCGTCACCCTGATCTTGTCGGTTTCCTGGCGAAGGCCATCAGAGATCGCCCGTACGGCATACTTGGTCGCGCAATACACAGCGGCGGTGGGAGAGACCGAGAGCCCGCCGATCGACGAGATGTTGATGACCTGACCATGCCCCTGCGCTTCCATGCCCGGGAGCACCGCGGCGATGCCGTGCAGTACGCCGCGCACGTTGACGTCCAGCATCCGGTTCCATTCCTCGACCTTCAGCGAGCTCAGTGGCGACAGCGGCATTACCCCGGCATTGTTGATGATCACATCGACCTTGCCATGCTGCGCCTTGGCGAATTCGACGAAGGCGTGCATGGAGTCGAGGTCGGTCACGTCCAGTGCGTGGGCACTTGCCGAGCCGCCTTCGGCGCGGATTTCACTCACCAGCTGTTGCAGGCGATCCATACGGCGGGCGCCGAGTACCACGTGAGCGCCCTTGGCAGCGATCAGCCTGGCGGCGGCTTCACCGATGCCGCTGCTGGCGCCGGTGATCAGCACGACTTTGTCGTTGATGTTGGACATGTGCGTATCTCCTGTACATGAAGGTTCAGGCGTCTGCAGGGAGAGCAGACGTTCCTGCTGGGTACGGAGAAAAGACTAAGGTTGTGAGGCGGTTCGGTGCGTGCCGAAACCTGCGCGACCTTTGCCTATTCGTGTCGGTGATCCGCACAGCCCCGCTGCTGCGCGCCGGAACGGAAGGATCAGGCAACTCGACGGCAGTTTCGACCTAACGCAGGTGTTTTTCGCGGGGGACAATGGGTGCCTGGCCCTGGCGACGCCGCCAGGTAGCCCCCATGGTCTGCCGTCACACCAAGACCGTGATACAACGCCGAATTCCAACATGCGAGAACCCTTGAATGGCGCATAACGATGCTTTTCTCCTGCAAACCACTGCCTTGTACCGTGGTGAACTCGTCCGCTTGCTGACCGAGCGCTTTACCGCTCCGGGCGTTTACGAAACCGCCATCGCGCCGCTGCACGTGATTCGAATGGATGCGCCGTCAGACATCATCCATACCGTGCACAAACCGGCGCTGTGCCTGATCGTGCAGGGGCAGAAAGAGGTGGGCCTGGGCGAGGACCGTTATCTGTACGACCCCCTCAACTACCTGGTGGTATCGGTGACGCTACCGGTGTCTGGTCGGGTGCTGACGGCCAGCGCGCAGGCGCCTTACCTGTGCATTCGCCTGGACTTCGAGCCGACCGAGCTTGCCCAGGTGATCGCCGATGCGCCGCCCGCGGGCGTACCGGATGAGCCCGAGCGCGGGTTATTTCTCGAGCAGATCGATGTGTCGCTGCTGGAAACCATGTTGCGCCTGGTGCGGTTGCTGGAGTCGCCACGGGATATCGGCATGCTCGCGCCATTGGCGCTGCGCGAACTGCACTACCGCCTGCTGCGAGGCGTGCATGGGCGTCGGCTGTACGAGCTGGCCATGGGCGACTCGCAGACCCGGCGCGTGAGCAAGGCCATCGATTGGTTGAACAACCACTACACCCAGCCGCTGCGCATCGAAGAGCTGGCGCGGATCGCGAACCTGGGGAGCTCGACCTTGCACCACCGTTTCAAGTCCGTCACCGCCATGAGCCCGTTGCAGTACCAGAAGCAATTGCGCCTGCAGGAGGCTCGGCGGCTGATGTTGGGGGAGGGGCTGGATGTGTCGAGCGCGTGTTACCGGGTCGGCTATGAAAGCCCGTCGCAGTTCAGTCGCGAGTACAGCCGCCAGTTTGGGTGTGCGCCGTCTCGGGACATAAACCTGGCCCGGCGGCCCTCATGAAGATGCCACTGCGGGCCGAGCAGCGGGTGCCAGTGCTCGGCCTTGGCTTGTACGAAGCGATCGCCGGTCCATGCTCTGATCTGTCAAAGCAGGCGTTGCGTCACCCTTTGACCAATACGGCCACCACCGCGTCGACAGTGTTCCTGAGCTCCGCCACCGTATCCTCCGGATCGCTGTCGACCACCACCCACCTGGCGCCTGCAGCCTCGATCACCTTGAGCACCTCTGGTTCAGGCTGACGATGGTGCAACACCAACGCCACATCCTGCGTCTTGAGGGTCTCTCCCAGCGCCTTCAGCGCCGCTTCGTCCCACTTGCCATCTGCCGGCAGTGCCTGCGACACCACATCCAGGTTCAACCCGCTGGCCAGGTAACCCAATCGCTCCGACAGGCTCAACACGCTGAGGTTATCCGCCTCGGCCAGGCGGGTCTGGCTGCTGGACGTCAGCTCGAGCATCTGTCGCTTGAGCCCGGCCAGGTTGGCCTGGATCTTGTCCTTGTCGGCGGGGGACAGGCGCTCCAGGTCGTTGGCCACCACATCCGCCATGCGTCCGAGGTTGATCGGGTTCAACCAGGGATAGCTGGCGAAGGCATTGTCGCCATCCACCGCGATGCCGGGCAGGGCGCCATCGACCGGGCGTGCGGCATCGATCTCGACGATACGGATGTTGCTGCGCCGCGCCATGGGATAGAGCGGGTCGTCATGCCAGATCGAGCGCACGCCGATCACCGCCGTGGCCTGCCGTGCATCCTTCTGCAGGCTCGCGCCACCACGTCCCTCGAAGTACGACGGCTGGCGGCTGGCTGGAAGGTTGGCCGGTGCCGCGCGCTTGAGCTGCACCGAGGTGCCGTCGAGCAACGCGACAGCGAGGCTGTGGGTCACCGGCAGGGTGGTCAGCACTTGCGTGGCTGCGGCGCTGCTGGCGGGCTGTGCGGCCAGCGTCAGGGTGGGCGCGCCGGCCAGGACCAGGGCCAGGGTGAGGCGTTTGAGCGTGAGGTTCATGCCGGGTTTCCTTGCAGGCGGGGGACGAGGGCGCGGGCGAGGGCCGCGAGGGCGAAGCACACACCGGCCACCAGGATGATTGCAGCGCCGGAGGGCACGGGCAGGTCGAAGACGATCGGCAGCAGGATGCCGAGCAAGGTGCTGAGGGTGGCGATCAGCACCGAGGCGAAGAAGAAACCCTTGAGCGACTGGCTGACCAGGCGCGCGGCGGCGGCGGGGATCACCAGCAGCGCACCGACCAGGATGGCGCCGATCACCTTCACCGAGGCCACGGTCACCAGGGTCACCAGCACCACGAACAGATAGTCGAGGGTCTTCACCGCCACGCCGCGGACGGCCGCCAGCTGTGGGTTGAAGCTGGCGAGAATGATGCGGTTGTAAAGCGGCAGGGCCAGGGCCAGCACCAGTACGGCGACGATACCGAGCACCAGCAGGTCGTGAGGGCTGACGGTGAGCACCGAGCCGAACAGCACGTTTTCGAGGATGTGCACGTTGATCTTGCCGGCCAGCATCAGCAGCAGGCTGGCACCCAGGGCCAGCGAGACGGAGAGGAACACGCCGATCAGGGTGTCTGGTGAAAGGCCCGTGCGGTTGCGCAGGAAGTTCAGCAGGATGCCGAACAGCAGGCAGTAGCCGAACAGGCTGCCGTAGGGCCCGGTATAGGGCTCGCCGAGCAGGATGCCGATGGCCACGCCCGTGAGGGCGGCGTGGCCGACGGCCTCGGAGAAGAAGGCAAAGCGCTTGACCACGACCAGGGTGCCGAGCCCGCCCAGCACCGGGCCGATCATCAGGCCGGCGATCAGGGCGTTGATGACGAACCCATAGGCCAGGGCCTCGGGCAGGTAGCCAGCGGTGGCCCATTGCTGGACCAGTTGGCGGAAGGCTTCATAACTCATCAGGCAAGGCTCTCGCTGCGCGGGTGGACGGAGAACAGCCCGAGCAGGCGCTCCGGGGTCAGGGCCTGTGCGGGCGGGGCGTCGAACAGCAGCTTGCGGCTCAGCCCGGTGACGCGGTCGGCCAGACGCAGTACCGCTTCAAGGTCGTGCTCGATCCACAGCACCGTGGTGCCGGCCTGGCGCCAGCCGTGCAGCAGTTGCTCGAACACCTGGATACCGGCTTCATCCAGCGCCGACATGGGTTCGTCCAGCACCAGCAGCTGCGGCTCCGGGATCAGCCCCTGGGCCAGCAGCACACGCTGGCGCTCGCCGCCGGACAGCGCGCCCATGCGCCGCTTGCGCTTGTCGAGCATGCCGACCTTGGCCAGGGCGGCGTCGATGTCGGGTCGCACGCGGCGCGACAGCCCGAGGAACGCCGGGCGCTGCTGGCACATGGCGGCCATGAAGTCGTCGACGGTCATCGGCAGGCCACGGTCGAACTCCAGCGCCTGGGGCACATAGCCGATCACCTCGCGTTGGCTGGGCCAGTGCAGGGTCAACTGGCCCTGGTGCGGCATCTGCCCGAGCAGGGTCTTGATCAGCGAGCTCTTGCCGCCACCGTTGGGGCCGACGATGGCATGCACGCTGCCGGCGGCAACGCTGAAGCTCACCTGCTCGAGGATGCGCGTGCGCCCAAGGGTGAGGTCGATGCCGGCGAAGTCGATGCGCGGGCCTTGGGCGCTGACCAGGTTGGCCGCGGCGGTCATGCGCGGTTCTCCTGGATGGCCTTGACCACGGTCTCGAGGTTGCGCTTCATCTCCACCTCGTACTTGTCGGCGGTGTATTCGCCGTAGGAGATGTGGGTCAGCGGATAGATCTTCACCCCGGATTCGCGCTCGATGGTTTCGACGTAGGCGGAGGGAAAGTCCATTTCCGAGAAGATCACCTTCACATCCAGAGCCTTGAGCTGGTCGATGGTCTTCTTCAACTGCGCCGGGCTCGGCTCGATGCCATGAGCCGGCTCGACCACTGCTGTGACCTCCAGGCCGAAGTCGCGCACCAGGTAGTCGTAGGCGGCGTGGATGGTCGCCACGCGAAACTCCGCGCCCGGTGCCTCGGTGACCTTGGCCAGGGCTTCGGCGCGCAGCACGCGCAGGCGCTTGGCATAGGCGCGGGCGTTCTGGGTGTAGAACTTGGCGTTGTCCGGGTCGAGCTTGCCCAGCTCGCGGGCAATGTTGTTGACTTGGGCGATGCTGGCGCTGATCGACAGGAAGGTGTGCGGGTTGACCACCTTGCCGGCACCGCGCGCGGCGATGCCGGTGGCGGCCAGCAGCGGGACGTTCTGGTTGGACTCGATGGTCTTGATGTCGGGTTTTTCGCTGGCGGCGATCATGCGATCGGCGAAGTCGTCGTGGCCGATACCGTTGAGCACGATCACGTCCAGGGTGCCGATGCGCTTGATGTCTTCGGCGCGCGGCTCATAGGCATGCGGGTTGAAGCCTGCGGGAATCAGCGGCACCACTTCGGCCTTGTCGCCGACGATATTGCTCACATAGCTGTAGTAGGGGTGCAGGGTGATGCCGATGCGCAGCGGTTTGCCGCTGTCGGCCAGGGCCAGTGCCGGGAGCAGGCAGGCCAGGAGAAAGGCGAGGGCGGAGCGGAGCATGGCGCGGTCCTTGGGTTCAGTGACGGTGTTCGCGGGTGACCCCGGCGTCGTAGTGGCTGACGATTTCCTGCCAGCCGGCGGCGATCAGCGCGGCCTGGCCAAGATCGTCGGGGGCCCGGGTGCTGCGGTCGCGGCGCAGCCACACCTGGGCCGGTGCGGTGTCGGCCTGCGGCAGGATCAACAGGAAGCTGCCGGCAACGTCGGCGTCCTGGCTTGAGCCCAGGTAGGCGCCACTGGCCAGCCACTGCCACTGATGGCGGCCCCGGCTGGCACTGCTGGTGTCGTCGACGAAGGGCGGCAGCGCATCATCGGCCAGTGCCTGCACAGCGGGCGCCTGGCCATTTTCCTGGCGCAGGGCGAGGATTTCCTCGGTGGCCACGTGCAGGTCGGTGTAGACGCCCTGTTCGGCGGCGTTGAGGTCACGGCGAGCGTCGATCTGGTGGCTGGCGATGGTCTGCTCGTCGACCCGTTCACCACGCAGCCCGACCACGGTCGCGGCGAGGGCGGCGATCAACAGCGCAGCCAGCAGTACATAGAGGGTTTCATGCCCGGCGCCGGCCGGGCGGATGACCTGGGCGCGGCTCATGGCGCGCCTATATCGGCATGGTCGACTTCCACCACGTGGCCGGGACCGGCGTCGAACAGCACGTAGAACTCGCCGTCGGGGCGCTTGAAGGTGAGGGTCGAGTCGTCGCCGAGCTTGCCGCCGACCAGCACTTGCTCGTCGTAGCCGATCACATCCAGCGTCACGCCCGGCGCGCCGCTACCGTCGGAGAAGCCGCCGGTGCACGTGATCTGATCGCCCGCCACCGATACGCAGTCGCACATCGGGTTGTGCGCCAATGCCGGCAGGGCGGTGAAGGTCAGCAGGGGCAGGGCAAGCCTGCGCAACAGGTGTTTCATCATTTGCCTCCTTGTTTCTCGAGCCAGGCGACGGTGGCTGGCGATGCCTTGGCCAGCGGTACGGATGCCTGGTGCATGCTGCCGTCCCAGCCTTCGATGGTGATCCAGATTTCGGCGTCGGGACGGGTGCGCGGTGGGATCGGCAGCGAGGTGCTCATGCGGTAGGGCGAGCCGAAGAAGATCGAGCCTGCGGCGCGCAGGTTGCGCGGCTTGCCGATGCGCAGGTAGATGGCCTTCGCGCCCTCGGTGCATGTCTGGCAGAGCGCGGCGTTGAACACCTTGAAGTGCCCGGCCGGGCCGTCGGCGCGTGGCGCTTCGTCACGCAACTCGGCCAGGTCCAGGCGCCAGCGGTCGACCTGGATATCCTTGACTACGTTGGCACCCAGGCCGCTGTCGCCGCGGAACAGGCTGGCATCGGCGAAGTACTTGGGCATGAAGCCCAGCGGGATGAGGATCAGCAGGATGTTGAAGTGGAAGCGCCATTTCAGCCACCACTGCTTCAGGCCGCTGGGCGGCAGGGTTTGAGTCTGGGTCTGGCTCATGGCTGGGCCTCCACGGGGGTGTCTTCATGCCTGCGCACGCGTGCCGGGCGCTCGCTGCGCTTGAGCGCTGCGGCGGTGGCCTGGGCGGTGCGCTTGGTCCAGATCAGCAGGCCACTGAGCACCATCAGGGTGAGTACCAGGCCGAAGAAGAACCAGATCAGCTTGATCGGCAGGCCACCGAAGTCACCGGTGTGCAGCGGGCGCATGGATTCGGTGACGAACTCCAGGGTCGAGCGGTCGCCGAGCAGGAACTGGCTGTCGACGTTGCGGGTGTACGGGTTGACCTCGGCGGTCTGGAACATCAACGGGTACCAGCCACGCCCGCCCATGCTGATATGACTGTAGGCGGTGGCTGGCAGGGTGATGAAGCTGATGTCCAGGCCGGGGATGGCCTCCTGTGCGATGCGGGCGGCCTCGTCCAGGTCGATACGCGGCACCGGATTGCCGTCGGGGCTCTGTGGCACTTGTTCGCGAGCGATGACCGGCACGATCGGCTCGGTGGAAATGGTGACGTGGTTGTCGCCGAGAATGGCCTGGATCAGGAACCAGGTGCCGGTGATCGAAATCACCGCGATGAACCAGATCGACCACACCCCGGCCAGACGGTGCAGGTCACCCCAGAAGATCCGCGAGCCGTGCTGTGTGCGTACCGGCTTGAAGAACCCGCGCCAGAACTTCTTGTACACCACGAGCCCTGTGACCAGCGAAGCGAGCATCGGCAGGCCAAGCAACGACACCAGGTACCAGCCCCAGCTATAGCCGTTGGTGAACGGCACCAGCCACCAGCCGTGCAGGGCGCGGGTGAAGGCCTGGAAGTTGAAGTCGGGGGTCTTGCCCTGGATGGCGCCGGTGTAGGGGTTGACGTAGAGCGTCGGCGACGTGCCGTCGGGGTAGGTGACTGCCGCTTCGAGGGCGAAGTGCGAGCCATCCGGCTGGCTGATGAAGCGCACCGCCATGTCCGGTTCGGCCTTGTTCAACGCGCTCAAGACCTGCTGGAAGCTCAGCCGCTCGGCGTTGTCGTCCGGTTGGCTGGCACGCACGTCGGGGTTCGCCAGCCAGACGATCTCCTGGCTGACCACCGCAAGCATCCCGGTAAAGCAGACGATCAGGACAAAGAACCAGATCGGCAGGGCAAGCCAACTGTGCACCAGAAACCACAGTTTGGACTTGGATTTTTTAATTTGTCGGGCCATCACTCGTTCTTCTGAGGAAAATTGCGGTCGAGTTTCGTCTCAACCTTGAAGGCTGCAATTAATAGGACGAATGAGAATCAAAAACCTGAAGCCTCAAATGCAAGCAAATGTTTCAAGCCCCACCCCTCCCGCTCTTGCTCTTGCCCTTGCTTCTAAGCGCGCAATATCCCAGCCACCACCCATCGCGACCTCAGGAGGCCGAGCAGAGGCGTCTGTAGGGCCCTGGCGCGCAGCGCCCTTCGGCGTCCCGCCGAAGTCGCGAGAAGTAGACTTGCGCAGCAAGTCGGAGTCCGCGAAGGCCCGGAAGGCGCCGGCGCGAGGGAACCCCGGAGCGCAGCGCAGGGGCCGTATGTGGGAGCAGGCGGTTTTTGCCTACTTTTTTCCAAGAAAAAAAGTAGGTCGCCGTAAGGGCGAAAAGGTGACTCCACGTCGCTACCCAAATCGGATATTCACGCGCCTCGAGCACCACCCAGCGCCCCCCAAAACCTAACTTTTTGCAAGATGTATCCGTTTCGTAGGGATAGCCGGGCCCCGCCCGATACCCCACTCGTACGGAAGCAATCTGATGAATCCCGAGAAGTCCCTGCAACTGGCCCGCCGTTTCATTGAACTGCCGCTGGAAAAGCGCCGCGTGTTCCTCGAGACCCTGGCCAAGGAGGGCATCGACTTTTCCCAGTTCCCCATCCCCGCCGGTGTCGAGGCCCCAGACCGCCAGGCGCTGTCCTACGCCCAGCAACGCATGTGGGTGCTCTGGCAAATGGACCCCCAGAGCGGCGCCTACAACCTCCCAGGCGCCGTACGCCTGCTAGGTCAACTGGACGCCGCCGCTCTGGAGCAGGCCTTCGCCACCGTACTGGCCCGTCACCAAAGCCTGACGACCGTCTTCGAACCCCAGGCCGATGATCGCCTGGAGCAGGCCCATCGCCCGCTCACCCGCGTGAACATCGAGCGCGTCGACCTGCGCAATCTCGCCGCCGACCAGCGTGAGGCACAGGTTCGTGCCGAAGCCGAAACCGAGTCGCTACGCCCGTTCGACCTTGCGCACGGACCACTGCTGCGGGTGCGCCTGCTGCACCTCGATGCGCAGGAGCACGTACTGCTGCTGACCCTGCACCACATCGTTTCCGACGGCTGGTCGATGAATGTGCTGATCGATGAGTTCAGCCGCGCCTATGACGCCTTTGCTGCAGGCCAGGCACCGCAGTTGCCAGCACTGCCCATCCAGTACGTCGACTACGCCCTGTGGCAGCGCCGCTGGCTCGAAGCGGGCGAGATGGAGCGCCAGTTGCAGTACTGGCAGGCCCAGCTGGGCGAGGAGCAGCCGGTGCTGGAGCTGCCGCTGGACCACGCCCGCCCGGCCACCCCCAGCTTCAGCGGCAGCCGCCAGTCATTCCCGCTCGACGCGGCACTGACCGAGCAGGTGCGCGGTTTTGCCCGCCAGCACAACCTGTCGCTGTTCATGGTCCTGCTCGCCAGCTTCGGCATGCTGCTGCAACGCTACACCGGCCAATGCGACCTGCGCATCGGCAGCCCGGTGGCCAACCGCAACCGCGCCGAGGTCGAAGGGCTGATCGGGCTGTTCGTCAACACCCAGGTACTGCGCCTGCAGCCACAAGCGCAACAGGACGTGCTGGCCTATCTGCAAGCGGTACGTCAGACCGTGCTGGGCGCCCAGGCGCACCAGGACCTGCCGTTCGAGCGCCTGGTCGAGGCGCTCAAGGTCGAGCGCAGCCTCAGCCACGCACCGCTGTTCCAGGTGATGTACAACCACCAGCCGCAGGTCGCCGACCTGACCACCGTCACCCTGGCGTCCGGCCTGCAACTGGCGCCGCTGCAATGGCGCAGCCGCACCACCCAGTTCGACCTCAGCCTCGACACCTACGAGCAAGGTGGGGTGCTGCACGCAGCCTTCACCTATGCCAGCGACCTGTTCGATGCCGCCACCATCGAGCGCATGGCCCGGCACTGGCAGGCCTTGCTGCGGGGCCTGGTCGAGCAGCCACAGCAAGCGCTGTGGCAGGTGCCGATGCTCGATGACGCCAGCCTTGCCACCGTGCTTCAGGACTGGAACGCCACCGCCCGTGACTACCCGCTCGAACGCCCGGTGCACCAGTTGTTCGAAGACCAGGCACGCCGCGCGCCGCAGGCCACGGCCCTGGTGTTTGGCGAGCACGCGCTCAGCTACGCCCAGCTCGACGCCCGCGCCAACCAGTTGGCCCACTACCTGCGCGCCCAGGGTGCCCGGGGCGACAGCCTGGTCGGCATCAGCGTGCAGCGCAGCGTCGAAATGGTGGTGGGGCTGCTGGGCATCCTCAAGGCCGGTGCTGCGTATGTGCCGCTGGATCCGGAGTACCCCGCAGAACGCCTGGCCTACATGATCGAGGACAGTGGCATCGACCTGCTGCTGACCCAGCAGGCACTGCTCGACAGCCTGCCGCTGCCCCAGGGCGTGCAGTGCGTGGCGCTCGACCGGTTGCCGCTGGACGAGCAGCCCACCAGTGCCCCGAGAGCGGATATCGACCCCGAGCAACTGGCCTACGTCATCTACACCTCCGGCTCGACCGGACGGCCGAAGGGCGCTGGCAACAGCCATAGGGCCCTGGCCAACCGCCTGCACTGGATGCAGGAGGCCTACGCCATCGGCGCCGACGACACCGTGCTGCAGAAGACGCCCTTCAGTTTCGACGTGTCGGTGTGGGAGTTCTTCTGGCCGCTGATGACCGGCGCGCGCCTGGCAGTGGCCGCGCCAGGTGAACATCGCGACCCGGCGCGCTTGATCGAGACCATTCGCCGCTTCCAGGTCAGCACCCTGCATTTCGTGCCTTCGATGCTCCAGGCGTTCATCCACGAGCCGGGTGTCGAAGCCTGCAGCAGCCTGCGACGTATCGTCTGCAGCGGTGAGGCCCTGCCGGTGGATGCCCAGTTGCAGGTGTTCGCCCGCCTGCCGGGCGCAGCCCTCTACAACCTCTATGGCCCGACCGAGGCAGCCATCGACGTCACCCATTGGACCTGCCGCGACGAAGGCCGCGACAGCGTACCGATCGGCCTGCCGATCGCCAACCTGCGCACCTACGTGCTCGACGCCGGCCTCGAGCCGGTCGCCCCCGGTGTTTCCGGCGAGCTTTATCTGGGGGGTGTCGGCCTGGCCCGAGGCTACCATCGCCGCCCGAGCCTGACGGCCGAGCGCTTCGTCGCCGACCCCTTCGTGTCTGGCCAGCGCCTGTACCGCACCGGCGACCGTGTGCGCCAGCGCAACGATGGCGTGATCGAATACCTCGGCCGCTTCGACCATCAGGTGAAGATTCGCGGCCTGCGCATCGAGCTGGGCGAGATCGAGGCGCGCCTGGCCCAGCATGAGTGGGTGCGTGAGGCCGTGGTGCTGGCGTTGGACGGCAAGCAGCTGGTGGCCTACCTGGTGCTCAACGAACAGCCCGATGGCTGGCAGCAGGGGCTCAAGGACTGGCTGTTGCAGGCACTGCCCGAGTTCATGGTGCCCACCCACCTGATGCCGCTCGAGCGCCTGCCGCTGACGCCTAACGGCAAGCTCGACCGCAAGGCGCTGCCGCAGCCCGATGCGGCACCACGCGGCGCCTACGTGGCCGCGCAAACGCCGGTGCAGCAGATCCTCGCGCAGGTCTGGAGCGAGGTGCTCGGGGTCGAACAGGTCGGCCTGGACGACAACTTCTTCGAACTGGGCGGCGACTCGATCATCGCCATCCAGGTGGTCAGTCGCGCCCGGCGCCAAGGCTTGCAGTTCAGCCCGCGTGACCTGTTCCAGTTCCAGACCCTGCGCGGCCTGGCTGGCGCTGCCGGGCGTGCGACGCAGGTGCAGGCCGAGCAGGGCGCGGTGCAGGGCCCGGCGCTGCTGACCCCCATCCAGCGCGCCTTCTTCGAGCAGGCGGTGCCTGCACGGGCGCACTGGAACCAGTCGCTGCTGCTGACCCCACGCCAGGCTCTGGATGGCACTCGCCTGCAGCAGGCGCTGGTGCGTCTGGTCGAGCAACATGACGCCCTGCGCCTGCGCTTCCAGTTGCGCGATGGCCACTGGCAAGCCGAGCACGGTGCGCTGCCTGCCGGGTTGCTGCGCGAAGAGACGGCCGCCGATGCCCAGGCGCTGGCGACGCTCTGCGACGCCACCCAGCGCAGCCTCGACCTGGCCGACGGGCCGCTGCTGCGCGCGGTACTGGTGCACATGGCCGATGGCAGCCAGCGCGTGCTGCTGGTGATCCACCACCTGGTGGTCGACGGCGTGTCCTGGCGCGTACTGCTCGAAGACTTGCAGCACGCCTACACACAACAGGCGCTGCCCGCCAAGACCAGCGCCTGGCAGGCCTGGGCCGCGCGGCTGCCTGCGCTGGCCGCGCAGCAGGCCGGCGAGCTGGACTACTGGTGCGCCCAGCGTGTCGAGCATGACCTGCCGTGCGACATGCCCCAGGGCGCCGCGCTCAACCGCCATGGCCGCACCCTGGAAACGCGCCTGGACGCCGAGCTGACCCGTCAGTTGCTGCACGTTGCCCCGGCCGCCTACCGCACACAGATCAACGACCTGCTGCTGACCGCGCTGGCTCGGGTGGTCGCGCGCTGGAGCGCGCAGCAAGCGGTGCTGGTGCAGCTGGAAGGGCATGGTCGCGAAGAGGTGTTCGAGGATGTCGACCTGTCGCGCACCGTGGGCTGGTTCACCACGCTGTTCCCCGTGCGCCTGAGCGTCAGTGACGATGTGGGCGCCTCGATCAAGGCGGTCAAGGAGCAGTTGCGTGCGGTGCCGGGCAAGGGGCTGGGCTACGGCCTGCTGCGCTACCTGGGCGATGAGGCCCAGCGCCAGGCGCTCGGCCAGGTCACGCCTGCGCGCATCACCTTCAACTACCTGGGGCAGTTCGACCAGCAGTTCGATGCCCAGGCCCTCTGGGCGCCCGCCACCGAGCGCAGCGGCCAGGCCCAGGATCCCGAGGCCCCCTTGGCCAACTGGCTGACCCTGGAGAGCCAGGTCTATGCCGGCGAGCTGTCGCTGCGCTGGGGCTACAGCGGCCAGATGTACCATGATGCCACCATCGAAGGCCTGGCCCAGGCCTACCGCGACGAGCTGGCGCAACTGATCGCCCACTGCCTGCAAACCCCAGCCGGCCAGGCGACGCCGTCCGACTTCCCGCTCGCACGCATCGACCAGGCGCAGCTCGACGCGCTGCCGGTCGCTGCCAGCGCTATCGAAGCGCTCTATCCGCTGTCGCCGATGCAGCAGGGCATGTTCTTCCACGCCCAGTACGAGCCCGGGGCCGGTGCCTACATCAACCAGCTGCGCCTGGATATCCAGGGGCTGGAGCCCGCGCGCTTGCGTCAGGCCTGGAGCGAGGCCATGGCGCGCCACGAGATCCTGCGCGCCAGCGTGCATTGGGAAGGCTTGAGCGAGGCGCAGCTGTTGGTGCAGCGCCATCTCGACCTGCCGCTGCAGGTGCTGGAGGGCGTGCACGACCTCGATGCCCTGGCCGCCGGCGAACGCCTTCGCGGCTTCGATCTGCGCCAGGCACCGCTGTTCCGCCTGCAGCTGGTGGCGCAGCAGGGCGGTGGTTGGCACCTGATCTACACCAGCCATCATATCCTCATGGATGGCTGGAGCAATGCCAGCCTGCTGGCTCAGGTAATCCAGACCTACGCCGGGCAACCGGTGGCTGCCGCCAGCGGGCGTTTAAGCGACTACCTGGGCTGGTTGCAACGCCAGCCCGTGGACGCCGGCGAGCGCTTCTGGAAGGCCGCACTGGCGCCGTTGCAGGGGCCGACCTTGCTGGCCTCGGCGTTGCGTCGCGCGCAAGGGCAGGGCAGTGGCGAGTATTTGCATGTATTCGACGGTGCCTTCGCCGAGCGCCTGGGGCAGTTCGCCCGCCAGCGCAAAGTCACCCTCAACACCCTGTTCCAGGCGGCGTGGGGCCTGGTATTGCAACGTCACACCGGCCAGGCCTGCGTGGCGTTCGGCGCAACCGTCAGTGGGCGTTCGGCGCCATTGCCGGGGATCGAGGAGCAATTGGGGTTGTTCATCAATACCCTGCCGGTCCTGTGCAGCGCAGCACCTGGCCAGTCGGTCGGCGAGGCGCTGGAAACGCTGCAGGCGTTCAACCTCGACCTGCGCGAGTTCGAGCATGTGCCGCTGTACAAGGTCCAGGGCTGGGCCGGCCAACAGGGCGGCGTGCTGTTCGACACCTTGATGGTGTTCGAGAACTTCCCGGTGGCCGAGGCCCTGCGTGATGGCGCGCCGGCCGGGTTGCAGGTGGGTGCGCTGCGCAATCACGAGCGCACCCATTACCCGTTGACCCTTGGCATCGAGCTGGGCGCGCGATTGAGCGTGGAGTTCGCCTACGACCTGGCACACTTCGATGCTGCGCAGGTCGAGCAGTTGTGCGCCGCTTTCTGCCAGGCGCTCGAGCAGATGATCGAGCAGCCCTCGGCCGCGCTGGGCAGCCTGCGCCTGCTGGATGACACCACGCAGCAGGCGGTGTTGGCGCACAGCCAGGGCGAAGCGATCGACCTGTCTGCCACACCGCTGGTGCACCAGCGCATCGCCGCCCAGGCCGCGCGCAGCCCCGACGCTCTTGCCGTGTCGTGCGAGGGCCACTCGCTCAGCCATGGCCAGCTCAATCGTCAGGCCAACCGCCTGGCGCACCTGCTCATCGCCCAGGGCATGGGCCCGGGCAAACGTATCGGCCTGGCCCTGCGCCGCAGCCCGCAACTGATCGTCAGCCTGCTGGCCGTGCTCAAGAGTGGCGCTGCCTATGTGCCGCTCGACCCGGCCTACCCGGATGAGCGCCTGCGCTACATGATCGAAGACAGCCAGCTCGACTTGCTGCTGTGCGACGACGGCTTGTTGCAGGGGCTGAGCCTGCCACCCGAAGTCCCGCGCCTGGTGACCGGCGAGCTGGTGCTGGACGTGCAGCCCGAGCATGACCCGCTCGTGCAGCCTCACGCCCAGGACCTGGCGTACGTGATCTACACCTCCGGTTCCACCGGCCGGCCCAAGGGCGTCGCCATCAGCCATGCCGCCCTGCGCGAGTTCTGCCAGAGCGGCGCGCAGTATTCGCACCTGGGCGCCAACGACCGCGTGCTGCAGTTCGCCACCTTCAGCTTCGACGGCTTCGTCGAGCAGTGCTACCCGCCGCTGGCCCTGGGGGCGGCGCTGGTGATGCGGGGCGAGGTGCTGTGGGATGTGCAGCAGTTGGCCGAGCACATCGTGCAGCATAAGGTCACCTTGGCCGACCTGCCAGCGGCCTACTGGTACCTGCTGGCCAAAGAGTGCGCCGCGCAGCCGGGCCGCGGCCTGGGCGCATTGCGCCAGGTGCACGTCGGCGGCGAGGCGATGTCGGTGGAAGGGCTGCGCCTCTGGCACGCTGCGGGCCTTGGCGAGGTCGCGCTGATCAACACCTATGGCCCGACCGAGGCCACCGTGGTCTCGAGCGTGCATGCCTGCCGCCTGGGCGATGCCAGCGACAGCCACGGCGTGCCGATTGGCCGGGCCATTGCTGGCCGCGCCCTCTATGTGCTCGACGGTGCTGGCGAGCTGTTGCCGGCCGGCGCGGTCGGTGAACTGTGCATCGCCGCCCCGGCCTGTCTGGCCCAGCAGTATTACCAGCGTCCGGGCCTGACGGCCGAACGCTTCCTGCCCGACCCGTTCGCCCGCGAGCCGGGCGCACGGCTTTATCGCAGTGGCGACCTGGCCTGCTACAACGCCGAAGGGGCACTGGAGTATGTCGGGCGAATCGATCATCAGGTGAAGATTCGCGGCATGCGCATCGAAATGGGCGAGATCGAAGCCTGCCTGCAGGCCCAGCCGGGGGTGCGTGCTGCTGCGCTGATCGCCCAGGCGACTGGCCAGGGGGCGCAGTTGGTGGCCTTCGTCGTGCCGGTTGCCAGCGAGGCAGTGCAGGGCGATGCGCGCACGGCCTTCGTCGCCGCGCTGCGCGACGCGTTGCGCCAGTCGCTGCCGGAGTTCATGGTGCCGGCGCACCTCGTGGTGTTGGAGCAATTGCCGCTGAACAACAACGGCAAGCTCGACCGCGCAGCCTTGCCACTGCCCGAGGCGGACGCGAGCAGCGCTGCCTATATCGCCCCGCGCAATGCCTTGCAGGCGGCGCTGGCGGACATCTGGGCCCAGGTGCTGGACGTGCCGCAGATCGGCCTGGCCGATCATTTCTTCGAGCGTGGCGGGCATTCGCTGCTGGCCATGCAGGTGGTGGTGCGCATTCGCCAGCAATTGCAGCGCGAGGTGCCGGTGCGGGTGCTGTTCCAGGCGCCGGTGCTTGAGGCGTTCGCCGAGGCCTGCCAGGCCCAGGCCGCTGAGGCGGGGCCGGCGTTGGTCAGTGTGGGCCATGACCGGCCGCTGGCGTTGTCCTACGCCCAGGAGCGCCAGTGGTTCCTGTGGCAACTGGAGCCGCACAGTGCGTCCTATCACATTCCGGCGGCGCTGCGCCTGCGCGGCGTGCTCGATCGCGACGCCCTGGCGCGCAGCGTGCAGGACCTGGTGGATCGCCATGCCTCGCTGCGTACCGCGTTCGTCGAAGAGGACGGCGAGGTCCGTCAGGTCATCGCCCCGGCGCTGACCTTCGCGATCGACTACCAGGCCATGGAGGCGCAGGCCGACGAGGCGGCCATCCGCCGCGAAGTACAACGCGAGATTCGTCGTCCGTTCGACCTGTTCCAGGCGCCGTTGCTGCGGGTTCGCGTGCTGGTGCTGGGCGAACGGGACCATGTGTTGGTGATGACCCAGCACCACATCGTCTCCGACGGCTGGTCGATGCAACTGCTGGTCGAGCAGTGGCAGGCGCGTTACCTCGCCCATTGCCGTCGCGAGGCCGCGGCGCTCGAGCCCCTGGCCTTGCAGTACGCCGACTTCGCCCAGTGGCAGCGCCAATGGCTGGAGGCGGGCGAGGGCGCTCGGCAACTGGCCTACTGGCGCGAGCAACTGGGCGACGAACAGCCTGTGCTGGAGCTGCCGTTCGACCGCCCGCGGCCTGCCGAGCAGAGCCAGCGCGGCGCGCGCCTCGACCTGAGCCTGGCCGAGCCGCTGGTGGCAGCGCTGCGCGAGCAGGCCAGCGCCCAGGGCGTGACCCTGTTCGTCTACCTGTTGGCCTCGTTCCAGGCCTTGCTGCACCGCTACAGCGGCCAGTCCGATATCCGCGTCGGCGTACCGGTGGCCAACCGCACCCGGGCCGAGACCGAGTCGATGGTCGGCTTTTTCGTCAACACCCAGGTGCTGCGCGCCCAGGTCGACGGCGCGGCCGGTTTCGATCAACTGCTGCAACAGGTACGCCAGGCCGTGCTCGGCGCCCAGGCCCACCAGGACCTGCCGTTCGAGCAACTGGTCGACGCCCTGCAGCCCCAGCGCAGCCTGAGCTACAGCCCGCTGTTCCAGGTCATGCACAACCATCAGGTGACGCCTGCCACCGCGACCTCCCTGCAAGGCCTGACGCTCGAACCGCTCAGCTGGGACAGCGGCACCGCGCAATTCGACCTGAGCCTGGACACCACCGAGGTCGAGGCACGCATCGAAGTGTCGCTGACCTACGCCACCGACCTGTTCGACCACGCCACCATCGAGCGTCTGGCCGACCATTGGCAGCACCTGCTGCAGGCCGTGGTGCACGACCCGCAGTGCCCGGTGGCGCGGCTGCCGCTGCTGGCCGCCGATGAACAGCAGCGCATGCTTGAGGCGTGGAATTCGGCAGCGCTGCCGCCTGCGACCCACGCCAGCCTGCACGGTCTGATCCAGGCCCGCGCCGCGCAGGCCCCCGAGGCCCTGGCGCTGATCTGCGGCGCGCGTGAGCTGAGCTACCGCGAGCTCGACACGCAGGCCAATCGCCTGGCCCATCGCCTGCGCGCCCTGGGTGTCGGCCCGGAAGTGCGGGTGGGTGTGGCACTGCCGCGCAGCGCCGAACTGGTGGTGGCCTTGCTGGCGGTGCTCAAGGCCGGTGGCGCCTATGTGCCGCTGGACCTGGCCTACCCGCGCGAGCGCCTGGCGCACATGCTCGGCGACAGCCAGGCACACCTGCTGCTGACCCAGGCCGATCAGGCCGCGCAATTGGCGTCGGTGATCAGCGAAGGCCAGTCGCTGCTGTTGCTCGATGACGACCCGCAGTTGGCGCTGCAACCGACCCATGCGCCGGTCCAGCATGACGATGCCGAGCACCTGGCGTACGTGATCTACACCTCCGGCTCCACCGGCCTGCCCAAGGGCGTGGCGATCACCCATGGCAATGCCGTGGCGCTGGTGCGCTGGGCCCAGGAGCTGTACAGCCAGGACGACCTGCAAGGCGTGCTGGCGAGTACCTCGATCTGCTTCGACCTGTCGGTCTGGGAGCTGTTCGTGACCCTGGCCGGCGGCGGTCATTTCATCCTCGCCGACAACGCCCTGGCGCTGCCGGAGCTGCCCGCGCGCGAGCGCGTGACCCTTATCAACACCGTGCCGTCGGCGATTGCCGCGCTGCTGCAGGCCGGGGCGATTCCGCCCAGTGTGCGTACCATCAACCTGGCGGGCGAACCGCTGAAGCAGTCGCTGGTCGATGCGCTGTATGCGCTGCCGGGTATCGAGCGCGTGCACGACCTCTACGGGCCGTCCGAAGACACCACCTATTCGACCTGCGTGCTGCGCCAGGCCAACGGCCGGGCCAGCATTGGCCGGCCGCTGCCGGGCACCGCCGCCTATGTGCTGGATGGCCACCTGCAGCCGCAGCCGGTGGGTGTGGCGGGCGAGCTGTACCTGGCCGGCGAGGGCCTGGCGCGCGGTTACCTGCGTCGGCCAGGGCTGAGTGCCGAGCGCTTCGTCGCCGACCCGTTCACCGGTGAAGGCGGGCGCATGTACCGCACCGGCGACCTGGTGCGTTACCGCGAAGACGCGTCGATCGAATACCTGGGGCGTATCGACCATCAGGTCAAGGTGCGTGGTTTCCGTATCGAGCTGGGGGAGATCGAGGCACGCCTGCTGGCGCACCCCGAGGTGCGTGAGGTGGCGGTGGTCGCCCGTCAGGGCGAACTGGGTACGCAACTGGTCGGCTATGTCGCTGCTGCGGCATTGCACGACGATGCCGAGCCGCTCAAGGCCTGGCTCAAGCAGACCTTGCCGGACTACATGGTGCCGACCCACTGGCTGTTCCTCGAACGTCTGCCACTGACCCCCAACGGCAAGCTCGACCGCAAGGCGCTGCCCACGCCGCAGGCCAGTGCCCCGACGCGCCAGGTAGCACCGCGCAGCGTGCTTGAAAAACGCCTGGTGGCGATCTGGGAGGAAGTCTTGAAGGTTTCGCCGATTGGCGTGACCGACAACTTCTTCGAACTGGGCGGCGATTCGATCATCTCGATCCAGGTGGTCAGCCGGGCGCGTCAGGCGGGTATCCGCTTCACGCCCAAGGCGCTGTTCCAGCACCAGACCGTCCAAGGGCTGGCGACCGTGGCCCAGGAAGGCGAGGGTGCGCAACTGATCGAGCAGGGCCCGTTGACTGGCGAGATGCCGCTGCTGCCGATCCAGCAAGCGTTCTTCGACACCGACATCCCCGAGCGTCATCACTGGAACCAGTCGGTGCTGCTCAAGCCGGCCCAGCCGCTGCATGCGGGTTACCTGGAGCAGGCATTGCAGGCGCTGGTCGCGCACCACGATGCGCTGCGCCTGAGCTTCACCGAAAGCGAGGCAGGCTGGCAGGCGCATTACCGCCCGCTTGGCGAGCAGCCGACCGAGCTGATGTGGCAGCGCACCCTGAACGCTGCCGACGAACTGGAAGCCCTGGCCGAATCGGCCCAGCGCAGCCTGTCGCTGGGCGATGGCCCGTTGTTGCGTGCCGTGCTGGCCGACCTGCCGGACGGCAGCCAGCGCCTGTTGCTGGTGATCCACCACCTGGCGGTGGACGGCGTGTCGTGGCGCATCCTGTTCGAAGACCTGCAACTGGCCTTCGAGCAACTGAGCAGCGGCAAACCCCTGGCCTTGCCGGGCAAGACCAGCTCGCAACGCGACTGGGCCGAGCAATTGCGTCGTTACGCCACCGAGCACAGCGCTGAGCTGGGCTACTGGCAGCAACGCCTGCAGGGCGCCGCCGAGTTGCCGTGCGCCGCACCAACGGCGGTGCTGGACAACGCCCATGCGGCGATGGTCCATACGCGCCTGGACAAAACCACGACCCAGCGCCTGCTGCAGGAAGCGCCGGCCGCCTATCGCACCCAGGTCAACGATCTGCTGCTGACCGCCCTGGCCCGCACCCTGTGCCGCTGGAGCGGGCAGGGCAGCGTGCTGGTGGAGCTGGAAGGCCATGGCCGTGAAGAACTGGCCGAGCACCTCGACCTGACCCGTACCGTCGGCTGGTTCACCAGCGTCTTCCCGGTGTGCCTGACCCCGGCCGAAGCGCTGGGCGACTCGCTCAAGCAGATCAAGGAGCAGTTGCGCAGCGTGCCCAACAAAGGGCTGGGCTTCGGCGCCCTGCGCCGCTTCGCCGATGCCGCGACCCGTGAAGCGCTGCAGGCCTTGCCGGTGGCACGCGTGACCTTCAACTACCTGGGCCAGTTCGATGGCAGCTTCCAGTCCGACGATGGCGCGCTGTTCAGCCCGAGCGGCGAGGCCAGTGGCGCCGAGCAGAGCGCCCAGGCGCCGCTGGCCAACTGGCTGGGCATCAACGGCCAGGTGTACGACGGCGAACTGGACCTGAGCTGGACCTACAGCACGCAGATGTTCGACCACGCCACCCTGCAAGCCTTGGCCCGCGATTTCGCCGAGCAGTTGCAGGCCCTGGTCGAGCATTGCTGCCAGCCTGGCCAAGCAGGCGTGACACCTTCGGACTTCCCGCTCTACCCGCTGGCCCAGGCGCAACTGGATGCGCTGCCGGTCGCTGCGCGGCAGATCGAAGACATCGTGCCGTTGTCGCCGATGCAGCAGGGCATGCTGTTCCACAGCCTGTACCAGCAGGACGCCAGCGACTACGTGAACCAGATGCGGGTGGACATCGACGGCCTGGACCCGGCGCGTTTCCGCGAGGCCTGGCAGCAGGCGCTGGACGCCCACGACAGCCTGCGCAGCGTGTTCCTCTGGCAGGGCGATGTCGAGCGGCCGCTGCAACTGGTGCACAAGCAGGTCGAGGTGCCGTTCCGCGTGCTCGACCTGCGTGGCGACCAGGACCTGGCCGCCGCCCTCGATCGCCTGGCGGCCGAGGAACAGGCCCAGGGCTTCGACCTTGCCCGCGCGCCGCTGCTGCGCCTGGTGCTGGTACGTACGGCTGATGAGCGTCACCATCTGATCTACACCCATCACCACATCCTGCTCGACGGCTGGAGCAATTCGCAGCTGCTGGGTGAGGTGCTGCAGCGCTACGCCGCGCGCCGCGAGATCGGCCATGTCGGGCGTTACCGCGACTACCTGGCCTGGCTGCAGGCCCAGGATGCCGGGCTGAGCGAGCGTTTCTGGACCGAGCAACTGAGTGTGCTCGAGGCCCCGACCCGACTGGCCCAGGCCTTCGTGCGCCGCGAAGCCGTGGCGCAAGCGCCGTTTGGCGATCACTACCAGCAGTTCGATGCCGCATTCACCCAGCGCTTGGGCGAGTTGGCGCGCCGTCACAAGGTGACCGTCAACACCTTGTTGCAGGGCGCCTGGCTGATCCTCCTGCAGCGCTACACCGGCCAGCAGGCGCTGTGCTTCGGCGCCACGGTTTCGGGGCGTCCGGCGGAGATCGTCGGTATCGAACGCCAGGTCGGGCTGTTCATCAATACCCTGCCGGTGGTGGCGCAGGTGCGAGCCGAGCAGGCGCTGGGCGAATGGCTTGCCGAGTTGCAGCAGCACAACCTGGCCCTGCGCGAGCACGAGCACACCGCGCTGTACGATATCCAGCGCTGGGCCGGGCAGGGCGGCGAGGCGCTGTTCGACACCCTGGTGGTGTTCGAGAACTACCCGGTGGCCGAGGCCCTGCGCCAGGCCGAGGTGCCCGCCCTGGGCTTCGGCGCCATCGACAGCCACGAGCGCACCAACTACCCGCTGACCCTGGCCATCGCCCTGGAGCAGACCCTGCAGGTGCACTACAGCTACCTGCGCGAAGCGTTCGACGATGCGCGCATCGTGCAGGTCGCCGGGCACCTGCGCCAGGTCCTCGAGCAACTGCTCGAGGCGGCTCCAGGCCAGGCCATCGGTGCGCTGGAGCTGACCACCGGGCAGGAGCGTGCGCAACTGGTGGAGCAGTGGAATCACGTCGATGCACGCTTCGATTCGCCTCGTGCAGTGCACCAGTTGTTCGAGGCCCAGGCGCAGCGCACGCCGGAGGCGGTGGCGGTGTTGTTCGGCGAGCAGCAAATGAGTTATGCCGAACTCGACCAGCAGGCCAACCGCCTGGCCCATGGCTTGATCGAGGCAGGGCTGGGCGCCGAGGCGCTGGTGGGGGTGGCGCTGGAGCGTGGCCCGCAGATGCTGGTTGCGTTGCTGGCGGTGCTCAAGGCCGGCGCGGCCTATGTGCCGCTCGACCCGGAGTACCCCGAAGAGCGCCTGGCCTACCTCATGCAGGACTCGCGCATGGCGTTGTTGCTCACCCATTCGCAGTTGCTGGCGCGCCTGCCTGCCGCGCAAACCGTGGCGACCTTGTGCATCGACCAACTGGCCAGCGCCTCGCTGCCGAGCAGCGCGCCGCAGCGCCCGGTGCACGCCGAGGGCCTGGCGTACGTGATCTACACCTCCGGCTCCACCGGCCAGCCCAAGGGCGTTGCCGTGGCCCATGGCCCGTTGGCCATGCACTGCCTGGCGATTGGTGAGCGCTACGCCATGAGCGCACGCGACTGCGAGCTGCACTTCATGTCGTTCGCCTTCGACGGTGCCCATGAACGCTGGCTGACCTGCCTGTTGCACGGCGGCCGCCTGCTGATTCGCGATCCGCAACTGTGGACCGCCGAGCAGGCCTGCGCGGCCATGCACCGGCATGGCGTCACCGTCGCCGCATTCCCGCCGGTATACCTGCAGCAGTTGGCCGAACACGTGCGTGAGCACGGCAACCCGCCGCCGGTGCGCATCTACTGCTTCGGTGGCGACGCGGTGCCGGAAGCCGCGTTCGAGCTGGTCAAGGCCGTGCTTGCGCCCGAGCACATCATCAATGGCTATGGCCCGACCGAAACCGTGGTCACCCCGCTGATCTGGAAAGCCGATCGCGCCGAACGTTGCCAGGCAGCCTATGCGCCGATCGGCAGCCGCATCGGCAACCGCAGTGCCTATGTGCTCGACGATTCGGCGGCGTTGCTGCCCCAGGGCGTCGCGGGCGAGCTGTACCTCGGCGGCACAGGGGTGGCGCGCGGCTACCTGCACCGCCCCTCGCTCACCGCCGAGCGCTTCGTTCCGGACCCTTACGGTGTGCCGGGCGCACGCCTGTACCGCAGTGGCGACCTGGTGCGCCAGCGCGCCGATGGTGTGGTCGACTACCTGGGACGGGTCGATCACCAGGTCAAGATCCGCGGCTTCCGCATCGAACTGGGTGAGATCGAGGCGCGCCTGCAGGCCCAGGACGGCGTGCGTGAAGCGGTGGTGCTGGCCCGCCCTGGCGTCGGTGGCCCGCAACTGGTGGGCTACGTGCTGGCCAGCGCGCAAGGCCTGGCGCTCGGCGAGGCTAAATTGCGCGAGCAGCTCAACGTTCGTCTTAAGGAGACACTGCCGGGTTACATGGTCCCCACCTATCTGGTCTTCCTCGAAGCACTGCCCCTGACACCCAACGGCAAGCTGGACCGCAAGGCCCTGCCGGCCCCGGATGCCAGCCTGATGCAACGCGACTACCGCGCGCCGCAAGGCGAGCTGGAAAGCGCCATCGCCGATATCTGGGCTGCGGTGCTGAAGGTCGACCGCTTGGGGCGTGACGACAACTTCTTCGAACTGGGCGGGCATTCGCTGCTGGCGACACAAGCCACGGCAGCCGCACAGGCGCAACTGCAGGTACAGGTGCCACTGGAGCTGATCTTCCAGGCCGACGACCTGCAGGGCTATGCGCAAGCGCTGGAAGGGTTGCGGACCACCGATCTCGAGCAGGATCTGAGCGATATGCATGACTTCCTCACCGAGTTGGAGACGAACTGAGATGGCTGTAATGGATAACATCGCGCTGGTTCAGCGATTCATCAGGTTGCCGCTGTCACAGCGCAGGGCCTTCCTGGAAAAGCTGGCCGGCAAGGGCCTGACCCTGGGGCAGTTGCCGATCCCGGCGGCCCGTGAAGGCCTCGATGTTATCCCGCTGTCCTACGCCCAGCAGCGCCAGTGGTTCCTCTGGCAACTGGAGCCGCACAGCAGTGCCTACCACATCCCCAGTGCCCTGCGCCTGAAGGGCACGCTGGATGTGCCGGCCCTGGCCCGCAGCTTCCAGTGGTTGCTGGGGCGGCACGAATCGCTGCGTACGCGCTTCGTCGAGACGGCCGAGGGCGTGCGCCAGGTGATCGAGGCGCCGGCATCGGCCTTCGAGCTGCCGCTGCAGCACCTGCCCGTTGATGCCGGCGCCGATACCGAGCAGGCCGTGCGCGACTTCGTCGAGGCCCGCACCCAGACGCTGTTCGACTTGCAGCAGGGCCCGCTGTTGCGCGTCGACCTGCTGCGTCTGGCCGATGACGACCATGTGCTGGTGATGACCCAGCACCATATCGTCTCCGACGGCTGGTCGATGCAGGTGCTGGTCGAGGAACTGGTACACGCCTATGCGGCCTTCAGCGGCGGTGGCGAACCTACGTTGGCGGCGGCATCGATCCAGTACGCCGACTACGCGATCTGGCAGCAGGCCTGGATGGAGGCGGGGGAGAGCGAGCGCCAGCTGGGCTATTGGGCTGCGCGTCTGGGCGGCGAGCAACCCGTGCTGGAGTTGCCGCTCGATCACCCGCGCCCGCAGCAGCCCAGCCATCGCGGCGAACGCCTGGCGGTAACGCTGCCGGGCGAGTTGCAGCGAGGCCTGCGCAGCCTGGCCCAGTCGCAGGGGATGACGCCGTTCATGCTCCTGCTGGCCAGCTTCCAGTTGCTGTTGCACCGCTACAGCGGCCAGCGAGAGATCCGCGTCGGCGTGCCGGTGGCCAACCGTCAGCACCCCGATACCAAGGCGCTGATCGGCTTCTTCATCAACACCCAGGTGCTGGATGTCAGCATCGACCCGCAGAATACCTTCCGTGAACTGCTGCAGCAGGTGCGTACGGCGGTGCTCGGCGCCCAGGCTCACCAGGCGCTGCCGTTCGAGCAACTGGTCGAGGCCCTGGCGCCGGAGCGCAATGCCGGGGTCAACCCGCTGTTCCAGGTCATGCACAACCACCTCGGCGGCGATGGCGCCTCGGCGCTGAACCTGCCGGGCTTGCACATCGAGGGGCTGGACGTGCGCACGGTCACCGCGCAGTTCGACCTGACCCTGGACACCGCCGAGGCTGGCGAGCAGCTGTCGGCAGCCTTCACCTACGCCACCGACCTGTTCGAGCGGGCCACCGTCGAGCGCATGGCGCGGCACTGGCTGCAACTGCTCGGGCAGATGATCGCAGCGCCGGATACGCCCCTGGTGCAGGTGCCGTTGCTCACTGCGCAGGAGCGCGCGGACATCATCGCCGAGTGGAATCCGCGTCCGGCTGAGTATCCGGTGCAGCAGTGCATTCACCAGCGCATCGAGGAGCAGGCGCGCCTGCGTCCCGAGGCCATCGCAGTCACGCTGGATGATCGCCAGCTCAGCTACGGCCAGCTCGAAGCCCAAGCCAACCACCTGGCCCATCGCCTGCTGGCGCAGGGTGTCGGCCCTGAGGTGCGGGTCGGCCTGGTGGTCGAGCGCAGCCTGGAAATGATCGTGGCCATTCTCGCCACGCTCAAGGCAGGTGCTGCCTATGTGCCCATGGACCCCAGCGCGCCGGCCCAGCGCCTGGCCTACATGATGGCCGACAGCGGCATCGCCCTGCTGCTGGTGCAGCCGCACCTGGCGGCACGTGTGCAGGGTGCGCAGGACGTGCGCCAGCTGATGCTGGAACCGCTGTCGCCGCAGCCGCTTGCCGACCCCGGCGCGCCGCAACTGGCCTGCGACCCGCGCCAGCTCGCCTATGTCATCTACACCTCCGGTTCCACCGGCCAGCCCAAGGGCGTGCTGCTGCCCCATGACAACGTCATGCGCCTGTTCGCCGCCACCGAGCGCTGGTTCCACTTCGGTGCCGACGATGTCTGGACCCTGTTCCACTCCTACGCCTTCGACTTCTCGGTGTGGGAGATCTTTGGCGCCCTGATGCATGGCGGGCGCTTGGTGATCGTGCCGCACGAGACCAGCCGCAGCACCGAGGATTTCCACGCGCTGCTGCACCGCGAAGGCGTCACGGTACTGAACCAGACCCCTTCGGCGTTCAAGCAACTGATGCAGGTGGCCTGCACGCGTGACGCCGCCGAGCTCGGAGCCCTGCGCCAGGTGATCTTTGGCGGCGAGGCCCTGGAGGTGCAGGCGCTGCGCCCGTGGTACGGGCATTTCGCGGCGCAGGGGCCGCGGCTGGTGAACATGTATGGCATCACCGAAACCACCGTGCATGTCACCTACCGTCCGCTGAGCCCGCGTGATCTCGAAGGGGCAGCCAGCAGCCCGATCGGCGAGCCGATCGACGACCTGTCCTGGTACCTGCTCGACGGCCAGCTGGAGCCGGTCGCGCCGGGATGCATCGGCGAACTGTATGTCGGCGGAGCCGGGCTTGCGCGCGGCTATCATCGCCGCAGCGACCTCAGCGCTCAGCGCTTCGTGCCCGACCTGTTCGGCAATGGCGGGCGCCTGTACCGCACCGGTGACCTGGCGCGCTACCGCAACGACGGGGTGATCGAGTACGTCGGGCGTATCGACCAGCAGGTGAAAATCCGTGGTTTCCGTATCGAGCTGGGCGAGATCGAGGCCCGCTTGCTGCAACTGCCGGGCGTGCGCGAGGCGGTGGTGCTGGCTCGCGACGGCAGTGCCGGTACGCAGTTGGTGGCCTATGTGGTGGCGCAGCAGGGCAGCGGCGAGGCGTCGGCGCTTGTTGAGCGCCTGCGCAGCGGCCTCAAGGCCGACCTGCCGGAATACATGCTGCCAGTGCATATCCTGTGCCTGGACAGCCTGCCGCTGACCCTCAACGGCAAGCTCGACCGCGCGGCGCTGCCGGCCCCGACCCTGCGCCAGGAGGATTACCAGGCGCCGCGCACGGCGCTGGAGCAGCAAGTCGCGCAGATCTGGCAGCAGGTGCTGGAGGTCGAGCGGGTCGGTCTGCAGGACGATTTCTTTGCCCTGGGCGGGCATTCGCTGCTGGCCACCCAGGTGGTGTCGCGCCTGCGTCACGGGCTGGGCCTGCAAGTGGCGCTGCGCACCCTGTTCGAACAGACCACCCTGCAGGCGTTCGTCGCCAGCCTCACGCCAACCGCAGACGCCGCACAGCCTGCGCTGCTGCCAGTACCGCGTGGCGAGCTGGCGCCGCTGTCCTACGCCCAGGAACGCCAGTGGTTCCTCTGGCAACTCGACCCGAGCAGCAGCGCCTACAACATCCCCAGCGCCTTGCGCCTGCGCGGCGCGCTGAATGTGCCGGCGTTGCAGCGCAGCTTCGACAGCCTGCTGGCGCGTCACGAGTCGCTGCGTACCACGTTCGCCCAGGCGCCGCAGGGTGCACAGCAGCGCATTCACGCCGCCGTACCGCTGGCGCTGCCGATCGAAACGGTCGCCGAGGCCGAATTGGCCGCACGGGTGCAGGCCGAGGTGGCCCAGGTGTTCGACCTGGAGCAGGGGCCGCTGTTGCGTGTGCGCCTGCTGCGTGTGGCGCAGGACGACCATGTGTTGGTCGTCACCCAGCATCACAGCGTCTCCGATGGTTGGTCGATGCAGGTACTGGTCGAGGAACTGGTGCAATGCTACGCCGCCTTCAGCCAGGACGAAGCGCCCACGCTGCCGGTATTGCCGCTGCAGTACGCCGACTATGCAATCTGGCAGCGGCAGTGGATGGAGGCCGGCGAGCGCGAGCGTCAGCTCGGCTACTGGACCGAACGCCTTGCCGGCGAGCAGTTCCTGCAACTGCCTACCGATCATCCACGCCCGGCCGAACAGTCGTTCCGTGGCGCGCAGCTTGCGCTGGCGCTGCCGGACAACCTGGCCCAGGGCCTGCAACAGCGGGCGCGTGAGCTGCGGGTGACGCCGTTCATGCTTCTGCTGGCCACCTTCCAGGTGCTGTTGCACCGCTACAGTGGCCAGGGTGATATCCGCGTCGGCGTGCCGGTGGCCAACCGCAACCGCCTGGAGACCGAGCGTCTGATCGGCTTCTTCGTCAACACCCAGGTCCTGCGTGCCGAGGTCGAGCCGGGCATGGCCTTCACCCGCCTGCTCGAGCAGATACGTGATAGCGCCCTGGAAGCCCAGGCCCATCAGGACCTGCCGTTCGAGCAACTGGTCGAGGCCCTGCACCCTGAGCGCAGCCTGAGCCACAGCCCGCTGTTCCAGGTGATGTTCAACCACCAGGGCGAGCGTGCCGCCGAGGCGTCCATGGTGCAGGTGCCGGGCCTGCAGGTCGAGGCGCTGGCGTGGGACAGCCACACCGCGCAGTTCGACCTGACCCTCAATACCTTCGAGTCGGGTACGGCGTGGTCGGCGATCTGGACCTACGCCACCGACCTGTTCCTGCCAGAGACCATCGAGCGCTTGTCGCAGCACTGGCTGAACCTGTTGCAGGCGATCGTCGCAGCGCCAGAGCAGCGCGTCGGCGAGCTGGCGATGCTCGAGGACAGCGAGCGCGAGCGCATCGAACGCCAGTGGAATGCCAACGGCCTGGCCTTCGACCGCAGCCAGTGCATCCATCGCCTGATCGAAGCCCAGGTACGCCGCACGCCGCAGGCGTTGGCGGCGATCTGGGGCGATGAGCAACTGGACTACGCCACCCTCAATGCCCGCGCCAACCGCCTGGCCCGCCACCTGGTGAGCCTGGGTGTCGGCCCCGAAGTGCGGGTCGGCGTGGCCTTGCCGCGCAGTATGTCGATGCTGGTGGCGCTGATGGCAGTGCTCAAGGCCGGTGGCGCCTACGTGCCGCTGGACCCGGACTACCCGGCCGAGCGTGTCAGCTACATGCTCGACGACAGCGCTGCCCGCGTACTCATCAGCGAACGCGCGGTGCTCGATGCACTGGCGGTCGATGGCGCGTTCGCGAGCGTGCTGCTCGATGAGCTGAATCTGGACGGCGACGACAGTGACCTGCCAGACCGCGCCGTGGCCGACAACCTGGCCTACGTGATCTACACCTCCGGCTCCACTGGCCGCCCGAAAGGCGTAGCCATTGCTCATCGCAACGTCGCCGCGCTGGTGGCCTGGTCGCAGCAGGTGTACAGCCAAGCCGATATCCAAGGCGTGCTGGCCAGCACCTCGATCTGCTTCGACCTGTCGGTGTGGGAGCTGTTCGTGACCCTGGCCGGTGGCGGTTTCATCGTGGGGGCGCGCAATGCCCTGGAGCTGCCGGAGCTGGCAGCGCGGGATCGGGTGCGCCTGATCAACAGCGTGCCGTCGGCAGCCAGCGCGCTGCTGCGTGCCGGGCAGATACCGGCGGGCGTGCGCATCGTCAACCTGGCGGGCGAGCCGCTGAAGCAGTCGGTGGTGGAGGCGCTCTACGCGCTGGAGCACATCCAGCATGTCTACGATCTCTACGGCCCTTCGGAAGACACCACCTATTCGACCTGGACCCGCCGCGAAGCGGGTGGCCAGGCCAACATTGGCCGCCCGTTGCACAACACCGCCAGCTACCTGCTGGACGGCGAACTGCAATCGGTGCCGGTCGGGGCGACGGCGGAGCTTTACCTGGCGGGCGAGGGCATCACCCGCGGCTACCTGCTGCGTCCGGGGCTGACCGCCGAGAAATACCTGCCTGATCCGTTCGCGGCGGACGGCTCGCGGCTGTACCGCACCGGTGACCTGGCGCGCTACCGCGAAGACGGCGTGCTGGAGTACGCCGGACGTGTGGACCATCAGGTGAAGGTGCGCGGCCTGCGTATCGAGTTGGGTGAGATCGAAGCGCGTTTGCAGGCTCATGCCGACGTCCGTGAAGTGGCAGTGATCGCGCATCAGGGCGAGCTGAGCACCCAGCTGGTGGGTTATGTCGTCGCTCCCGCGCTGCACGACAATGCCGAGCCGCTCAAGGCCTGGCTCATGCAGACCTTGCCCGACTACATGGTGCCCACCCACTGGCTGTTCCTCGAACGTCTGCCACTGACCCCCAACGGCAAGCTCGACCGCAAGGCGCTGCCCACGCCGCAGGCCAGTGCCCCGACGCGCCAGGTAGCACCGCGCAGCGTGCTTGAAAAACGCCTGGTGGCGATCTGGGAGGAAGTCTTGAAGGTTTCGCCGATTGGCGTGACCGACAACTTCTTCGAACTGGGCGGCGATTCGATCATCTCGATCCAGGTGGTCAGCCGGGCGCGTCAGGCGGGTATCCGCTTCACGCCCAAGGCGCTGTTCCAGCACCAGACCGTCCAAGGGCTGGCGACCGTGGCCCAGGAAGGCGAGGGCGTGCAACTGATCGAGCAGGGCGCGTTGACTGGCGAGATGCCGCTTTTGCCGATCCAGCAAGCGTTCTTCGACACCGATATCCCCGAGCGTCACCACTGGAACCAGTCGGTGCTGCTCAAGCCGGCCCAGCCGCTGCATGCGGGTTACCTGGAGCAAGCGTTGCAGGCGTTGGTCGCGCACCACGATGCGCTGCGCCTGAGCTTCACCGAAAGCGATGCTGGCTGGCAGGCGCATTACCGTCCGCTTGGCGAGCAGCCAACCGAGCTGCTCTGGCAACGCACCCTGAACACTGCCGATGAACTGGAAGCCCTGGCCGAATCGGCCCAGCGCAGCCTGTCGCTGGGCGATGGCCCGCTGCTGCGCGCCGTGCTGGCCGATCTGCCGGACGGTAGCCAGCGCCTGTTGCTGGTGATCCACCACCTGGCGGTGGATGGTGTGTCGTGGCGCATCCTGTTCGAAGACCTGCAACTGGCCTTCGAGCAACTGAGCAGCGGCAAGCCTCTGGCCCTGCCGGGCAAGACCAGCTCGCAGCGCGACTGGGTCGGCGAACTGCAACGCGCCGCGCACAGCTCGCGCTTGCAGCAGTCGCTGGACTTCTGGCGTGCAACGCTAGAAGGCGCCCACGACAGCCTGCCGTGCCAGCGCCTGGACGGCGCCAATCGCAACTGCGACGGCGTGACGGTGCACAGCACACTGGATGCCGAGCAGACCCGCCAACTGTTGCAGCAGGCGCCCGCCGCCTACCGCACCCGTATCAACGACCTGTTGCTGACGGCCCTGGCCCGTGTGATCTGCCGCTGGACTGGCCACGACCACGCCCTGGTGCAACTGGAAGGCCATGGCCGCGAAGACCTGTTCGAGCACCTCGACCTAACCCGCAGCGTCGGCTGGTTCACCAGTGTGTTCCCGGTGCGCCTGACCCCGGCGGCAGGCCTGGGCGACTCGCTCAAGCAGATCAAGGAGCAACTGCGCGCGATCCCCGATAACGGCCTGGGCTTCGGTGTGCTGCGTCACCTGGGCGACGCCTCGGTGCGCGACGCCCTGCGTGCGCTGCCGACCCCGCGCATCACCTTCAACTACCTCGGCCAGCTCGATGCCAGCTTTGCCGACGAGTCGCCTGCCTGGCTGCCTGCCGGGGAGAACCGTGGCGCCGAGCATTCACCCGAGGCGCCGCTGGACAACTGGCTCAACCTCAACGGCCAGGTGTTCGACGGGCGCTTGCAGATCAGCTGGACCTTCAGCCGCGAGCGCTTCGATATCGCCACGCTGCAGCGTCTTGCCGAGGACTACCAGCGTGAGCTAGTGGCCTTGGTCGGCCATTGCTGCACGGTCGGTGTCGCCGGCGTGACGCCGTCGGATTTCCCCCTGGCCGGGCTCGATCAGGCCCAGCTCGATGCCCTGCCAGTGGCGGCGCAGACGATCCAGGACCTCTACCCACTGTCGCCGATGCAGCAAGGCATGCTGTTCCACAGCCTCTATGAGCAGGCCAGCGGCGACTACATCAACCAGATGCGTGTCGACATCGATGGCCTCGACCCGCAGCGCTTCCATGCGGCGTGGCAGGCCACGGTGCAGGCCCACGACATCCTGCGCACCGCCTTCGTCTGGGAAGGCGATCTGGCCCAGCCGCTACAGGTGGTTCGCCAGCAGGTCGAGGTGCCTTTCAGCGTCCATGACCTGCGTGACCTGGACGCGCCAGCCCCGGCCTTGCAGGCCCTGGCCGATGCCCAGCGCCAGCAGGGCTTCGAACTGGCCAGTGCGCCGCTGTTGCGTCTGCTGCTGGTGGACCTGGGCCAAGGCCGTCACCACTTCATCTACACCTATCACCACATCCTGATGGATGGCTGGAGCCACGCGCAGGTGCTGTCCGAAGTGCTGCAGCACTACAACGGCCAGGCACAGGAGGCGCCACGCGGACGCTACCGCGACTACATCGACTGGCTGGCTCGCCAGGATCAGCAGGGCAACCAGGACTTCTGGCGCGCGCAACTGGCCGAGCTGGACGAGCCGACCCTGTTGGCCCAAGTGTTCCGTGGCGCCACGCCTGCCAGCGATGAGCAGGCCCACGCCCAGCACGACCAGGTGTTCGATGCCCAGCGCAGTGCGCGCCTGGCGGCGTTTGCCCGCGAGCAGAAAGTCACCCTCAATACCGTGCTCCAAGCGGCCTGGGCGCTGCTGTTGCAGCGCCACCAAGGGCAGCAGACCGTGTGCTTCGGTGCCACGGTGGCGGGGCGCCCGTCGGAGCTGGCGGGGGTCGAGCAGCAGGTCGGTCTGTTCATCAACACCTTGCCGGTGGCGCTGACCCTGCACGCCCAGCACAGTGTCGCCAGCCTGCTGCAGGGCCTTCAGGCGCAGAACCTGAGTCTGCGCGAGCATGAATACACGCCGCTGTTCGACATCCAGCGCTGGGCCGGGCAGGGGGGTGAAGCCCTGTTCGACAGCCTGCTGGTGTTCGAGAATTACCCGGTGTCGGACGTGCTGCAGGCGCGTGCACCGGATGGCCTGCGCTTCGGCGCCATCGACAACCTCGAACAGACCAACTACCCCTTGACCCTGCTGGTCAACGCCGGCGAGCAACTGAGCCTGCAATACAGCTTCGACCCGCAGTGCTTCACCCCGGCGCAGATCGCTGGGCTGGCAGCGCAACTGGCGCAGATTCTCGACGCCCTGGTCGAAGATGCCGAACGCCCGCTGGGCGAGGTCGACAGCCTGCCAGCGGCCCTGCGCCGCCAGGTGCTGCACGACTGGAGCGGCCAGGTCGGACACGATGTGACCTGGCTGCCAGTGCACCGCCAGTTCGAGGCCATGGCTCAGGCCCAGCCCCAGGCTATCGCCGCGGTTCATGGCGCTGAATCGATCAGCTATGCCGAGCTCAACCTGCGCGCCAATCGCCTGGCCCATGGGCTGATCGCCCGGGGTGTGGGGCCAGACCGCCTGGTGGGGCTGTGCCTGGACCGCGGCCTGGAAATGCTGGTCGCACTGCTGGCCGTGCTCAAGGCCGGTGGCGCCTACGTGCCACTGGACCCGGACTTCCCTGAAGAGCGCCTGGACTACATGATCCAGGACAGCGGCATCGGCCTGCTGCTGACCCAGCCCCACCTGGCCGAACGGCGCACCCTGCCTCAGGGCGTACAACAGATGCTGCTGGCAGCGGAGTCGGATGCGCTGGACGCGCTGGCGGCACATGACCCGCAGGTAGCGGTGGCTGACGACCACCTGGCCTATGTCATTTACACCTCCGGCTCCACCGGGCGGCCCAAGGGTGTGATGGTCCCGCACCGGGGGCTTGGCAACTTCCTCGACAGCATGGCGGCAGCGCCAGGGTTGCAGGCGCAAGACCGGGTGCTGTCGCTGACCACCTTCTCGTTCGATATCTTCGGCCTGGAAATCTTCCTGCCGCTGGTGCGCGGCGCACGTGTGGTGCTGGTGGATCGTCAGGCTGCACGCGATCCCGAGCAACTGCTGGAGGTGGTGCGCGAGCAGGCCGTGAACGTGGTACAGGCCACGCCGTCGACCTGGCGCATGCTGCTCGACAACCCGCAGGCCGAGCTGCTGCGTGGTTGCCGCATGCTCTGCGGGGGCGAGGCGCTGGCACCGGAACTGAGCCTGCGCATGCTCGCCCTGGGGGGCGAAGTGTGGAACCTGTATGGCCCCACCGAGACCACCATCTGGTCGGCACGGCGACGCCTGGATGCCACACAGCCGGCACCGCTGCTGGGCGAGGCCATCGGCAATACCACCTTGTTCGTCGTCGGCCCCGATCTGCAACCGGTGGCGCCGGGCGTGGCCGGTGAGCTGCTGATCGGTGGCGAGGGCCTGGCCCGCGGCTACCACGGCCGCGCGGCACTGAGCGCCGAGCGCTTCGTGCCACATCCGTTCGCCGACGATGGCTCGCGGCTGTACCGCACGGGCGACCTGGTGCGCCACCTGGCCGATGGCACCCTGGAGTACCTCGCACGTCTGGATCATCAGGTGAAGATCCGCGGCTTCCGCATCGAGCTGGGCGAGATCCAGGCCCTGATGCAGGACCATCCGCAGGTCCGCGAGGCCGTGGTGATTGCCCGCGACGGCGCGGGCGGCGCACAGCTGGTGGGCTACGTGGTGCCGCTGGAGGCCGCCGAGGCGGGCGATGGCCTGCGCGAGGCGCTGCGCCAGAGCCTGGCCGAGCGGCTACCGGCCTACATGGTGCCGGCGCATATCCAGGTGCTTGAACGCATGCCGTTGACCCCCAACGGCAAGCTCGACCGCAAGGCCTTGCCGGCCGTCGACGCCAGCGCGTCACGCCAGGTCTACCAGGCGCCACGTACCGACCTGGAACGCCAGGTCGCCGAGGTCTGGCAGCAGGTGCTGCAACTGGAGCAGGTTGGGGTGCACGACCACTTCTTCGAGTTGGGCGGGCATTCGTTGCTGGCTGTCAGCGTGGTCTCGCGCCTGCAACTGGCGCTGGGTCTGAAGCTGTCGCCGCAGTTGGTGTTCCAGGCGCCGGTGCTGGAGCAGTTCGCCGAGGCGCTGGGCCAGGCAGGCGGGCAGGTGGTGGATGAATCGAAATTGAGCAAGCTCGAATGGCTGCTTGACGAAATGGAGGAAGTTTGATGGAAACCCAAGCAGCCCTGAGAATCGCGCAGCGCTTCATTACCCTGCCGCTGGAAAAGCGCCGCCTGTACCTGGAGAAGATGCTGGCGGAGGGGGTGTCCCCGGCCAACCTGCCGATCCCGCAGGTGCAGTCAGCCTTCGACACGCTGCCGGTGTCCTACGCCCAGGAGCGTCAATGGTTCCTCTGGCAGATGGACCCTGGCAGCACCGCCTATAACCTGGCGACCGTGCTGCGTCTGCGCGGCCACTTGGACATCGACGCCCTGCAGCGCAGCCTCGACTGGCTGGAGCAGCGCCATGAAAGCCTGCGCACCCGCTTTGCCGAGCAGGACGGGCGCCTGAGCCAGCGTATCCTGCCGCCCGCGGGGCTACCCCTGGCGCATGAGCAACTGGTTTCCGGCACCCCGGGCGATGCGGCGCTGGATGCCTGCATCAAGGCCCGGGTCGAAGCCCTGACCCAGCAGGTGTTCGACCTGTTCGACGGCGCGCTGGTGCGTGCCAGCCTGCTGAAGGTGGGTGAGCACGACCATGTGCTGGCCATCGTCCAGCACCACATCATCGCCGACGGCGCCTCGATCCAGATCATGATCGGCGAACTGGTGCGGGCCTACGGTGCATTCAGCCAGGGGCAGGTCCCCGTGGCAGCGGCGCTGCCGATCCAGTACGCCGACTATGCGATCTGGCAGCGGCACTGGATGGAAGCCGGCGAGCGCGAGCGCCAGTTGCACTACTGGCGTGAGCAACTGGGTGGCGAGCAGCCGCTGCTGGCGCTGCCGGGCGACCGTCCGCGACCGGCGGTGCAGAGCCTGCGTGGCGAGCGCCTGGAGGTGAGCCTCGATGCCGACCTCAGCCGTCAACTGCGCAGCCTGGCCCAGGGGCAGGGCGCGACCCTGTTCATGCTGTTGCTGGCAAGCTTTCAACTGTTCCTGCACCGCTACAGCGGTCAGCACGACATCCGTGTCGGGGTGCCGGTGGCCAACCGCAACCGCCCGGAAACCGAGGGGTTGCTCGGCTTCTTCGTCAACACCCAGGTGCTGCGCGCCGAGATCGACGGGCAGCAGCCGTTCCGCGCCTTCCTCGAGCAGGTCAAGCACACCGCGTTGCGCGCCCAGGAGCATCAGGACCTGCCGTTCGAGCAACTGGTCGAAGCCCTGCAACCGCAACGCAGCCTCAGCCATGCGCCGCTGTTCCAGGTCATGTTCAACCACCAGCGCAGTGCCCCGGCGCGCGGCCAGGCCCAGGCTGCACCTGGCAGTGACCTGCGCGTCGAAGGGGTGGCCTGGGACAACCCCACCGCGCAGTTCGACCTGACCCTGGAAACCCATGAGTCCGACGACGCGCTGATCGCCGCCTTCACCTATGCCACCGACCTGTTCGAGCGCGGCACCGTGCAGCGCCTGGTCGCTCACTGGCAAACGCTGCTCGCGGCCATCGTCGCCGAGCCTGACCAGCGTTGCGCCGAGCTGGCGCTGATGAGCGCCGCCGAAACCGAGCAGGTGCGCTTGCGTGCCCAGGGGCCGCAGGTGGTGCATGCCGATGCCCGCCCGGTGCACCTGCAAGTGCAGGCCCAGGCCGAGCGCACGCCGCAGGCCGTCGCCGTGGTCTGCGCCGGGCAGCAGTACAGTTATGCCGAGCTCGACGCGCGGGCCAATCGTCTGGCACGTGAGCTGATCGCCCGTGGCGTCGGCCCCGAGGTGCGAGTGGGCATCGCTGCCGAACGCAGCCTGGAGCTGGTGGTGGCGCTGTTGGCCGTGCTCAAGGCCGGTGCGGCCTATGTGCCGTTCGACCCGGCCTATCCTGCCGAGCGCCTGGCCTACATGTTCGACGACAGCGGCATCGGCCTGCTGCTCGCCCAGCCAGCCCTGCTGACGCAACTGCCACTGCCGCAGAGCCTGGACGTGCTGGCGCTCGCGCCTGCGAGCGCGGTGCAGGATGGGGATTTCATCGCGCCACAGGTTGCGGTGGATGGCGAGCACCTGGCCTACCTGATCTACACCTCCGGCTCCACCGGCCAGCCCAAGGGCGTGGCGGTGCGGCATGCCGGCCTTGGCAACCACATGGCGTGGATGCGCGAGTGCTTGCCGCTGACGGCCGAGGACCGCGTGCTGCAGAAGACCGCGATCAGCTTCGATGCGTCGGTGTGGGAGTTCTGGTTGCCGCTGATCTGCGGCGCGCGCCTGGTACTGGCGGCGCCGGGGCAGGATGAGTCGCTGGCGCAACTGTGGGAGCAAGTTCAGGCGCACGGCATCACCGTGCTGCAATCGGCGCCGTCGCTGTTGCAGGCGATGCTGCCGCATGCGCGCCCTGAGCAATTGGCCAGCCTGCGCACCGTGCTGTGCGGCGGCGAGGCCCTGAGTGCGCAGTTGTGTGCACAGTTGCGCGAGCGCTGGCAAGGGCGCCTGGTCAATCTCTATGGCCCGACCGAGGCGACCATCGACAGCACCGCGTGCGAAGTCCCGGCCGTGCTGTCAGGGGCGGTAGTGCCGCTGGGCATGCCGATCGATAATGCCAGCGCCTACGTGCTGGGCGAGGCGTTGCAGGTGTGTCCGGCGGGCGCCGCCGGCGAGCTGTGCATCGGTGGCGAAGGCCTGGCGCGCGGTTACCACCAGCGCCCGGCGCTGACCGCCGAGCGTTTCGTCCCCGATCCGTTCTCCAGCCGACCCGGCGCGCGCCTGTACCGCAGTGGCGACCTGGTGCGCCAGGCCGACGACGGGGTGATCGACTACCTCGGGCGCATCGACCATCAGGTGAAGATCCGCGGCCTGCGCATCGAGCTGGGCGAGATCGAGGCACACCTGGTCGCGCTGCCGGGTGTCCGCCAGGCGCTGGTGCTGGCGCGTGAGCAGCAGTTGCTGGCCTACGTGGTGCCCGAGCCGGGCCAGGACGAGCCATTGGCGGTGGCCCTGCGCGAGGCGCTGCAAGGGCAGCTGCCTGCCTACATGGTGCCCAACCACCTGTTGCTGCTGGACGCGTTCCCGTTGACCAGCAATGGCAAGCTCGACCGCAAGGCGTTGCCGCTGCCTGAAGCCAACGCGGGCAGCGAGCAGGTCGCACCGGCCAACGACCTGGAACTGCGCCTGCACGCGCTGTGGCAGGACGTGCTCAAGTGCCAGGCGCTGGGCGTGACCGACAACTTCTTCGAACTGGGCGGCGACTCGATCGTCTCCATCCAGCTGGTCAGCCGTGCGCGCCAGGCGGGTATTCGCTTCACCCCCAAACAATTGTTCCAGCACCAGACCATCCGCGCCCTGGCCCAGGTCGCCGAGATGGGCGGGCAGGGGCTGGTCATCGACCAGGGCCCGGTGCACGGCAGCCTGCCGCTGCTGCCGGCCCAGCAGGCGTTTTTCGCCGCGTTGCCTGAAGAACCTGCGCGCTGGAACCAGTCGGTCTGGCTCAAGCCCGCCCGCGCCTTGTCGGTCGAGACGCTGACCGCAGCCCTGAGCCAACTGGTGAACCACCACGATGCCCTGCGCCTGTCGTTCGGCGTCCAGGGCGCCTACTTCCGAACCCCAGAGGCGATGCAGGCGCTCTACCAGCAGTCGGCCTTGCTGTGGCAGGTCGAGGCCGAGGACGACGCTGCGCTGGAGGCCCTGGCCGACCGCGCGCAGGGCAGCCTGGCGCTGGAGGACGGTTCGCTGCTGCGCGCGGTGCTGGCGCAGCTCGCCGACGGCAGCCAACGTCTGCTGCTGGTCATCCACCACCTGGTGGTCGATGGTATTTCCTGGCGCATCCTGTTCGATGACCTGCAACAGTCGCTGACGCAACTGGACGCTGGCCAGCCATGCGTGCTGCCGGCCAAGACCAGCTCGCTCAAAGCCTGGGCCGAGCGCCTGGCGGCTGCGGCCGAGGGCGATATGCGCGGGCAGATGGCCTATTGGCAGACGGCACTGGCCGGCGCACCGCGCGACTTGCCGGTGAACGACCCGCAGGGCTCGCTGGCCAATGCCCAGGCCCACACCGTGCACACCCGGCTGGATGCCGAGACCACCCGGCGCCTGCTGCAAGAGGCACCGGCGGCCTATCGCACTCAGGTCAACGACCTGCTGCTGACCGCCCTGGCACGGGTCGTGGCGCCCTGGTGCGGGAGCGACAGCGCCTTGGTCCAGCTTGAAGGCCATGGCCGCGAGGAGCTGTTCGACGACATCGACCTGACCCGTACCGTTGGCTGGTTCACCAGCCTGTTCCCGGTGCGCCTGGACCACTGCGCCGACCTGGGCAGCGCGATCAAGCGCGTCAAGGAGCAACTGCGCGCGGTGCCCGACAAGGGCCTGGGCTTCGGCGTGCTGCGTTACCTTGGCAGCGCCGATGATCGTGCGGCGCTGCAGGCGCTGCCGCAGCCGCGTATCACCTTCAACTACCTTGGCCAGTTCGACGCCAGCTTCGACCCGCAACAGGCAGTGCTGCGCCCCAGTGGCGAGGCCCGTGGCCGCGAGCAGGGCGATGCTGCGCAACTGGGCAACTGGCTGACCCTCAATGGCCAGGTGTACGACGGCCAGTTGAGCCTGAGCTGGACCTTCAGTCCGCAGATGCTCGAAGTCGCCACTGTGCAGGGCCTGGCCGATGCCTACCGCGAGGCACTCAGCGCCCTGGTCGAGCACTGCACCGAGGCCGGCCACGCCGGGCTGACCCCGTCCGATGTGCCGTTGGCCGAGCTGGACCAGGCCGGCCTGGATGCGCTGCAGCTGGACGCCAGCACCGTCGAGGACATCTACCCGCTGTCGCCGATGCAGCACGGCATGTTGTTCCACTCGCTCTACGACCAGGCGGGCGGTGACTACATCAACCAGATGCGCGCCGATGTGCAGGGCTTGGATGTGGTGCGCTTCCGGGCCGCCTGGCAGGCCACCATCGAGGCCCACGCGATCCTGCGCACCGGCTTGCGCTGGCAGGGCGAGCTGACCCGGCCGCTGCAGGTGGTGCAGCGTCAGGTGCAGGTGCCGTTCACCGAGGTGCGCTGGGATGGTCAGGTGCCGGACAGTGCACGGCTCGATGCCTTGGCACGCGAAGCCCGTGAGCAAGGTTTCGACCTGGAGCAGGCGCCGTTGCTGCGTCTGTTGCTGGTGGGCAACGGTGCCAACAGCCATCACCTGATCTTCACCAGCCATCACATCCTGATGGACGGCTGGAGCACCGCGCAATTGCTGGGCGAAGTGCTGCAGCGCTATGCCGGCCAGGCCATCGCGGCGCCGTCCGGGCACTACCGCGACTACATCGGCTGGCTGCAGCGGCAGCCGGCGCAGGCCCGCGAGGCGTTCTGGCGCCAGCAACTGGACGGCCTGCAGGCCCCGACCTGGCTGTCGCGTGCCTTGCCTGCGCCGCAGCCTGGCGGGCAGGGCGGTTATGCCGATCATCATGCCGGCCTCGATGCCCAGGCCATGACGCGCCTCGGCGTGCTGGCGCGCCAGCACAAGGTGACCGTCAACACGCTGGTGCAGGCCGCCTGGCTGTTGCTGTTGCAGCGCTATACCGGGCAGCGCAGCGTGTGCTTCGGCGCCACCGTGGCGGGTCGCCCGGCCGAGCTCAAGGGCATCGAGCAGCAGATCGGTCTGTTCATCAATACCCTGCCGGTGATCGCCGCGCCCGATCCACAGGAAACGCTGGCGCAGTGGTTGCAGACGGTCCAGGGCGTCAACCTGGCCCTGCGCGAGCATGAGCACACACCGTTGTTCGAAATCCAGCGGTGGGCCGAGCAGGGTAGCCAGGGCCTGTTCGACACCTTGCTGGTGTTCGAGAACTACCCCATCGCCGAGGCCCTGGAGCAGGGCGGCGACCAGGGCCTGCGCTTCAGCGCGGTACGTGCCCACGAGCAAAGCAACTACCCGCTGACCCTGGCGGTGGCCGCCGGGCGGGAGCTGACGCTGCATTTCAACTACGACCGCACGCAGTTGCGCGACAGCGCCGTCGAGGGCGTGGCGCGTCACCTGCTGCACCTGCTGGAGCAGTTCTGTGCCGACGCTCAGGCACCGTTGCACCAGTTGACCTTGCTGGAGGGCCGTGAACGGACCCGTATCGAACGGCAGTGGAACGCCAATGGCCTGGACTTCGACCGCAGCCAGTGCATCCATCATCTGATCGAAGCCCAGGTACGCCGCACGCCGCAGGCGTTGGCGGCGATCTGGGGCGATGAGCAACTGGACTACGCCACCCTCAACGCCCGCGCCAACCGCCTGGCCCGCCACCTGGTGAGCCTGGGTGTTGGCGCCGAAGTGCGGGTCGGCGTGGCCTTGCCGCGCGGCATGTCGATGCTGGTGGCGCTGCTGGCAGTGCTCAAGGCCGGTGGTGCTTATGTGCCGCTGGACCCGGACTATCCGGCCGAGCGCGTCAGCTACATGCTCGACGACAGCGCTGCCCGCGTACTGATCAGTGAACGCGCGGTGCTCGATGCACTGGCGGTCGATGGCGCGTTCGCGAGCGTACTGCTCGATGAGCTGAATCTGGACGGCGACGACAGTGACCTGCCAGCCCGCGCCGTGGCCGATAACCTGGCCTACGTGATCTACACCTCCGGCTCCACTGGCCGCCCGAAAGGCGTGGCCATTGCCCACCGCAGCGTCGCCGCACTGGTGGCCTGGTCGCAGCAGGTGTACAGCCAGGCGGACATCCAAGGCGTGCTGGCCAGCACCTCGATCTGTTTCGACCTGTCGGTGTGGGAGCTGTTCGTGACCCTGGCGGGGGGCGGTTTCATCGTGGGGGCGCGCAATGCCCTGGAGCTGCCTGAACTGGCAGCGCGGGATCGGGTGCGCCTGATCAACAGCGTGCCGTCGGCGGCCAGCGCGCTGCTGCGTGCCGGGCAGATACCGGCGAGCGTGCGCATCGTCAACCTGGCGGGTGAGCCGCTGAAGCAGTCGGTGGTGGAGGCGCTCTACGCGCTGGAGCACATCCAGCATGTCTACGATCTCTACGGCCCTTCGGAAGACACCACCTATTCGACCTGGACCCGCCGCGAAGCGGGTGGCCAGGCCAACATTGGCCGCCCGTTGCACAACACCGCCAGCTACCTGCTGGACGGCGAGCTGCAATCGGTGCCGGTCGGGGCGACGGCGGAGCTGTACCTGGCGGGCGAGGGCATCACCCGTGGCTACCTTTTGCGCCCGGGGCTGACCGCCGAGAAATACCTGCCGGACCCGTTCGCGGCGGACGGCTCGCGGCTATACCGCACCGGCGACCTGGCGCGCTACCGCGAAGACGGCGTGCTGGAGTACGCCGGACGTGTGGACCATCAGGTGAAGGTACGCGGCCTGCGTATCGAGCTGGGTGAAATCGAAGCGCGCTTGCAGGCCCAGGGCCTGTTGCGCGAATCGGCGGTGCTGGCCGTCGAGCTCAATGGCGTTCAGCAACTGGTCGCCTACGTGGTGGCGAATGACCTTGGCGCCGACGAAAGCGAATTGCGCAGTGTGTTGAAAGCCAACCTGCAACAGACCCTGCCGGACTACATGGTGCCGACCCACTGGCTGTTCCTCGAACGTCTGCCACTGACCCCCAACGGCAAGCTCGACCGCAAGGCGCTGCCCACGCCGCAGGCAACTGCCCCGACGCGCCAGGTAGCGCCGCGCAGCGTGCTGGAAAAACGCCTGGTGGCGATCTGGGAGGAAGTCTTGAAGGTTTCGCCGATTGGCGTGACCGACAACTTCTTCGAACTGGGCGGCGATTCGATCATCTCGATCCAGGTGGTCAGCCGTGCGCGTCAGGCGGGTATTCGCTTCACGCCCAAGGCGCTGTTCCAGCACCAGACCGTTCAAGGGCTGGCGACCGTTGCCCAGGAAGGTGAGGGCGTGCAACTGATCGAGCAGGGCCCGCTAACTGGCGAGATGCCGCTTTTGCCGATCCAGCAAGCGTTCTTCGACACCGATATCCCCGAGCGTCACCACTGGAACCAGTCGGTGCTGCTCAAGCCGGCCCAGCCGCTGCACGCGGGTTACCTGGAGCAGGCATTGCAGGCGCTGGTCGCGCACCACGATGCGCTGCGCCTGAGCTTCACCGAAAGCGAGACCGGCTGGCAGGCGCATTACCGTCCGCTCGGCGAGCAGCCGACTGAGCTGCTCTGGCAACGCACCCTGAACACTGCCGACGAACTGGAAGCCCTGGCCGAATCGGCCCAGCGCAGCCTGTCGCTGGGCGATGGCCCGCTGCTGCGCGCCGTACTGGCGGACCTGCCGGACGGCAGCCAGCGCCTGTTGCTGGTGATCCACCACCTGGCGGTGGACGGCGTGTCGTGGCGCATCCTGTTCGAAGACCTGCAACTGGCCTTCGAGCAACTGAGCAGCGGCAAGCCCCTGGCCCTGCCGGGCAAGACCAGCTCGCAGCGCGACTGGGTCGAGCAACTGCGCCAGCACGCCAGCACGAATGCGCTGGAACAACTGGAGTACTGGCAGGCCCAGGGCCGCGAACTGAGCGCCGAATTGCCCTGGGACCGTGCCGATGGCGGCCAGCGCAATCGCGACGGCAGCACGCTCTACTCGCGACTGGACAAGCAGCAGACCCGCCGCTTGCTGCAGGATGCACCGGCAGCCTATCGCACCCAGGTCAATGACCTGCTGCTGACCGCCCTGGCCCAGGTCGTCTGCGCCTGGACCGGCCAGGCCCATGCGCTGGTGCAGCTGGAAGGCCATGGCCGCGAAGACCTGTTCGAGCACCTCGACCTGACCCGCAGCGTCGGCTGGTTCACCAGTGTGTTCCCACTGCGCCTGACCCCGGCGGCAGGCCTGGGCGACTCGCTCAAGCAGATCAAGGAGCAATTGCGCGCGGTCCCTGACAAAGGCCTGGGCTTTGGCGTGCTGTCGCAGCTTGCCGCACCGCAGGTGCGCGAGCGACTGGCCGGCCTGCCGACCCCGTCGATCACCTTCAACTACCTGGGCCAGTTCGATGCCAGCTTCGCCAGCGGCGAGGCGGCGTTCTGGCTGCCCTGCGACGAGGCCCGTGGCGCCGAGCAACACCCCGACGCGCCCTTGGCCAACGCGCTGAGCGTCAACGGCCAGGTGTTCGATGGCGAGTTGAGCCTGGGCTGGACCTTCAGCGACGCACGTTTCGACAACCACACCATCCAGGCCCTGGCCGATGCCTACACCCAGGCGTTGCTGGCCTTGATCGAGCACTGCTGCCAACCGCAGGCGGGCGGCCTGACCCCTTCGGACGTGCCACTGGCCCGCTTGTCCCAGGCCCAGCTGGACGCCTTGCCAGTGGCGGCGGCGAGTGTCCAGGACCTCTACCCGTTGTCGCCCATGCAACAGGGCATGCTGTTCCACAGCCTTTACGAGCAGGCCAGTGGCGACTACGTCAACCAGATGCGCGTGGACATCGACGGGCTGGAGCCGATGCGTTTCCGCGATGCCTGGCAGGCTACGCTGCTCAACCATGACATTCTGCGTACCGGTTTCCTCTGGCAAGGTGGGCTCAGCCAGCCGCTGCAGGTGGTGGCACGCCAGGTCGAAGTGCCGTTCGCGCTGCACGACTGGCAGGGCCGCGCCGACCAGGCTGGCGCACTGGATGCACTGGCATTGGCCGAGCGTGCCCAGGGCTTCGACCTGGAGCAGGCGCCGCTGCTGCGGGTGCAACTGATCGCCACGGCGCCGGGCCGTCATCACCTGTTGTTGACCCACCATCACATCCTGATGGATGGCTGGAGCCATTCGCAGCTGCTCGGCGAAGTCCTGGCGCGCTACGCCGGTGAGGCGGTCGCCGCGCCTGTCGGGCGCTACCGTGACTACATCGCCTGGTTGCAGGCGCAGGACGCCGAGGCGTGCGAGGCGTTCTGGCGCCAGCAACTGGCGGAGCTCGACGAGCCTACCCACCTGGCCCGTGCCATCCGCCAGGAGCCCCGCGCGGCCGGCGCCGCCCATGGCGACTACCGTATCGCCGTGGACGAGGCCGTCACTGCGCGCCTGGCGAACTTTGCCCGTGAGCAGAAAGTCACCCTCAACACCCTGGTACAGGCGGCCTGGCTGTTGCTGTTGCAGCGCTACACCGGCCAGGCGAGCGTGTGTTTCGGCGCGACGGTGGCCGGGCGCCCGGCGGAGTTGCCGGGCATGGAGCAGCAGATGGGGCTGTTCATCAACACCTTGCCAGTGGTCGCCACGCCGACCCCGCAACAGACCGTGGCCGACTGCCTGCAGGCCGTGCAGGCGCGCAACCTGGCGCTGCGCGAGTTCGAGCATGCGCCGTTGTACGAGATCCAGCGCCTGGCCGGGCAGGGCGGTGGCGCCCTGTTCGACACGCTGCTGGTGTTCGAGAACTTCCCGGTCTCCGAAGTGCTGGAGCAGGCTGCGCCCGAGGCGCTGCGTTTCGACGCGGTGAGCAACCACGAGCAGACCAGCTACCCGCTGACCCTGGCGGTCAACCAGGGGGCGAGCCTGCTGCTGCACTACAGCTACGACGGCGACAGCTTCGAGGCGGCGACCATCGAGCGCCTGGCCGCGCACCTGGGCCTGCTGCTGGAAGGCCTGGCCGTTTCGGCCACACGGGCCTTGGGCGAGGTGTCGATGCTCGACGCCCATGAGCGTGCCTTGCCGTTGGAAGCGTGGAACGCCACCGCAGTCGAGTACCCGCTGGAGCACAGCGTCCAGGCGCTGATCCAGCGTCAGGTCGAGGCCACGCCGGAGGCCACGGCGCTGGTGTTCGGCGAACGTCAGCTCAGCTACCGCCAGCTCGACGCCCTGGCCAACCAGTGGGCGCACCGCCTGCAAGCGGCGGGCGTGGGCCCGGATGTACTGGTGGGCGTGGCGGCCGAGCGCAGCGTGGAAATGGTCGTGGCGTTGCTGGCGGTGATCAAGGCCGGTGGCGCCTATGTGCCGCTGGACCCGGAATACCCGCGCGAGCGCCTGGCCTACATGATCGAGGACAGCGGCATCGAACTGCTGCTGACCCAATCGCACCTGCGCGAGCAGTTGCCGCTGCCGCAGGGCCTGGAGTGCCTGCTGCTCGACCAGCCGCTGACCGGCTATGCCGAGCAGGCGCCGGTCATCAAGGTCACTGGCGAGAACCTCGCCTACGTGATCTACACCTCCGGCTCCACCGGCAAGCCCAAGGGCGCGGGCAACCGCCACCGGGCGCTGACCAACCGCTTGTGCTGGATGCAACAGGCCTATGGCCTGACTGCCGGGGACCGGGTGTTGCAGAAAACCCCGTTCAGTTTCGACGTGTCGGTGTGGGAATTCTTCTGGCCGCTGATGACCGGCGCTTGCCTGGTGGTCGCCGCGCCAGGGCTGCACCGCGACCCGGCGCAACTGATCGAGCTGATTCGCCGCGAGCGCATCACCACGCTGCACTTCGTGCCGTCGATGCTGCAGGCCTTCGTCGCCGACCCGGCGGTGGCGGGCTGCGACAGCCTGACCCGTATCGTTTGCAGCGGCGAGGCGCTGCCGGTGGATGCCCAGCGCCAGGTGTTCGACAAGCTGCCGAATGCCGGGCTGTACAACCTGTATGGCCCGACCGAAGCGGCCATCGACGTGACCCACTGGACCTGCCGCGAAGAAGGCCGCGACAGCGTGCCGATCGGCGAGCCGATCGCCAACTTGCAGACCTACGTGCTGGATGCCGGCCTCGGTCCGGTGGCGGTGGGTGTGGTAGGCGAGCTGTACCTGGGCGGCACCGGCCTGGCGCGGGGTTATCACCGTCGTCCGGGGCTGACTGCCGAACGCTTCGTCGCCAGCCCCTTCGGTGACGGCGAGCGGCTGTACCGCACCGGCGACCTGGCGCGCTACCGTGCCGACGGGGTGATCGAGTACATGGGGCGTATCGACCATCAGGTGAAGATTCGCGGGCTGCGCATCGAGCTGGGCGAGATCGAAGCACGGCTGATGGAGCAGGACGAAGTGCGCGAAGCCGTGGTGCTGGCGGTGCCGGGGGCCGGTGGCCTGCAACTGGCCGGTTATCTGGTGCCAAGCACGCCAGTGGCGGACGACGCGGCGGCCGAAGCCTTGCGCGCCACCTTGCGCGAACGCCTCGGTGCGGTGCTGCCGGACTACATGGTGCCGGTGCACCTGCTGCTGCTCGATCAATTGCCGCTGAGCCCCAACGGCAAGCTGGAACGTCGTGCGCTGCCGTCTCCGGAGCTGGCCCAGGCCCGCTACGTGGCACCGCGCAGCGAGCGCGAACAACAACTGGCGCAGATCTGGAAGGACGTGCTGCAAGTACCGCAGGTGGGTCTGGACGATGACTTCTTCGCCCTCGGTGGACATTCGCTGCTGGCGACCCAGGTGATCGTGCGGATTCGCGAGCACCTGGGCATCGAGGTCCCGCTCAAGACCCTGTTCAACGCGCGGCACCTGGGCGAGTTCAGTGCTTCGGTGCAAGCACTGGATGTGGGCAACGATCCTTTGATGGATGAACTGGCTAAATCCTTGGAGGCCCTGGAACGTTTAACAGGAGATGAGCTTGAGAAGCTAATTTCTGAGTGAAGGGGAACCGGTGTGAAAGCGTTGATTGAAAGGGTGGGCGAGCTGTCGCCGAAGGAACGCAAGGCCTTGGCGGTGATGCTCAAGCACAAGAACATCAATCTGTTCAGCGTCGCGCCGGTGTTCAAGCGTCAGCCCGAGGAACCACAACTGCTGTCCTATGCCCAGGAGCGGCAGTGGTTCCTCTGGCAGATGAGCCCCGAGAGCAGTGCTTATCACATCAGTGCCGCCCTGAAGTTGCAGGGCGCGCTCGACATCGCTGCGCTCGATGCCAGCTTTGCTGCGCTGGTGGCCCGTCATGAAAGCTTGCGCACCCGCTTCGTCCAGGATGACGAGCAGGTGCTGCAGGTGATCGATGCGCCGAACTGGGCCGGGATCGAGCAGCAGACCCTGGCCCTCGACGACGCGCCGCAACGACGCCAGGCGCAGTTGCAGGCGTGTGTCGAGGAGGAGATCCAGCGCCGCTTCGACCTGCAGGCCGGCCCGCTGTTGCGGGTCAAGCTGTTGCGGCTCGGCGAGCAGGAGCATGTGCTGGTGCTCACCCAACACCACATCGTCACCGATGGCTGGTCGATGCAGGTGATGATCGACGAGCTGGTCCAGCTGTACGCCGCCGCGTGCGAAGGGCGGACCGTGCAACTGCCGGCGCTGGCGGTGCAGTACGCCGACTACGCCTTGTGGCAGCGTCAGTGGATGGAGGCCGGTGAGCAGGAGCGTCAGTTGGCTTACTGGACCGAACGCCTGGGTAGCGAGCATCCGGTGCTCGAGCTGCCGTTCGACCATCCGCGCCCTGCGGAGCAGAGCCTGCGCGGCGCAAGCCTGGAGGTGAAGCTCGAGGCGCAGCTGTGCCGTGAACTGCGCAGTGTGGCGCAGGCGCAGGGCGTCACCCTGTTCATGCTGTTGCTGGCGTCGTATCAGGTCTTGCTGTACCGCTACAGTGGCCAGCGCGACCTGCGCATCGGCGTGCCGGTGGCCAACCGTAATCGCATGGAGACCGAGCGACTGGTCGGCTTCTTCGTCAACACCCTGGTGCAGCGCGTCGAGATCTCGGGGCAGACGACCGTGCGGGCGTTTCTCCAGCAGGTCAAGGCCGATGCCCTGGGCGCGCAGGCGCACCAGGACTTGCCGTTCGAGCAACTGGTCGAAGCACTGCGCCCGCAACGCACCCTCAGCCACAGCCCGCTGTTCCAGGTGATGTTCAATCACCAGGGTGGCGCGGCGCTGGGCGCTGGCGGTGACGGCGCCCAGGCGTCCGGCCTGCGTATCGAAAACCTCAAGAGCGAGGGCCATACCGCCCAGTTCGACCTGACCCTGAACATTCTGGAGCAGGGCGATGCGCTGGATGCGCAGTTCACCTACGCCCTGGACCTATTCGAGCCGGCGACCGCGCAGCGCCTGGCCCGGCACTGGCAGAACCTGCTGCAGGCGATGGTCGCCAACCTCGACTGCACGCTGGACGACCTGCCGTTGATCGCTGCCGACGAAGTGCGTGACACCCTGGCGCGCTGGAACGCCACGGCGGTCGAGTACCCGCTGGAGCACAGCGTCCAGGCGCTGATCCAGCGTCAGGTCGAGGCCACGCCGGACGCCACGGCGCTGGTGTTCGGCGAGCGTCAGCTCAGCTACCGCCAGCTCGACGCCCTGGCCAACCAGTGGGCGCACCGCCTGCAGGCGGCGGGCGTGGCCCCGGATGTGCTGGTGGGCGTGGCGGCCGAGCGCAGCGTGGAAATGGTCGTGGCCCTGCTGGCCGTGATCAAGGCCGGTGGCGCCTATGTGCCGCTGGACCCGGAATATCCGCGCGAGCGTTTGGCCTACATGATCGAGGACAGCGGCATCGAACTGCTGCTGACCCAATCGCACCTGCGCGAGCAGTTGCCGCTGCCGCAGGGCCTGGAGTGCCTGCTGCTCGACCAGCCGCTGAGCGGTTATGCCGAGCACGCGCCGGTGATCGAGGTCACGGGCGAGAACCTGGCCTATGTGATCTACACCTCCGGCTCCACCGGCAAGCCCAAGGGTGCGGGCAACCGCCACCGCGCTTTGACCAACCGTTTGTGCTGGATGCAACAGGCTTATGGCCTGACTGCCGGGGACCGGGTGTTGCAGAAAACCCCGTTCAGTTTCGACGTGTCGGTGTGGGAGTTCTTCTGGCCGCTGATGACCGGCGCTTGCCTGGTAGTCGCCGCGCCGGGGCTGCACCGCGACCCGGCGCAACTGATCGAGCTGATTCGCCGTGAACGCATCACCATGCTGCACTTCGTGCCGTCGATGCTGCAGGCCTTCGTTGCCGACCCTGCGGTGACGGGCTGCGACAGCCTGACCCGTATCGTTTGCAGCGGCGAGGCGCTGCCGGTGGATGCCCAGCGCCAGGTGTTCGACAAGCTGCCGAATGCCGGGCTGTACAACCTGTATGGCCCGACCGAAGCGGCGATCGACGTGACCCACTGGACCTGCCGCGAAGAAGGCCGCGACAGCGTGCCGATCGGCGAGCCGATCGCCAACTTGCAGACCTACGTGCTGGATGCCGGTCTCGGTCCGGTGGCGGTGGGCGTGGTGGGCGAGCTGTACCTGGGCGGCACCGGCCTGGCGCGCGGTTATCACCGCCGCCCTGGGCTGACTGCCGAACGCTTCGTCGCCAGCCCCTTCGGTGACGGCGAGCGGCTGTACCGCACCGGCGACCTGGCGCGCTACCGCGCCGACGGGGTGATCGAGTACATGGGGCGTATCGACCATCAGGTGAAGATTCGCGGGCTGCGCATCGAGCTGGGCGAGATCGAAGCACGGCTGATGGAGCAGGACGAAGTGCGCGAAGCCGTGGTGCTGGCGGTGCCGGGTGCCGGTGGCCTGCAACTGGCCGGTTATCTGGTGCCGAGCACGCCAGTGGCGGACGACGCGGCGGCCGAAGCCTTGCGCGCCACCTTGCGCGAGCGCCTCGGCGCGGTGCTGCCGGACTACATGGTGCCGGTGCACCTGCTGCTGCTCGAGCAACTGCCACTGAGCCCCAACGGCAAGCTGGAGCGTCGTGCGCTGCCGCACCCTGCGGTCGGCCAGTCGAAACAGGCCTATGTCGCGGCGCAGAGCGCCGTGGAAAAGACCCTCGCCGGGATCTGGCAGGACGTGCTCAAGTTGGAGCAGGTCGGGGTCAACGACAACTTCTTCGAACTGGGTGGCGACTCGATCATCTCCATCCAGGTGGTCAGCCGCGCGCGGCAGGCCGGTATCCGCTTCACGCCCAAGGACCTGTTCCGCCACCAGACCATCCAGGGCCTGGCCGGTGCGGTGCGCATCGAGGCCGGGGGCCAGGAGGCCGAGCAGGGGCCGGTGACCGGCCGGGCGGGGCTGCTGCCGATCCAGCAGGCGTTCTTCGCCTTGCCGCTGGCGCAGCGCGCGCACTGGAACCAATCGGTGTTGCTGCAGCCGACCCTGGCGCTGGACGCCGATGCCCTGGAGCGCGCCTTGCAGGCGCTGCTGGTGCAGCATGATGCGCTGCGCCTGGGTTTCACCGAGGTGGACGGGCAGTGGCAGGCACAGTTCCGTGAGGTGACCACGGTCGGTACGTTGCTGGAGCGGGTCGAGGGGGTACAGCCCGATGCCCTGCAAGCCCTGGGTGAGCGGGTGCAGCGTAGCCTCGACCTGGCCGACGGCCCGCTGGTCCGCGCCGTGCTGATCACCCTTGCCGACGACAGCCAGCGCCTGTTGCTGGTGATCCACCACCTGGTGGTCGATGGCGTGTCGTGGCGGGTGTTGTTCGACGACCTGCAAAGCGCCTACCAGCAGAGCCTGGCTGGCCAGGCACCGGACCTTGGGCCACGCACCAGCTCGGTCAAGGCCTGGGCCGAGCGCCTGGAAAGCTATGCGCACAGCGAGCAGGGCCAGGCGGAGCTTGCGTACTGGGAGCGTCTGCGCGAGGTGCAGGTGCACTGGCCTGTAGCCGCGCCGACGCAACCTCTGCTCAATCGCGACGCCGGCACGGTGCAGGTGCGCCTGGACGCGGCCTTGACCCGGCAATTGCTGCAGCAGGCGCCTGCGGCCTATCGCACCCAGATCAACGACCTGTTGATGACGGCCCTGGCGCGCACCCTGGTGGCCTGGACCGGTGACGAGCACGCCCTGGTGCAACTGGAAGGGCACGGGCGCGAAGCCTTGTTCGACGACATCGACCTGACCCGTACGGTCGGTTGGTTCAGTTCGATGTTCAGCGTGTGCCTGACGCCGGCTGCCGAGCTGGGAGCCTCGATCAAGCAGGTCAAGGAGCAACTGCGCGCCATTCCGCATCGCGGCGTCGGTTTCGGGGCGCTGCGTTACTACGGCGAGCCGCAGGTGCGTGCGCTGCTCGCGGCGTTGCCGCAGCCGCGGGTGACCTTCAACTACCTGGGCCAGTTCGACGGCAGTTTCGCCGTGGACGATGGTGCGCTGTTCACCCCGGCAAACGAGTCTGCCGGGGCGGAGCAGGGCGAGGATGCACCGCTGGGCAACTGGCTGACGGTCAATGGCCAGCTGTATGGCGGCGAGCTGAGCCTGAACTGGATCTTCAGCCGGGCGCAGTTCGCCCCCGACGAGATCCAGGCCCTGGCCGAGCGTTACATCGAACAGCTCGGCGCGTTGGTGCGTCACTGCGTGGAACTGCCGGTGCGCGGCGCGACGCCTTCGGATTTCCCGCTGTGCGGGCTCGATCAGGCCCAGCTCGAGCGCTTCCCCGGCCTGCTGGAGCAGGTCGAGGACATCTACCCGCTATCGCCGACCCAGCTGGGCATGCTGTTCCACACCCAGGAATCGGCGGCCAACCTGTACATCAACCAGACCAGCATCGAGGTCAAGGGCCTCGACGCCGAGGCGTTCATCGCCGCCTGGGCGCAGGTGGTGGCGCGCCACGAGATCCTGCGCACCGGTTTCTGGACCGCCAGCCACCTGGCCGAGCCGCTGCAGGTGGTCTACCGCCAAGGCAGCCTGCCGGCGCGCTGCCTGGACTGGCGCGAGCGCACCGTCGAGCCAGGCGCCTTGCAGGCGCTGGCCGATGAGGATTGTGCACGTGGCTTCGAGCTGCTCGAGGCGCCGCTGGCACGCCTGAGCGTGGTGCGCCTGGATGACGACACCACCCAACTGATCTGGACCAGCCACCATATCCTCATGGACGGCTGGTCCAATTCGCGCCTGATGGGCGAGGTCTTCGAGTGCTATGCCGGGCATCCGTTGCCCACCAAGCGCGGGCATTTCCGCGACTATATCGGTTGGTTGCGCGCGCAGCCGGCAGCGCGTCAGGAAGCCTTCTGGCGCGAGCGCCTGGCAGGGCTGGAGGGGCCGACCAGCCTCAGCAGCAGCCTGCCGTTGCCGGCCGATGCGCAGGCTGAAGGCCATGCGGCGCTGTACCTGGACTGGGATGGCGCACGCACCCAACGCCTGCGCGAGGTCGCCCAGCAATTGCGGGTGACCCCCAACACGCTGGTGCAGGCGGCTTGGCTGCTGCTGTTGCAGCGCCATACCGGGCAGCAGACCGTCTGCTTCGGCGCCACGGTGGCCGGGCGCCCGGCGGAGCTGGCAGGTTCGGGTGAAATGCTAGGCCTGTTCATCAACACCTTGCCGATCGTCCAGACCCTGTCCGATCAGCAGCCGCTGGACCAATGGCTGCAGGCCCTGCAGGCCTGGAACCTGGAGGTGCGCGACCATGAGCACACGGCGCTGGCCGATATCCAGCGCTGGGCCGGGCAGGGCGCCGGTGGCCTGTTCGACAGCATCATCGTGTTCGAGAACTATCCGGTGGACGAGCGCCTCGCCCAGGCCCAGGACCAACAGTTGCAGTTCGGCCAGGTGAGCACGCGTGACGTGACCAACTACGCCATGGACCTCGCGGTGCACCTGGGCGCGACCCTGAAGATCGAGTTCCTCTATCTGGTCGGGCGTTTCACGCCGGCCAGCGTCGAGCAGATCCTCGCCAGCTTCGAGACCTTGCTGCAGGCGATGCTCGACCAGCCGCAGGCTCGGCTTGGCAATCTCGGCCTGCTCGATCAGGCCGGGCAGCGGCAGTTGGTCGAAGCCAACCGCCTGGGTGGGCAGGCGCCGACGGCGCTGCTGGGCGAGCAGATCGCCCGCCACAGCCGCGAGCGCCCGACGCAGGTTGCGCTGGTGTGTGCCGGTCGCCAGTTGACCTACGCCCAACTCGAACAGCGGGCCAGCCGCCTGGCCGAGCTGCTGGTGGCGCAGGGTGTCGGCCCGGAAGTGCGGGTGGGCGTGGCCCTGCAGCGCTCGGTGGACATGGTGGTGGCGTTCTACGCCGTGATGAAGGCCGGTGGCGCCTATGTGCCGCTGGACATCGACTACCCCCGCGAGCGCCTGGACTGGATCCTCCAGGACAGCAACGCTGCCTTGATCCTCACCGAGCACAGCGTGCAGGCGCGCCTGCCGCAACGCGAGGGAGTGAACTGGCTGACCCTCGACAGCCTTGACCTCGACGTTGCGGGCATCACCCGTGGCGCCGCGACGGTGTCGCCCGACAACCTGGCCTACCTGATCTACACCTCGGGTTCGACCGGCAAGCCCAAGGGCGTGGCGGTCACCCATGGCCCACTGGCCATGCATTGCGCGGCGATCGCCGAGCGCTACGAAATGGACGCGCGCACCCGCGAGCTGCTGTTCATGTCGTTCGCCTTCGATGGCGCCCAGGAGCGCTGGCTGTCGACCCTGAGCAATGGCGGTTGCCTGGTGATCCGTCCGGGCGAACTGTGGACGCCCGAACAGACCTGGCAAGCGTTGCATGCCGAGCGCATCGACATCGCCTGCTTCCCGCCGGCCTACCTGCAACAACTGGCCGAGTACGCCGAAGGCCGCGAGCCGCCGGCAGTGCGCATCTACTGCTTCGGTGGCGATGCGGTGGCCCAGGCCAACTACGACCTGGTGCGCCGCAACCTGCGCCCGCAGGCGCTGACCAATGGCTACGGCCCGACCGAAACCGTGGTCACGCCGCTGCTCTGGCGCGTTGCCGCCAACCAACCGTGCGAGGCGGTGTACGCACCGATCGGCACCCGGGTCGGCGAGCGCACCTTGTATGTACTGGACGCTGCCCTCAATCCGGTGCCGGACGGGGTTGCCGGTGAGCTCTACATCGGCGGTGAGGGCCTGGCGCGCGGCTACCATCAGCGTCCGGACGTGACGGCCGAGCGTTTCGTCTGTGACCCGTTCGCGCAGGCGGGCGGGCGTCTGTACCGCACTGGCGACCTGGTGCGCCGTCGCGCCGATGGCGTGTTCGACTACCTCGGCCGCCTCGACAACCAGGTCAAGGTCCGCGGTTTCCGTATCGAGCTGGGCGAGATCGAGGCGCGCCTGCGTGGGCGGGCCGAGGTACGCGATGCCGTGGTGGTCGCGCGGGAGGTCAATGGCAGCAAGCAACTGGTCGCCTACGTGGTGGCCGAGGCGGGTGACAACCTGGCCGAAAGCCTGCGTGCGCACCTGGCCGATGAACTGCCGGACTACATGGTCCCGGCGCAGATCATCCTGCTCGCCGCGCTGCCGCTGAGCGCCAATGGCAAGCTCGACCGTAAGGCCCTGCCTGACCCGCAGTTCAAGGCGCGTGAGCACGTGCCGGCCAGTACGCCGCAGGAACAGGCGCTGGTGCGTATCTGGCAGGAGGTGCTGGAGCTCGACCAGGTCGGGATCACCGACAACTTCTTCGAACTGGGCGGCGACTCGCTGCGCGTGCTCAAGGTGCTGGGCAAGGTCCGCGCGGCACCTGAGCTGGGCCTGAGCCTGAAGCTGCGCGACATCATGAGCAAACCGACCATCGCCCAACTGTGCGGCAGCGAACGCAAGCCGCAGGCGCCGGATCCGCTGTTGGCGCTCAACCGTATCGTCGACGGCAGCTCGCCGCTGTTCTGCCTGCATGCCGGCTTCGGCACGGTGTTCGACTACGAGCCGCTGGCCCGCCACCTGGATGGGCAGTGCACGGTCTATGGCCTGCAATGCCGCATGCTGCTGGACCGCGAGTGGCAGGACAGCTCATTGGCGGCAATGGCTGGCGACTACGCCCAAGTCGTGCTGCGCAAGCAGCCCGAAGGGCCGCTGCGGCTGTTGGGCTGGTCGCTGGGTGGGCCGTTGGCGGTGCTGGTGGCCGCCGAGCTGATCCGCCTCGGCCGCGAAGTCAGCCTGCTGGGGCTGGTGGACAGTTACCTGCCGGGGCTGGCCGCAGCGGGCGGCGACTGGCGTGACGACTTCCACGGTTTCGTGGCGGTCACCCTGGGCGATGCGCCCGCAGCGGCGCTCGACCCCGCAACGCTGACGCAACTGGACTCCGATGCGTTGGCGGTGCAGATCGGGCAACTGCGCGAGCAGGGCAGCACCTCCGAGGTGTATGCCCGAATCGAGGCACAGGACCTGGCCCACACCTTCGTCGTGGCCATGCGCCTGAAAGCCCTGGGTGAGGCCTTGCACAGCCTGCCTGCGGTGGCGGCCGAAGCGCGCTGCTGGTGGGGCGAAGTCGTCGGCAGCCGCGAGCGTGCCAGTTTCGAAGCGGCGCTCGGGCAGTGCCAGGCCAGTGCGGTGGTGGCGGCAGGGCACTTCGAATTGCTGCAGCACCCCAGCGTACTGGCGGATATCCGCGACAGCCTGGCCCCGACGTTCAGTCATTGAAACCTCGGGCGTCCGCCGCATCGGCGGGCGCCCGTATCGCGTCTTCCGAGGATTTTCCCAATGTCTCTGCATCCTGACCTGGCCGGTTTTCTCGAACTGGTCGAACTGGGCCGACTGACCGGTGCCAGCCAACCCATGCACCAGATGAGCGTCGAGCAGGCCCGTGCCGAATTCGAGCGCAGCTCCCAGGTGCTCGACCCGAGCCCGCCTGATGACCTGCAGGTCGAGCACCTGCAGATGGTGGATGGTGACGGCCAACCGCTGCCGGCACGGTTGTACCGTCGGCAGTCGCCGGTGGACGGTCTGCAGCCGGTGCTGTTGTATTTTCACGGTGGCGGCTATGTGGTCGGCAGCCTCGACTCCCACGATGCGGTATGTCGCCGCCTGGCGATGTGCAGCGATTTTGCGGTCCTCGCGCCAGCCTACCGCCTGGCGCCGGAAGCACCCTTCCCGGCGGCTGCGGACGATGCCCTGGCCAGTGCCCGCTGGCTGGAGGAACACGGCGAGGCGCAGCGCCTGGATGCCCGCCGGGTGGTGGTCAGTGGCGACAGCGCCGGGGCCAGCCTGGCCATCGTCGTCGCCGCCGTGGCCGCGCAGCAGCCGGAGAAGGCGGCGTTGCGTCCGTTGGCGCAGTTGCTGTTTTATCCGGTCACCGATATCAGTTGCCAGCGGCCGTCCCATGGGAAATTTGCCGAGGGTTACCTGCTCGAGAGCGAAACCCTGGAATGGTTCTACCGGCACTACGTGCGTGACGCATCGCAGCGCCTCGATTGGCGGGTGTCGCCGTTGCACCTGACGGCGCTCGAAGGGCTGGCGCCCACCTGGATGGCCCTGGCCGGGCATGATCCGTTGCTCGATGAAGGTGTTGCCTGGGCGCACGCCCTGGAAAAGGCCGGTGTGCCGCTGCAGTGGCGGGTGGAAGAGGCACTGACCCACGATTTCCTGCGGATGCAGGGGATGGTCGAGGCCGTGGAGGGGATTTATGCCGAAGTGGGGCGCTGGTTGAAGGCGGTCGGCGCAGGTTGTCAATCAAACGGTAATATCTGATAGCCATATTGGCCGGCCATCAACAATCACAATGGTCGCCCCAACATGCATTTCACGCCGCACCGTCTGGCCCTGTGTGTCGCCCTGGCCAGTGCTGCCCTGGCCGCCAACGCCACCGATTACCAGGTTGGCAATGCCAGTACCAGCACGCTGGAACTCAAGAAGGGCGACACGCTCAAGGTGACGCCGACCGGCAGCATCGTCTCGGGTGCCGACGACGGGGTGATCCTGCCCAAGCAGACCAGTGGCACTACGGTCAGCGTCGACAATGCCGGGATCATTCGCTCCACTGTGGCCCGTGGTATCGACACCAAGGATGGCGGCACCGACCAGAGCTTCTTCGTCATCACCAACCGCGCCGGGGCGTTGATCCAGGGTACCAACGACGGTATCCGTTTCCAGACCAACCCCAGCGCGGGCGGCAGCCTCAAGATCAGCAACGCCGGGACCATCGAATCCATTACCGATGGCCAGGCCATCGATCTGGAGGCCCTCAACAACCCAGGTTTCAGCACCACCCTGGTGAACGAGGCGAGCGGCGTGATCCACGCCGTGGGCAACGACGCGATCAAGACCGGCTCCAACGCCACCATCACCAACTACGGGCGTATCTATACCGACACCGCGCCCCAGGATGCCAAGGGCCTGGACCAGAAATACGACGGCATCAAGATCGGTACTTCGACCGGCGTCACCGTGTACAACTACGGCAGCATCAGTGCCGACCGTCACGGCATCGACCTCAAGACCGACGCCACCCTCTACAACTATGCCGGTGCCAGCGTCACCGGGCGCAACGGCTCGGGCTTCGGCTCCGACGGCACCGGCACCGTGTACAACTGGGGCACCATCACCGGTGCCATCGCCGATGGCAAGATCAATGGCGATGGCGACGGCGTCGATATCGACTTCATCGGCCACGTCTACAACGCCGGCACCATCCAGGGCCTGGGCGCCAAGGGCGTGGACAGCGGCGGGCGGCCCAACGGCAGCGAAGGCATCGCCATGGGTGGCGGTACGGTCACCAACACCAGCACCGGCCTGATCCGCAGCGTCGACAACGGCATTTTGGTGGACGACGGTGCCGAAGGTTCGGGCGTCGGCGCCACCACCATCGACAACGCCGGCATCATTCGTGGCGAGCGTGGCTTCGGCATCAAGCTGGTCGGCAACTTCGATGACACCGTGATCAACAGCGGCACCATCAGCGGCGGCAACGGCCTGGCATTGAGCATGGGCGGCGGCGACGACCGCCTGATCGTGCGTACCGGTGGGGTGTTCAATGGCCTGGTGGATGCAGGCGATGGCGTCGATACGCTGCAGCTCGAGGGCAGCGGCCAGTTCGGCAACAGCGCCAACTTCGAGAAGCTGCTGGTCTCCGGGGGCACCTGGACGCTGAGCAGCGTCAACGATTTCAGCCAGGGTGGCGAGATCACCCGGGGCGCCGCGCTGGTCAACCAGGGCAGCGTGCTCGGCAGTTTGCGGGTAGACCGGGGGGCGACCTACGCGGGCGGTGGTGTGGTCGGTGGTCTCGACGTCAGGGGCACGATGCTGACCAACACCGGGCTGGGCGTGGCCACGGTCAAGGGCGACCTGAAGTTCGATTCGGGCGCCAGCCTGGTCTATGGCGTCAACGCCGACGGCAGCAGCGCGCCGATCACCGTCACCGGTACCGCCAATCTGGGCGGTGCCACCCTGCGCATCCAGCCGACGCCTGGCCAGTACCCCTGGCAAAGCCAGTACACCGTGCTCAACGCCGGTGCGATCAACGGCACCTTTGGCCAGGTCACCAGCGACTACGCCTTCCTCACCCCGAAACTGAGCTACAGCAGCCAGTCGGTAGGCCTGACCTACACCCGCAACGACGTCGCCTTCGACCAGTTCGCCCGCAGCGCCAACGCTGGCGCTGCGGCGCGCAGCCTGGCCAGCCTGGGCAGCGGCAGTGCGCTGTACAGTGCGCTGCTCAATACCTCGAACGCCAGCGCGGGCAATGCCATCGAGCAACTGTCGGGCAGCAACACCGCCAACCTCGCTGCGGCCACCCTGGCCGGTAGCGCCCAGGTGGGCAGCACCATGCTCGGCGCCTTGCAGTCGATGGGCAGCAATGCCGGGTTGCTGGTGGGCCTGGATCAGCAGGACACCCCGGTGCTCGCTGCCACCGGCTTGCCCCAGGGCGTGCGCAACCTCAACGACCCGAACGCCCAGGGGCGAGTGTGGGGCCAGGCGCTGGGCAGCTACGGCAAGGTCGATGGCAGCCACGGCGCCAGCAGCCTGGAACAGCGCACCGGCGGCGCGGTGATGGGCCTGGACTGGGCGGTGGGCAGCGACTGGCGCCTGGGCGTGCTGGGCGGCTACTCGCGCACCCGCCTGGACGCCAGCGGCCTGGACGGCAAGGTGCGCAGCTGGCATGCCGGCCTCTACGCCCAACGCCAGAGTGGCCCGCTGGCCCTGCGCCTGGGTGCGGCGTACAGCAGCCATGACGGCGACAGCAAGCGCAGCGTGGCCTTCGATGGCTTCGATGAGCGGCTGAAGGGCAACTACGATGCCGACAGCCAGCAGGCCTTCGCCGAGCTGGGTTATGCTCTGGGCAGTGGGCGCCTGAGTGCCGAGCCTTTCGCCAACCTGGGCTACCAGCGCTATCACCGCGACAGCTACCGCGAGAAGGGCGGCGATGCTGCGTTGGCGGTGGATGCCGACACGCAGGACAATGTCACCAGTACCTTCGGCGTGCGCATCGCACACCTGGGGCAACTGGACAACGGCATGAGCCTGACGCCCCGCGCCAGCCTGGGCTGGCGCCACACCTATGGCAACCTCGACACCCGCACGCGCCAGGCGTTCCTGGCCGGCGGCGATGCGTTCAGCGTCCAGGGCAGTGCGCTGGACCGTGACAGCCTGGTCGTCGAGGCCGGGCTGGAGCTGGGGCTCAGTGCACGGCAGAGTGTGGGCCTGGGCTACAACGGCGACTTGGGCAGCAATGCGCGTAATCACGCCGTGATGGGGCAATGGCAGTTGAAGTTCTGATCGCCCGTCGATACACCTGAAGCCGGGGCCGCAAAGGCCCCGGCAGCGTTTCAGCGCAGGTCGCGTTCCAGCGACTTCCATAGCTCGAGCATGGTCGGGTTGCTGTTGCCGATCGAGCGGAATGACCAGATTTCCAGTTCCGCGCTCCACTCGTCCCCGCCTGCGCGCACCAGCCGACCGCTGGCCAGTTCCTCCTCGACCGCCGACTCCGGCAGCCAGGCGATGCCATAGCCCTCGCGGGCCATGCGCATCAGGTGCATGGCCATGTCGGCTTCGTAGAAGCGCTTGAGGTGAGGTTGCGCGTTGCCCTGCAGCAGCACATCCACCACCCGCCCGAGAAACGAGGTAGAGGTGTAGGCGAGGTAGGGGAGGGGCTTGCCCGCTGCCCCCGGCAGGGCGAACAGCGGGCGCCCATCTGCGTCGGGCGCCGACACCGGGAAGAAGGCATCGCTGCCCAGGCGCAGACCGACGAACTTGTCGGGGTCGAGGATGATCGGTGCACGCGGGTGGCTGTAGCCGATCATCAGGTCGCAGCTGCCTTCGGCCAGAGCGATGACCGCCTCCTGCACGTTGGCGGCCAGCACCCGCGCATTGAAGTAGCCGTAGCGCCGCTGGAAACCGGCGAACCAGGTGGGCAGGAAGGTCATCGACAGGGTGTGCCCGGCCACCACCTGGATCGAGCGCCCGGGCATGCGCTCGCCGCGGCGCAGCGCCGAGCGCAGGTCATGGAAGATCGACAGCGCGTCTCGGCCCTCGTCGCAGAAGGTCTTGCCGGCGGCGGTCAGTTGCACCGGATAGGTACTGCGGTCGACCAGCTCGACGCCGACCCATTCCTCCAGCGAGCGAATGCGTCGCGACAGCGCGGACTGAGTGATGCAGCGGATCTCGGCCGCGCGGGAAAAGCTCTTGGTTTCGGCGATGGCCAGCAGGTCATCGATCCATTTTGTCTGCATGGTGGTGGTCCTGTGGTTGGTGCGCAGACTCTGCAGCCGCATCCTGTGGGAGCGGGCTTGTCCCGCGATCGGGCGCGTAGCGGCCGCAAGCCAGGCAACCGAGATCTTTCTGATGTGACTCGGTGTCCGGTGTTATGGCCGCTGCGCGCCCAATCGTGGGACAAGTCGCAGCGGCGAACCGCCGCTGCTACAGGTTAGTGGGGCGGTTCAATGCCGGATTTTATCCTCGCTTCGCCGCGAATTCACCGCCATTCGACAACTATGCGAATTACGCATGAACCCATCGCGCATCCTCATCAACTGCCCCGGCCGTGCGTCGTAGCCTGTTGCTGTCCCTCCCGCATTCGACAGACAGAGGTCGAGATGAATAACAAGAAACTACCCCGTTACATCGCCGTGGCGATCCTGCTCGGCATCGTCGTCGGCTGGCTGTGCAACACCTACGCAGGCTCCGCGGACGCCGCCAAGCAGATTGCCGGTTACTTCAGCCTGGTCACCGATATCTTCCTGCGCATGATCAAGATGATCATCGCCCCCCTGGTGTTCGCCACCCTGGTCGCAGGGATCAGCAGCCTGGGCAATTCCGGTTCGGTGGGGCGCATCGGCCTGCGCTCGATGATCTGGTTCGTCAGCGCCTCGGTGTTCTCCCTGGCCCTGGGCATGCTGCTGGTGAACCTGTTCCAGCCTGGCGCCCACCTGAACCTGAGCGTGGAGTCGGGCCAGGCAGTGAGCTCGGTGGCGGTCAACGCCGGGGACTTCAGCCTCAAGACCTTCATCAGCCATGTGTTCCCGCGCAGCATCGCCGAAGCCATGGCCAACAACGAGATCCTGCAGATCGTGGTGTTCTCGCTGTTCTTCGGGCTGGCGCTGGCGTTCGTCAAGCAACGAGGCAACACCCGCATCGGCGAGCTGGTGGACGAGCTGGCCAAGGTGATGTTCCGCATCACCGACTACGTGATGATGTTCGCTCCGGCCGGCGTCTTCGCCGCGCTGGCCGCTGCCGTCACCACCCAGGGCATCGGCCTGCTGTTCGACTATGGCAAGCTGATCGGCCAGTTCTACCTGGGCATCCTGCTGCTGTGGCTGGCGCTGTTCGCGGTGGGCTACGGTTTCCTCGGGCGCCCGGTGTTCACCCTGGGCAAGCTGATCCGCGAGCCGGTGCTGCTGGCGTTCTCCACTGCGAGCAGCGAATCGGCCTACCCCAAGACCATCGATGCGCTGGAGAAATTCGGTGCACCCAAGCGCGTGTCGAGCTTCGTCCTGCCGCTGGGCTACTCCTTCAACCTCGACGGCTCGATGATGTACCAGGCCTTCGCGATCATGTTCATCGCCCAGGCCTACAACATCGAGCTGAGCTTCACCCAGCAAGTGCTGATCCTGTTGACCCTGATGGTCACCAGCAAGGGCATGGCCGGGGTGGCGCGGGCCTCGGTGGTGGTGGTCGCGGCCACGCTGCCGATGTTCCACCTGCCCGAGGCCGGGCTGTTGCTGATCCTGGCGATCGACCAGTTCCTCGACATGGGCCGTACCGCGACCAACGTGGTGGGCAACAGCATCGCCACGGCGGTGATCGCCGACCTCGAACGGCGCCATGAGGATGCCCCGACGCCTGTCGAACCTGCGCTGAAACCTGCCACCCACGCCTGATCCGGACCGTCCCATGAAAAGCCCACGCAAGACCGCCAACGCGCGCACTCTCGGCATCATCGGCGGCCTCGGCTCGCTGGCCGGTGGCGACCTGTTCCTCAAGCTGCTCAAGAGCCAGCCCCTGCTGGCCGAACAGGGCCGCTACCACCTGCTGTTCGAGCAGCACCCGTTCAAGGACCTGGCGTTGCCGCTCAGCGCGGGCGCGAGCATGACCTCGCGCAAGCTCTACGTGTTCCAGGTCTGCCAGGGCTATGCCGACAGCGGTGCCGACGCCGTGCTGGTGCCGTGCTTCGCCAGTCATACCTTCATCGACGAACTGCGCGCCGAGCTGCAGATCGCCATCGTCGACCTGATGGCGGCGCTCAAGGCCCATGTGGCGCACATCGCCCCGCCCGGTGCGCGCCTGGGCGTGCTGGCTTCGGACTATGTGCGCGCTTCGGGGTTGTTCGAGCGGCATCTTGCCGACGACTACGAACTGATCCATCCCTCGCCGGTGCAGCAGGCGGCGTTGATGGAGGCGGTGTACGGGCCTGCAGGCATCAAGGCCGGACATCTGGATGGGGTGGCGCTGGAGCTGCTGCATCAGGTTTGCCTGGAGCTCGAGGGCCAGGGCGCGACGCTGTTGCTGCCGGGCATGACCGAGCTGTCGTTGCTGGTGCCGGAGCTGATGCGCCGTGGCATTCACTGCGTCGATGCCAACCAGGTGTATGCCGATTTCGCCAGCGCCACCGACTCGCTGCCCAGCCTTGCGCCGTTCAAGCTGGGGATCGTCGGTGGCGTGGGGCCGGCGGCGACCGTGGACTTCATGGGCAAGGTAGTGAAGAACACCCCGGCCGGGCGTGACCAGGACCATATCAGGATGGTGGTCGAACAGAACCCGCAGATTCCCGATCGCACCGCCAACCTGCTGCGCCAGGAGGCCGACCCGACCGTGGCGATGTACGCGACCTGTCGCCGCCTGGAAGAGGAGGGCGCCGATGCCATCGCGATCCCGTGCAACACCGCGCATGCCTATGTCGAGCGGATCCAGGAGCATCTGGCGGTGCCGATCGTCAACATGCTGAGCGAGACCATCGATTTCATTCTGCACCGCTATGGTCGTGAGGTGCGGGTGGGGCTGCTGGCGACCTCGGGCACGTTGCAGAGTGGGGTCTATCACGCGGCGGCCGAACGCGTCGGCCTGTCGCTGCTGGTGCCGGACGATGCGGCGCAGGCGCGGGTGATGCGTGCGATCTATGGTGAGGAAGGCGTCAAGGCGGGGTTTACCGAAGGGCAGTGTCGGGATGACCTGCTGGCAGGCGCCGGGCAACTGGTCGGGCAGGGCGCGCGGGTGTTGATCCTGGGTTGTACCGAATTGCCGTTGATTCTGGCCCAGGCCGATGGCTTCCCCATCGACGGGGTACAGGTGGCACTGGTGGACCCGACCGATGTGCTGGCGCGCCGCTGCGTGGCGTTGGCGCGAGGGCTGAGGTAAGCGCAGCGGGCATGCCCGCTGCCGCAGGAGGTGCTGTGGTCAGTTTTGGTAATCGCGCCCCTCGCGATCCAGTTGCCGGATCAACGCATCCCAGTGCCGCTGGATCCCTTCGCCAAGCCCGTCGGAAAAGCGCTTCGACTGCTCATGCACCTTGGCAATCGCCGCCGGGGAGGCGTACTGCAGCTGGTCGTTGCCACCGGCCTGGGCGGCGATCTGGATGTTGCAGGCGCGCTCCAGGCCGTGCAGCTCACGGAAGGCATGCTCGACGCTGATGCCGCCGGTGAGCAAGCCGTGATTGCGCAGGATCAGGATATTGCTTTGCCCCAGGTTGGCCACCAGGCGCTGCTGTTCATCCAGGTCCAGCGCGACGCCCTCGTAGTCGTGATACACCACGCGGCTGTAATAGGCCAACGCATGCTGGGAGACCGGCAGCAGGCCGTCACGCTGGGCAGACACCGCCGCGCCATCGCGGGTGTGGGTGTGCAATACGGCCTTGAGGTCGGGGCGGGCGCGATGGATCGCGCTGTGGATGACGTAGCCGGCCTGGTTGATGCCCAGGCCCAGCGGGTCGTCGATGATCGTGCCGTCGACATCCACCTTGACCAGGTTCGACGCGGTGATTTCGTCGAACAGCAGGCCGAAGGCGTTGATCAGGAAGTGCTCGTCCGGGCCGGGAACCCGTGCCGAGAAGTGCGTGTAGATGTGATCGGTCCAGCGGAACAGGGCCGCCAGGCGATAGGCGGCGGCGAGCTTGACCCGCACCTCCCATTCCTCGGCGCTGACCCGTAGGCGCACGGCCTCCTGGCTGGGAGGTACGACGGACAGTGAACTCATGCGGTGCTCCAGTGCAAGCAGTACGGTGTGAACAGGACCGTAGGCGTCTGGCGCAACGCTGTAAAAGTCTTTTTGGTTCTATGCTAATTATTCGTTTTAAGAATTATCTTTTTTGTTTTTATGCAAGGTGATCATTTAGCCGGGTCGGCTCGCTGCGCTGTTCAGGCGGGTGCCTGCCACGGCGCCGAACAGCTCCACCGGCTCCTGGAGGTTGCCCAGGTAGCGTGGATGGAATAGCCACAGGTCGACTTGCGGCTTGAAATCGCTGACGTTGACGATGTCCAGCAGGTCTCGATGGCGACTGGCAAGCAACAGCGGTTCGGGCACCAGGCCCAGGCCCTGGCCGTTGGCGACCAGCCCCAGTTGCAACTCAGTGCCGAAGGTTTCGAGGTTGATCGACAGTGACAACCCCTGTTCGCTCAATGCGCGCTGCAGCCCGGCGCGAAAGCCGCAACCATCGGGGTTGAGCACCCAGCCGCGGGTATAGCAGTCGCGCAACTTGTAGCTGCGCTTGCCGGCGCTGCCCTTGGCCGCGACCACCCGCAACGGCATACGCGTGATGGAATGGCTGGCGATGCCCTCGGGGAAGATCTTGCCCGGTGGGAAGAGGGCCGCAGCGGCATCCAGCTCGCCGTTTTCCATGCGCGCGATCAGGCTGCTGCCCCAGCCGCTGGTGACCTGGGTGCGCAGCTCAGGGTAGGCCTGGCGGATCTGCGCCAGGGCCTCGAGCAGCACCACGTCGCCCAGTGTCTGCGGCACGCCCAGGCGCAGGGTGCCGGACGGCGCGCCATCGTTGGCCACCAGTTCGCGCAGGGCGTCGATTTCACGCAGGATGGCCTTGCACTGCTCGTACACGCGCAGGCCCATGGGCGTGGGCTTGAGTGGCTTGGTGTTGCGGTCGAGCAAGGTGGCGCCGAGGTCTTCCTCGAAGTTCTGCACGCGCCGGGTGATGGCCGGCTGGGTCAGTTGCAGCGCTTCGGCGGCAAGGTTGGTCGACTGGCAACGGATGACGGCCACGAAGGCGTCCATGTCATCGATTTTCATATTCGGCGCTCACATATTGAGACTGGAGGACATACCCGCAGAGCATAATCCTGATGGTCGGGATTGTCACAGTTCGATGAGCGAGGCAAGCAGGGCGGCCTTCGCCGCCCGTGGCGAGCGTCAGCGGGCGTTGCGGGCCCGTGCCACCCGCGAGCCGTTGGCACGCCCCAGCACGTCGCTGATGCGCTGGCCGGCGGCGACCAGTTTGTCCAGGTCGATACCGGTCTCGATGCCGAGCCCTTGCAGCAGGTACAGCACGTCTTCGGTGGCGATGTTGCCTGTGGCGCCCTTGGCGTAGGGGCAGCCGCCGAGCCCGGCCACCGAGCTGTCGAACACGCTGATCCCTTCGAGCAGGCTAGCATAGACATTGGCCAGGGCCTGGCCGTAGGTGTCGTGGAAGTGGCCGGCAAGCTGCTCGCGCGGCACCTGCGCCGAGACCACCTCGAACAGGCGTCGGGTATCGCCGGCGGTGCCGGTGCCGATGGTGTCGCCCAGCGACACTTCGTAGCAGCCCATGTCGTGCAGGGCTCGGGCGACCGGGGCGACCTGCTCGGCGCTGACCTTGCCTTCATAAGGGCAGCCGAGCACGCAGGATACATAGCCGCGGACCCGGATACCGTGCTCGTGCGCGGCGTCCATGATCGGTTCGAAGCGTTGCAGGCTCTCGCTGATCGAGCAGTTGATGTTGCGCTGGGAGAACGCCTCTGACGCCGCGGCGAACACCGCCACCTCCTTGACCCCGGCTGCCAGTGCATCGTCGAAACCGCGCAAGTTCGGCGCCAGGGCTGCGTAGGTCACCCCGGCACGCTGGCGGATACCGGCAAACACCTCGGCCGATCCAGCCATTTGCGGCACCCACTTGGGCGAGACGAAACTGCCCACCTCGATGTAGGAGAGCCCGGCGTCGGTGAGGTCGTCCACCAGCCGCACCTTGTCGGCGACGCTGATGGGTTGGGCTTCGTTCTGCAAGCCGTCGCGCGGGCCGACTTCGACCAGGCGCACGTGTGCGGGCAATGACATGGCGGGGTTCCTGTGGCGAATCAGCGGTTATTGTTCAGGGTGGCGGCCAGCGCCTGCTCGCAGCGCTCCTGGGCGGTGTCCAGCTCCAGGTGCATCTGCTGGATATCGAGCATCTGCTGCTCCAGTTGCGCGCGGCGTTCGGCGATCTTGGCCAGCATGCTGGTGAGCTGCTTGAGGTTGCCGCCGCTGGGGTCGTACAGCTCGATCAGCTCGCGGCATTCGGCCAGCGAGAAGCCGATGCGCTTGCCGCGCAGGATCAGCTTGAGGGTCACCTTGTCACGCGCCGAATAGATGCGCTCCAGGCCGCGACGCTCGGGGCTCAGCAGACCCTGCTCCTCGTAGAAGCGGATGGCGCGGGTGGTGATGTCCAGCTCGCGGGACAGGTCGGAGATGCTGTAGGTCTGGCTGCTCATGCTCGGGCTCGGGGGTGGAATGTGAGTAAGCTAAAGGCAGGTTGACGTATACGTCAAGGTGATTGCGCAGTGCCGCTGCGTCGGTAGGCATTGGGCGTCTGGCCGCTGAGGCGCTTGAAGAAGCGTGCGAAGTAGGTGGGATCGCTGAAACCCAGGCTGTCGGACAACTGGCCGATGCTCATGCGTGTGTAGGTCAGGTTGCGCCGCGCTTCAAGCAGCAGGCGCTGGTGGATCACCTGCAGCGCGGTCTGCCCGCTCAGCGCGCGGCACAGCTGGTTGAGCTGCAGGCTGGTGATGCCCAGGCGTGCAGCGAACTCATCGACCGACAGGTGCTGGCGGTAATGCGCTTCGACCAGGCGCAGGTAGTGCCCGAGCAGGTGGCGGTCGCGCTCGTCGCGATTACGCGGTGCCTGGCCCAGTTGCTGGCGGCGGCTGATCCACACCATCAGGGCGGTCACCAGCGCCTGCAGCATGGCGGCGCGAGCGGGTGCGCTGCCCTGGTATTCCTGCTGCAAGGTGTCGATCAGCCCGCGCAGGCGCGTGCGGTCGCGGCCCAGCGGGTAGCAGGCCGCCGATGCCAGCACCGCCAGTGGTGCTCCCAGGCGTTGCTCGAGGTCGGCCACCAGCGCCGTACCGAAGGTCAGTACATGGCCCTGGATGTCGGCGCTGAAGCGAAAGCCATGCACCGTCAGCGGTGGCACTACCTGGATCGCCGCCTCGTGGATCTCGCTGCGTCGACCCTCTATTTCCACCAGCGCGTGCCCGCGCTGCACGTAGAGCAACTGGAACAGTTCGGCATGCTGGTGCGGCTTGATCTCCCAGTGGTGCAGGCGGCTGCGTGCGGGGATCGATTCGCAGTGCAGCAGATCGGTGCCGGGCCAGGCGTGGTTCTCGCCATAGAGCTGAAACAGCGGTACGCCGGGAAGGGAGGATTTCATGGTCGGGACACCTGTGCGCTGATCGCACGGAATTTTGAAAAGTGCAGATTTTCCATCGGATATGACACCTTTTCAGCTTTTTGCGCCAGTAAAAATGCAGGGGCTAACCCGAATAACGTATGCCGGCTGCCGCCAGTACGGCATCGACAAGGCGAGACAACAACAATGAAAACCCAGGTTGCAATCATTGGCGCCGGCCCTTCTGGCCTGCTGCTTGGTCAACTGCTGCACAAGGCGGGCATCGACACGCTCATTCTCGAACGCCAGACCCCTGAGTACGTGCTTGGCCGTATCCGCGCCGGTGTGCTGGAGCAGGGCACCGTTGACCTGCTGCGCGAGGCCGGGGTATCGGCGCGCATGGACCGTGAGGGGCTGGTGCACGAGGGTGTCGAACTGTTGGTGGCAGGGCGCCGCCAGCGCCTGGACCTCAAGGCCCTGACCGGCGGCAAGACGGTGATGGTGTACGGCCAGACCGAAGTCACCCGCGACCTCATGCAGGCCCGCGAGCAGAGCGGGGCGCCGATCGTGTATGGCGCGAGCAACGTGCAGCCGCACGGGCTCAAAGACGAGCGGCCCTACGTGACCTACGAGAAGGACGGCCAGTTGCACCGCGTCGAGTGCGATTACATCGCGGGTTGCGACGGTTTTCATGGCGTTTCGCGCCAGAGCATTCCACAGGGCGTGCTCAAGCAGTACGAGCGGGTCTATCCGTTTGGTTGGCTGGGGTTGCTGGCCGATACCCCGCCGGTCAACCACGAGCTGATCTATGCGCATCATGATCGTGGTTTCGTGTTGTGCAGCCAGCGCTCCACCACCCGCAGCCGATACTACCTGCAGGTGCCGCTGGACGAGCGGGTGGAGAACTGGCCCGATGCGCGTTTCTGGGACGAACTCAGGGCGCGTCTGCCCGAGGACGTCGCCGCGCGCCTGGTCACCGGCCCCGCGCTGGAAAAGAGCATCGCGCCGCTGCGCAGCCTGGTGGTCGAGCCGATGCAGTACGGGCACCTGTTCCTGGTGGGGGATGCGGCGCATATCGTGCCACCGACCGGGGCCAAGGGCCTGAACCTGGCAGCCTCGGATGTCAACTACCTGTATCGCATCCTGGTCAAGGTCTACCGCGAAGGCCGCACCGACCTGCTGGAGCGCTACTCGCCGCTGGCGCTGCGGCGGGTCTGGAAGGGCGAGCGTTTCAGTTGGTTCATGACCCAGCTGCTGCATGATTTTGGCGAGCACAAGGATGCCTGGGACCAGAAGATGCAGGAGGCCGACCGGGAGTACTTCCTGTCGTCCGAGGCCGGCCTGGTAAACATTGCCGAGAATTATGTGGGCTTGCCGTACGAGGAGGTGGAGTAGCGGGCTTGCGAACACCTTATTCAGCCCAATCCCTGTGGGAGCGGGCTTGTCCCGCGAACACGGGCGTAGCCCGTGCCAGGCAGCGCGGTGCACTTGGCACGGGCCAGCGCTTCATCAACGCTCCAGCAACGCCACCATCTCGGCATACCCGCGTGCCCGCGCATGCTCCAGCGCCGTCACGCCGTCCTTGTCGGCAATCGCCGGGTCCGCGCCTGCCGCCAGCAGCCGACGCACGATGTCCACATGGCGCGGGCCGCCGTCGCCAAGGATCACTGCCTCCAGCAAGGCGGTCCAGTGCAACCGGTTGAGGTGGTTCACGTCCACGCCCGCGTCGATCAGTATCTGCACCGTTTCCACATGACCACGCTCGGCCGCGGGGATCAGCGCGGTGCCGCCGTAGCGGTTGGTGCTGGCGAGGTCGGCGCCGTGGGCCAGGGTCATGCGCAGGATCTCGTTCAGGCCGCGGGCACCGGCATACAGGTAGGGGCTGTCGTGGATGTTGTCCTTGGCGTTGACATCGGCGCCGGCTTCGATCAGCACTTTGGCCGCGTCGATATGGTTGCCGTGGGTCGCCGCCAGCAGGGGCGTGCGCCCTTGGCCATCGCGGCTGTCGAGCGCCAGCGGTTCCTTGAGCAAGCGACGGATGGCAGGTGCATCGCCGCGCTGGGCGGCATAAAGCAGGCGGGTATCCATGGAGGTGGTCTCGGCGTGGGCGGCAAGGCAGGTGAAGGCCAGCAGGCAGGCGGCGAGGGTGTGGCGCATGCGTGGGGCTCCTGAGGCAAAACCTCATCCTAGGGAAAAAGTTGCCGGCGACTGAAACGAATTATCTGGATGACCGGTAGTGGATTTCCGAATGCATCAACGTTGCCCGCCGTGAAGGGCCATGCTAGAAGTCAGGCTCGTCATTTGAAAACCGAATACCCTCATGTCCATCAGCGTAAAACCGAATAGGGCTCTGTTCGACCTCGACCTGTTGCGCGCCATCGTCGTGGTCGCCGATTGCGGCAGCTTCACCACGGCTGCAGCGCGCCTGCATTCGACCCAGTCGACCATCAGCCAGAAGGTGCGACGCCTCGAGGGGATGGTCGGCCATCGCCTGCTGGTGCGTGGCAATCGCGACGTGCTGCCCACCGACGCCGGGCAGACGCTGCTTGGCTATGCCAGGCACATGCTGGCGCTGAACGACCAGATGCTCGAGGCCCTGGCCGGGGCCATGGTTGGTGTGACCGTGCGCCTTGGCGTGCCCGAAGACTTCGTCGGCGGGCGAACCACCAATGCGCTGTCGGCGTTCAGCCGCCTGCACCCGCAGGTCAAGCTGGAAGTCACCAGCGGTCTGTGCCGCGACCTGAGCCAGGCCTACGACAATGGCGAACTTGACCTGGTGCTGCTCAAGCAGCGGCGCAACAGCCGCGAGGGCGTGTCCTGCTGGCCCGAGCGCCTGCAATGGATCGACAGCGTACGCATGCCGGCCTTCGAGCTTGACCCGGTACCCTTGGTCACCTTTCCGCCGCGCGGGCTGTACCGCGAAGACATGATCCATGCCATCGAAGGCATGGGCCGCCGTTGGCGAATCAGCTTCACCAGCTCCAGCTTGTCCGGGATCCAGGCCGCGGTGGCCGACGGCATGGGCGTGAGCCTGCTGCCGCCGCGCGCGGCCACCGCCGAGCACCGGGTGCTGGGGGCGGCGCAAGGTTTGCCGGAGGTGGACAGCTACGAGATCGTCATCGTCCACCGGCCAACGGCCGACGTGATGGTCAAGGCCCTGGCGCAGGTGCTGACCGAGCTGCTGGCCGGGGATGGCATCTGAAGGCTCCGATCAGCGTCAGACGGTTGACCACCTGCGCACCACTGCGTAGCCTTGCCGCTTCGAGGTTCTCCGGCGCTGCCGGAGCTAAGACGGGAACGCGGTACAAGCCGCGGCTGCCCCCGCAACTGTAAGCACTGAACAGGTTCGACACAGCCACTGCGCCCACGCGCGGGAAGGCGTCGCCCTGACGGCTGGACGTCGTGCAGTGCAAGCCAGGAGACCTGCCTCGCAACGTTTTCGACTTTCAACCGGGCGGGGTGATCCGGTGGCGAGCGAGTCCGGCCGGTCGGCCGTGGCTTTCGTCCCGCATGCCCGCACCATTGCTGCCAAGGGCATCGCCACATGAAAACACTGGCCAAACTTCCCGTCACCATCGTCACCGGCTTCCTCGGCTCGGGCAAGACCACCTTGCTTCGCCACATGCTCGACAACGCCCAGGGGCGACGCATCGCGGTCATCGTCAACGAGTTTGGCGAGTTGGGTATCGACGGCGAGATCCTCAAGCAGTGCAGCATCGGCTGCACCGAGGAAGAGGCCAACGGCCGCGTCTATGAGCTGGCCAACGGCTGCCTGTGCTGCACCGTGCAGGAAGAGTTCTTCCCGGTGATGCGTGAGCTGGTCGCCCGTCGCGGCGACCTGGACCACATTCTCATCGAGACCAGTGGCCTGGCCCTACCCAAACCGCTGGTGCAAGCCTTCCAGTGGCCGGAAATCCGCAATGCCTGCACCGTCGATGCGGTGATCACCGTGGTCGACAGTCCGGCCGTGGCCGCCGGCACGTTCGCCGCCTACCCGGACCAGGTCGACGCCCAGCGCAAGCTGGACCCCAACCTGGACCACGAATCCCCGCTGCACGAGCTGTTCGCCGACCAGCTGGCCAGTGCCGATCTGGTGGTGCTGAACAAGGCTGACCTGATCGACGCCGAGGGCCTGGCCAAGGTCCGCGCCGAAGTCGCCGAAGAACTGCCGCCGGCCGTCAAGGTGATCGAGGCCAGCAGCGGTCGCCTGCCGCTGGATGTGTTGCTGGGCGTAGGGGCCGAGTCCGAAGTGCATATCGATGGCCGTCGCACCCACCACGATTCGCACCACGACGGCGACGATCATGACGATCATGATCATGACGCCTTCGACTCCATCTCCATCGACCTGCCTGAAGCGGACGAAAGCCTGCTGCTCGATGCCCTGACGCAACTGGTCACCGAGTTCGGCATCCTGCGTGCCAAAGGTTTTGCCGCGATCCCCGGCAAGCCGATGCGCCTGTTGATCCAAGGTGTGGGCACGCGCTTCGACAAGCACTTCGACCGCGCCTGGCGCAGCGACGAGCCGCGCATCACCCGTCTGGTGCTGATCGGTCAGGACCTCGACGCGGCACAGTTGGAAGCGCGCCTGCGCCAGGCCCTGGGCGCCTGATCCATGCACCTGCTGCGGACCCAGCCCGGCGGCTTCGTGCCGGACGACAGCATTGCCGACCTTGGCCAGACGCCCGCCGAGCTGGTGATTCTCTGCAGCGGCGACTCTCACCTGGCACTGCTCGCCGAAACCGCCGAGCAGTTGCCGGACGATTTCCCCAGCCTGCGCCTGGCCAACCCCATGCAAGTGCAGAACCACGCCTCCGTCGACTTGTACATCGACGAGGTGTTGCGTCACGCCAAGGTGATCCTGGTGTCGCTGCACGGCGGTGTCGGCTACTGGCGCTATGGCGTAGAACAGTTGGTCGAACTCGCGGCGCGTGGCGTGCAGTTGATCCTGGTGCCCGGCGATGACCGCCCCGACCCTGAGCTGACGCAGTTGGGCACGGTGCCGACCGAGCAGGCCGAGCGGCTCTGGCACTACCTGCGCCAGGGCGGCAAGGCCAATGCGGTCAACCTGTTCAATTGCCTGGCCAGCCAGTGGCTGGGGCGCGACTATGCCTGGGACGAACCCCAGCCGCTGCCGCGCACCACGGTCTACCACCCCGGCAAGCCCAGTGCGCGGCTTGAAGACTGGTTCCCCGAGTGGCACCCGGAGCATCCGGTGGCGCCGATCCTGTTCTACCGCTCGCACCTGCAGGCCGCCAACACCGCGTTCATCGATGTGTTCTGCCAGCGCTTGCAGGCGGCCGGGCTGAACCCATTGCCGATCGCAGTCGCCAGCCTCAAGGAGTCGGCCTGTCTGGAACAGGTCGAGGCGTGGCTCGACGAGGTCGGCGCCGAGGTGGTGATCAACACCACAGGCTTTGCCTTGTCCAGCCCGGAGCGGCCCAACCTGCGCCCGCTGCGCCGCGACGTGCCGGTGTTGCAGGCGATCTGCGCCCAGGACAACCAGCCCGGCTGGGAAGCCAGCGAGCAGGGCCTGGGCGCGCGTGACCTGGCGATGCACATCGCCTTGCCGGAGCTGGACGGGCGCATCATCACCCGGCCGGTCAGTTTCAAGGACCTGGCCTGGCGCAGCGAGCGCAGCCAGTCCGATGTGGTCTGCTACAAGGCCCATTCCGAACGCATGGATTTCGTCGCCGAACTGGCGCGGCGCTGGGTCGAGCTGGCGCGACTGCCCAATGCCCAGAAGCGTGTGGCGCTGGTGCTGGCCAACTATCCGACCCGCGACGGGCGTATCGGCAATGGCGTAGGGCTCGACACACCGGGCGCCGCGCTGAACATCCTGCATGCCCTGCAGGCCGAGGGCTACCCGGTTGCGGGCCTGCCGCAGACGGGCACGGCGCTGATCCACGAACTGCTCGGCGGCGTGACCAACGACCTGGACCACCTCGACCAGCGTCCCTGTGCCCAGAGCCTGTCCCTGGACGACTACCTGGCGGCCTTCGCCTGCCTGCCCGAGGCCAACCAGCAGGCGGTGCGCGAACGCTGGGGCTCGCCCGAGCAAGACCCGATGTTCCGCAACGGCCGGATGATGATCGCCGGGCTGCGCTACGGCCTGACCTTCGTCGGCATCCAGCCGGCCCGGGGCTACCAGGTAGACCCGAGCGCGGTGTATCACGACCCGGACCTGGTGCCGCCGCACGGCTACCTGGCGTTCCATTTCTGGTTGCGCAACGGCTTTGCCGCCGATGCGCTGATCCATGTCGGCAAGCACGGCAACCTGGAGTGGCTGCCCGGCAAGGGTGTCGGACTGTCCGCCGAGTGCTGGCCGGATGCGCTGCTCGGCCCACTGCCGAACATCTACCCGTTCATCGTCAACGATCCCGGTGAAGGTGCCCAGGCCAAGCGCCGCACCCAGGCGGTGATCATCGATCACCTGATGCCGCCGCTGACCCGCGCCGAAACCTACGGGCCGCTGCGGCATCTGGAGCAGCTGGCCGACGAATACTACGAGGCGCAACTGCTCGACCCGCGCCGCGCCCGCGAGCTGCAGCGCGACATTCTCGAGCTGGTCAAGGCCAACCATATCGACCGTGACCTGCAGCTCGAAGGGCAACTGGACGACGCGGCTGTCTGGCTGCCGCGCCTGGACACTTATTTATGCGACTTGAAAGAGTCGCAGATTCGCGATGGCTTGCATGTCTTTGGTCAGTCGCCGCAGGGGCGCCTGCGCAGCGATACGCTGCTGGCGCTGCTGCGGGTCGATCGTGGTGACGGCCGCGGTGGCAATGCCAGCCTGCTGCGCGCACTGGCACGTGCTCTGGAACTGGCGTTCGACCCGCTGGACTGCGACCTTGGCCAGGCTTGGCAAGGGCCGCGTCCCGAGCTGCTGCAGGCGCTGGATGCTGCGCTGTGGCGCACCCAGGGTGATACCCGTGAACGTCTGGAGATGCTCGCCCTGGCCCTGATCGAAGGGCGCCTGGCAGCACCCGATACCGCGCAATGGCAGGCGGTGCATGCCGTGCTGCAGGCACTCGCCGACGAAGTCGCGCCGAACCTGGATGCCTGTGGCGCCGCCGAGATCGACGGCCTGCTCGCGGCCCTGGCCGGGCGTTTTGTGCCGGCAGGCCCCAGCGGCGCACCCAGTCGCGGGCGTCTGGACGTGCTGCCCACCGGACGCAACTTCTATACCGTGGACGTGCGCAACCTGCCCACCACCACCGCCTGGCGCCTGGGCTTTGCCTCGGCCAGCCTGATCCTCGAGCGTCACCTGCAGGAGCATGGTGATCACCTGCGTCAGCTCGGGCTGTCGGTCTGGGGTACGGCGACCATGCGCACCGGCGGTGACGACATCGCCCAGGCCATGGCGCTGATGGGGGTGAGGCCGGTATGGGCCACCGGCAGCCAGCGGGTCGATGACTTCGAAATCCTGCCCCTGAGCCTGCTTGATCGCCCGCGGGTCGATGTAACCTTGCGCGTGTCGGGGTTCTTCCGCGATGCCTTCGGCAACCTGATCCGCCTGTTCGACGCGGCGGTACAGGCCGTGGCGGCGCTGGATGAGCCGGACGACCTCAATCCGCTGGCTGCCCGTGTGCGTGCCGAGCGCGCGGCGCTGCTGGCGCAGGGTGTCGATGCCGAGCAGGCCTCGCGCCAGGCGGGTTGGCGGGTGTTCGGCGCCAAGCCGGGTGCCTATGGCGCGGGTGTGCAGAACGCCATCGACGGACGCCTCTGGCAGGGGCGCGCCGACTTGGCCGAGGTCTACCTCAACCATGGCGGCTATGCCTATGGTGCTGCCGATGAAGGCACGCCGGCACGGGCCCAGTTCGCCCAGCGCCTGGGGCAGGTCCAGGCGGTGTTGCAGAACCAGGACAACCACGAGCACGACCTGCTCGACTCCAACGACTACTACCAGTTCCAGGGCGGCATGCTCGCAGCTGCCGAAACCCTGGCCGGCGCCACGGTCGCCAGCTACCACGGCGACCACAGCCAGGTCGATCGCCCGCGTATCCGCACCCTCAAGGAGGAGCTGAACCGGGTGATCCGCGCGCGTGCGCTGAACCCGAAATGGATCGACGGGGTCAAGCGTCACGGCTATAAAGGTGCCTTCGAACTGGCGGCGACGGTCGACAACCTGTTCGCCTTCGATGCCACCACTCACCTGATCGACGATCACCATTACCAGTCGCTGGCCGATGCCTACGTGCTCGATCCGGCGACCCGAGCATTCATGCGCGAGCATAACCCGCACGCCTTGCACGATCTGACCGAACGGTTGTTGGAAGCCCAGCAGCGCGGTCTGTGGCAGGCCCCGGGCGATTACCGCGAGGCCCTCGAGCAGCAGTTGCTCGACGGCGAGGAAGAGGCCTGAAATGACCGAACCCCTGCAGTTCCCCCTGGCCGCCGTGGTCGGTGCCGAAGACCTCAAGCTGGCGCTGTGCCTGACCGCCATCGACCCGAAGATCGGCGGTGTGCTGATCGAAGGTCCGCGTGGCATGGCCAAGAGCACCTTGGCCCGGGGCCTGGCCGATCTGCTCGGCGCAGGCCCCTTCGTGACCCTGCCGCTGGGCGCGACCGAAGAACGGCTGGTCGGTACTCTGGATCTTGATGCTGCGCTGGGGCAGGGCAAGGCACGCTTCTCGGCGGGCGTGCTGGCCCAGGCGGACGGTGGGGTGCTCTATGTGGATGAGGTCAACCTGCTGCCCGACCCGCTGGTGGACCTGCTGCTGGATGTGGCGGCCAGCGGCACCAACCGTGTCGAGCGCGACGGTATCTCGCACCGTCACGCCGCGCGTTTCGTGCTGATCGGCACCATGAATCCGGAAGAGGGCGAGCTGCGTCCGCAGTTGCTCGACCGTTTCGGCTTGAACATCGCCCTTGAAGGCACGCCTGAGCCGAACGACCGTCAGCAGATCATCCGCCGCCGCCTGGCATTCGACAGCGACCCCGAGGCCTTCTGCGCGCAGTGGGCAACGGCCCAGGCGCAGTTGCGCGACCGCTGCCAGCACGCACGTGAGCGCCTGCCGGCCATTGCCCTGGACGACCAGGCGCTGGCCTGGATCACCGAGCGTTGTTTCGCTGCGGGTGTCGATGGCCTGCGTGCCGACCTGGTCTGGTTGCGGGCGGCTCGCGCCCATGCCGCGTGGCGCGGTGCTGCGGCCATCGGCGAGGAAGATGTAGAGGCTGTGGCCGAATTTGCCTTGCGCCATCGCCGCCGTAGCGCAGAGCCGCCCACTGGCTCGAACACGCCACCTCAGGGCGGCCAGCAGTCGCAAGACCCGAGTGGACAAGGTGACTGGGGGGCAATGGAGGCACAACCGGTGAGCGCAGGTGCCCGGCGTGAGGTGCCGAACTGGGCAAAAAAGCCCTGAGCATCCGCGCACGAAGTGGTTCAGCGGCGGATGCCAGGCCCCGTGCCGGAAAACTGACAGGTGCCAGCCGTGGACGCGCCCGTGCAGCCGCTGATGGTCGGGTCGCCTGGCTGCCGACCCTGCTCAAGGGGCGGCCTCGCCGTGTCGAGGACCTGTGCTGGCAGCAACGCCGTGGGCAAGCGCCGGAACTGTGGTTGGTGATCGTCGATGCGTCGGCGTCAACCCGCCGCCACCAATCCCTTGCGCAAGCCAAGGGGCTGCTGGAGACCTTCTTCGACCAGGCCTACCGCCAGCGTGCGCGCCTGGCGTTGCTGACCGCCAGCGGCAGCACACCACAGTGGCAGCGTCATGGCCTGAAGGCGTCGGCTGCGCTTCAGCCCTGGCTGCGTGCGCTCGGGGCAGGAGGCGGCACGCCGTTGCTCGCGGCCCTGGAAGAGGCGCGCCAGTGGTTGCTGCGCCGTGGCAAAGCGCACCCCGGGGAGGTCCAGCGCTGCCTGGTGCTGACCGACGGGCGCCTGCAACGCTGGAAGCCTGTGCAGCCGATGCCCTGTGCCTGCGTGCTGGTCGATATCGAGACGGCGCCGGTGCGCCTGGGGCGGGCACGGCAACTCGCTGCGCAACTGCAGGCGGATTACCAGCATGTCGAGCAGTTCAACGTTGTTGAATAAAGTGGGCGCGCGACAATAAGTCGCACAAACTGAAAGTTGCCGAAGCGGCAGGGGGAAAGTTGCACAAGTGCGCGACAAGACGCGCACCTGTGCGTCGGCAAGTTATGCCTTGGGCATGGACCAGGGTTGCAGGTCGTAGCCTTTTTCGAACAGCTCGGCGCGGACTTCCTCGATCAGGCTGGCCCATTGTGCAGGGTCCGAATAGATGCGCGAGGATACCTGCTTGCTGCCGATGCGGGTGCTGGTCCGGTCGATCACTGCCAGGCTCAGTTCACCAGTACCGTTGGGTGCATCCCAGGCAACGCACTGGAAGGGTTCGAAGGCGTGGTCGGCGATCAGCAGTGCTTCGTTGACACGGAGCGGGGCATTCATGGTTCGGTCTCTCTTGTAGTCCCAAACAGCAAATGTGTGTCCGCGCGGGTAAAGAAATGAACGATTGCAGCGCGGGGTTATTGGTACTGATGCTCCGGGTCGTGGGTGAAGTCACATGGCAGTCGAAAATTTTTTTATAACGGTAAAAGTTATCCGTTGTATGTGCCGCCTGTGACGCCGGTTATTGGCAAAAATTCCAGGTTCGCTTTGTGTGACGGCATTTGGCAGACAAACGGTAGTGGGCACCGTCAGGTTCGTTGCTACTGTTAATTCGGGCGCCGCAACTTACTGTTTCTAATTAAAAAACTGAAAATTGGCGCCAAGGATAGGTCATGCTTGAACCTGCATCCCAACGCCGTCTGCTGATTGTCGACCCCTGCGACGATTGCCACCGTCTACTGCCGGGCCTGCGGGGCGCCGGTTGGGATGTGCGCAGTTGCACCCTGGGTGCTGCGCTCGAACATCCTTGTGACGTCGGCCTGTTGCGATTGCAGGCCTCGCACCTGCGTCACCAGGATGCCGTCAAGGATCTGATCAAGCGCAGCAATACCGAATGGATCGCCGTGCTCAGCGCCGAAGAGTTGCGCATGCAGAACGTCGGCGATTTCGTCTGTGAGTGGTTTTTTGACTTCCATACCCTGCCATTCGATGTTTCCCGGGTGCAGGTCACCCTCGGGCGGGCGTTCGGCATGGCGCGCCTGCGTGGCAAGGGGGCAGTGCGGGTCGATGAGCCCGAGCACGAACTGCTCGGCGAGAGCCGACCCATCCGCGAGTTACGCAAGCTGCTCGGCAAGCTGGCGCCGACCGAGTCGCCCGTACTGATCCGTGGCGAGAGCGGCACCGGCAAGGAGCTGGTGGCGCGTACGCTGCATCGTCAGTCGCAGCGGCATGACAAGCCCTTCATTGCGATCAATTGCGGGGCCATCCCCGAACATCTGATCCAGTCCGAGCTGTTTGGCCACGAGAAAGGCGCTTTTACCGGCGCGCATCAACGCAAGGTCGGGCGTATCGAGGCGGCGCACGGCGGTACGCTGTTCCTCGACGAGATTGGCGACCTGCCTCTGGAGTTGCAGGCCAATCTGCTGCGTTTTCTGCAGGAAAAGCACATCGAGCGCGTCGGCGGTAGCCAGCCGATTCCGGTGGATGCGCGGGTGCTGGCGGCGACCCACGTGGACCTGGAGCAGGCGATCGAGCGTGGCAGGTTTCGTGAAGACCTGTACTACCGGCTCAATGTTCTGCAAGTGGTGACTGCGCCTCTGCGCGACCGCCACGGTGACCTGTCGATGCTGGCCAGCCATTTCTCGCATTTCTACAGCCTGGAAACCGGGCGACGGCCGCGTTCGTTCAGCGACAATGCCCTGGCGGCCATGGGGCGCCACGAGTGGCCGGGCAACGTACGCGAACTGGCCAACCGTGTACGTCGCGGACTGGTGCTGGCCGAGGGACGGCAGATCGAGGCGCAGGACCTGGGGTTGCAGGTGCTGGAGGAAGCCGAGGCGCCGCTAGGGACGCTGGAGGACTACAAGCACCGGGCTGAACGCCAGGCGCTGTGCGATGTGCTCAACCGCCACAGTGACAACATGAGCATCGCGGCGAAGGTGCTGGGGGTTTCCCGACCGACCTTCTACCGCTTGCTGCACAAGCATCAGATCCGCTGAATCCTTCAGGAGCGGCGGTTCGGCGCTCCGACTTGCCCGCGAAAAAGACACCGCGATGCCTGGCACGGATCACGCCCACTTTTGATTCAACTCGACTGCGCGATGTGGCCGTCGTCCTGTATTTCCTCGATCACGTCCTCTTCTCCCGGCAGGGCGGTGATCACGCTGAAATCGCTGACTTCCACTTCACCCCCGCCATAGCCGAGCAGGTGGAAGGAGAACGCCTTGCGCTCGATGGGGTTGTCGAAGCCGAACTCCAGCTCCATCGGCTGGTCGGCCGTGACCAGGATCTCCTCGGGCAACCCCAGCGGTACGTCCTGTTCCTGCTGCTTGGCCTTGAGCTGGATGTGCGCCCGGTGGGCAGGGTCGAGCGAGCGCACCTTGACCCGCACGCGGGTGTGCGAGCCTTGGGGCATTTCCAGGTACTGCGCGCCGATCAGATTGTCGGCCCAGTCGTCACGAATGCGCTTGTGCAGAGGAATGGCCGACGGCCCGCCGAACTGGTAGCGCAGGTTCAACGGGGTTTGCAGCAACGACCCGTCCAGCACGCCGGCCAGCGCTGTGATCTGGCGCCCCAGTGGGGCTTCGCCGCGGCCGAGGAACTGCGCCTGGTCGGCGATGAATCCCTCGCTTGCGTAGCGTCGGCAGCGTTGCTGGAAGTCGCATTCGCTGAAGGTGCCGCGGCCATCGTGGTAGCGCAGCATGCCGTTGGTGAAAGAGATCATTTCCCGGCCGCTGTCGTAGTCGCGGTACAGCGAGCGACCGGCCAGGGCGGCGGGAATCGGCAGCGCGAAGTAGTCGAGCAGCGAAGTGGCAAGGTCGACATGGCCGTAGGTGCCGGGCTTGATCTTCGGCAACTGTGCCTGTTCGGGCGCGAGGGTGAGGTTGAAGCCCCAGGACGAGGCCAGGCGCACACCGTCGATGCCGTGGGACTCGTCCGAAGTGATGACCACCAAGGTGTCCTTGAGCACGCCCTGGCGCTCCAGGGCATCGAGGAACGCGCCCAGGGCGTCGTCCAGGTAGGCGACCGCCGCCTGTTTGGCGCTGTCGTAGCGTTGCAGGTAATCGTCTGGTGCGGAGTAGGGCTGGTGGGTGCCGACCGTGAGCAGGGTCAGCATCCACGGCTGGCGCTGTTTGCGCAGCTCACCGACATAGCCCAGCGCGCCCTCGAAGAAGGCCTTGTCGTCCTTGCCCCAGGGGAACTCGAGGTAGTTGTCGTTGCGGAACCACTCAAGGCCGTGCACCGAGTCGAAGCCGATGTGCGGCATGATTCGGTCCTTGGCCATGAAGCGCAGGCCGGCGCCCTGCAGGTAGTGGGTGCTGAAGCCGGCCTGGCGCAGTTGTGCGGGCAGGCAGGCCTGGTTGCGCAGGTCCTGGGTCAGCAGCTCGACACCCTTGGGCGTGCCGTTGGCGAGCTTGTCGTAATCGCCGCAGAGCATGGCGTACAGGCCACGAATGGTCTGATGGGTGTGCAGGACATAATCGGGGGTGTTCATGCCGCGTTCGGCCCAGCGGCTGAGGTTGGGCATCAGGTCGTCATCGAAACGGCTGTGCAGGGCTTGCCGGTTGGCGCGCACATAGGCGCCGGGGATCCCTTCGAGGGTAATGACCAGCAGGTTGCGTGCGCTGCCGGGGGCTTCGAATAGCCTGCGGCCGTCGAGGTCGGCCTGGGTCAGGCCGGCGCTGGGCAGCGGTGTGACCGTCAGGTCGTGGCCCAGCCAGGCCTGTGCCTTGAGTTGCAGGTCGCTGGTGCCTGCCGAGAGCAGTTGATGGGAGAGATTGTACTGACGCCACTGGTCGGCGTCGGAAGGTATCAGGTGCTCGCTGCCCCAGTGCGCGGCGAGCAGTACTGCAGGGGCGGCCCAGGCCGCACGTGGCAACGCCGGGGCGGATTGGCCGCGCTGCAGCCAGCGGGTCAGCAGCCAGACGAAAAGGCCGGCACCGAGGGTCCAGGGCAGCCAGGGGTGAGCAAGGGCTCCGCCGGTGGAGTTTTCCATGAACTGTGGGTCGAACAGATAGCCCAGATCGCTGCTGTTCGGCAGGCGCCCGACCGCACTGACCAGCTCGGCCGAAGCCACCAGCAGCCCACCCCAGGCCAGCAGCACCGGCAGCGCCAGCCACCAGGGGCTGCGCTGCAACAGCAGTACCAGCAGGATGCCGATCGCCAGGTCCGACAGGTACCCCAGCGGATCGGACCAACCCAGCAGTGCGCGGGCAGCCAGGGGGATCACCACGACCAGCACTGCCAGGGTGGCGAGCCGAGCGCGGGGATGGCCAAGCATGTTTTTCACGAAACGTCCTTCCTTGCCATGAAACAGTCACAAAAATGTGATGCATCATAACAGCCCCCTCACGGGAAGGCCGGACGCGACAAGGTTGGTTACCAATTGAAGTGCAGGGGCGCGAGGCGCCCCCGGGCTGGATGGATCAGAAGTAGTAGGGGAATTTCAGGCTGAAGGTGAAGTCCGGTGCATCGTCGGTCAGGCCGATCGACAGGTTCGGCACGATGGTCAGGTTGTCGGTGGCCGCGAGGGTCATGCCGACGTTGAAGTAGGCGGCGTTGGCATCGCTGCTCTTGACGTCGGCCCAGCTGTCGCCGGTTTCTGCGGACTTGATCCGCGAGCGCCGGGCGATCAGGTCCGAGACCGAGAACGACATCGACATCTTTTCGTTGAGGGCGAAGGCCACGCCTGCACCGATCTGGAAGCTGTCGCCGATCTTCACCTTGCCCGGTACTTTCTGGTTGATCGTCGAGCTGACGTCGCTGAACGAATCCTCGAAGGTGTGGGTGTACGACAGGCTGCCGAACAGCACTGCCGGGTCGAAGGTCTTGACCAGCGAGATACCTGGGGTGATCGACCAGACACCGTTGCCGGTGGGCAGGTCTTCTGGGTAGCTGAGGCTGTCGTTCTCGGTGTCGCGCAGCAGCTTGATACCGAACGGATCCTTGCCGGTCGGTGCCTTGACCCGCACGCTGAACACCGCATCCGGGGTGTTCTCCGACTCGTCGAGGAACTTGTAGGCGACGCCGAAGTTGACGTCGCCAAGGGTTGGGTCGCGGGTGATGGTGCGTTCGGAAATGCCCTGGGCGTTACCGCCGACACCCCCGGACTGGTAGGTCGACTCGCGGTAGACGATCGGCACGTTGACGTCGAACTGCCAGCGGTTGTCGAGGTTGTAGCGCGCGGTGAGGTCGAGCGTCCAGTTGTCGGCCTTGATCCGGTCCAGGTTGATATTGCCCAGGAAGATCGAGTCCAGCGCCAGGAAGCCGTTGAGGATCAGTTGGCGGGTGTCGTAGCGGGCATAGGTAATGCCGGTCTCGACGCTGAACTTGCCGCCACCGAAGAAGCCACTGGCTTCGTCGTAGAGGTTGGACACACTCTGTGCCGGCTCCGAATCATCCTTGAGCGACTCGCCATAGGATGAACCGCTGCCGCCGGATGCGGCGATCGCCTGGTTGTTTCGCGGCTCGGAGGCCGGCGAGCGGGTCAGGCGTTTGGGGGGTGGGGCGGCGGGCTGCTCTTCGACCTGGCGAACGCGCTGTTCGAGCACCATCAGCGCCTGTTGCTGCGCTTCGTAGCGCTGCTTGAGCGCAGCCAGTTCGGCTTTCAGCGCGTCTACCTGAGGGTCACTGGCTGCGTAGAGCAGTGACGATGGTACCAAGGTCCCCAGGCAGACAACTGCCCCCAATGACAACGATCGATGCATAAGTTAGCCGTCCCTTCCAACTACGATGATTGAGACGAAGCGTAGATCAATATCCTGAAACACGAAGGCCCTTGAGTTGATCAAGATTGCAATTCAGCGCTCCTGCCGAAGGCAGGTTGTCGCGCAGCACCACATTGAGCTGTGTCAGGTTGCTGACCGCGTTGCTGCCGCCCAGCAAGGTGGTGGCCTGGAGCAGCCCACCATCGGCCAGGCGTTGCAGGCTTTGCCCTTGATTGTTGTTGGCCTGGATGGCCATCTGGATCCCGCTGCCACTGTTCGAGACGCTGAGCGTGCCGGCGTTGTTGCTGGTGCTGAGGGTGGTGCCTGCGGCCAGGACCTGGCCTTGCGGTACGCCGGCATCAGCGACCTGGCTGGCCTCGCGAACATTGATGGCGACATCGTTATAGGCGCTGTTGTTGTCGCCGGCCGCGCGCACCGACTGGGTCACGCCCTGGGTAGTGTTGACAAGGCCTGCGCCGCCGTTGACCAGGCCATTGCCGCGGCCAGGGGCGTTGCCCGAGCCGTTCTCGCCGGTCATCGACACGTAGAACTGCGGTTTGATCACGTTCTGCTGGACCTGCAGGGTCGTCGTGGCGCCGATGCGATCACCGGCGGCGTTCTGCCAGGTGCTGCTCATGACGACACCGAAACTGATGATCCGTCCCGGCATCACGTACTTCCCACGCAGTTGGGCAAGCTCCTGGTCCTTGACCTCGATGGGCTTGAACACCTGGGCGTGGGCGGGGAGGCTGGCAGCCAGGCATGCTGCGACCAGCCAGGTGGTAGTCTTCATCGCTGCTCCCCGGGACTTCGTGCCCCTTGTAATCGTCAGAAGAAATCGCTCTGGATGAAACCGAACTCCATCAGTTGCGCGTCTTCTACCGGATAGAAACCGTTGACGCGGTTCTTCGCGGTCAGAGGTGCCGGCGGGTCGAGCAGGGCGTTGGCCTTGTCGTAGCCGGGGCCGATGACGGCGAAGATGATGCCGTTCCAGCCTTTGAGGAAATCGTCGAATTTGTAGCGTTTGTGGCCCAGGACAGGGTCGCCGATATAGGCCCAGCCCTTGTCGATGCGCTGCAGCACCACGAAGTGCTTGTAGCCACGGATGTCCATCAGCACGATCACCGGAATGCTCACCTTTTCCAGCGTGTCGGGTTCGACCCGATAGCCCCGGGCGCGCATGCCGATGCTTTCGACGTAGCGCTTCATGTCGAGCATGGAGAAACCTTGCACCTTGACGGTGTCCTGGTCGGAATGGGCGAGCATGCCTTCGATGACCTGGTGTTCGTCCACGTCGAGCCAGTAGGCCTGCTTGAGGACGGTGGCCAGGGCGGCGGCGCCGCAGCTGAAATCGGTCTTCTGTTGCACAAGGTCGGCGAAGCGCCGCTCACGCAGGCTCTGCACCGGCTTGTAGACGAGGGTGCCGCCTGGCAAGGCGGCAATCGGCATCTGTGCCGCTTCTACGAGACCGGCCAGGAACATGAGTGTGGCAAGCAGGACAATGCGCATGACCTTCTCCACCGGGTAGAGACAGGGAAAGGGGCCCCGAAGGGCCCCGATCGGCTGCTGTTACATGCAGGCTTTGCAACCTGCGGCGATGGACAGCGAGTTGGTCTGCTGGTTGCCGCTGCCGGCCGAGACGTTGGCGCCGACGTTGCCCGACACGCCATTGAGCGAGTTGCTCAGGTTGGCGTTGTTGGTCACAGGGTTGCGCCAGCCGGTGGGGGTCAGGACCTGATAGGAGGCAACACCGGCCAGGCCGAAGGTGCCTTCTTCGTGGAACTTCAGCGGGTCCTTGTCGACATGGGTGTTGCCATGGCGATCGCGGCTGCTTTCGTCTTCGACGTAGCCATAACCATTGCCTTGGTAGTGGCCGTAGGCAGCGAAGGTGGAGGTGAGGGTTTCCTTGCTGTAGGTACGGTCGGCCTTGTTGGTGACGTTCAGGCCGCCGACGTTCTGGTTGGCTGCACCGGTGGCGGCAGCGACACGGCCGCCGGACACGGCGATGGCCATGTTGTTTTTCTGTTGGTTGAAGTCCCCGGCGGTCACGTTGATACCGATGTTGCCGGAGCTGCCGTTGGCCGAACCGGTGAGGTTGGCGTTGTTGGAGGTGGAGTAGTTCTTGACGGTGTTGCCACTGTTGGTCTGAGTGGCTTGAGCCATGGCCACGGCACTGCCGAAGATGAAGTTCTCATCGGCGGTGGCGATCGCGGCAACGTTGTCCTGCTGGTTGCCGTCGCCGGCTGCGACGTTGGCGCCCAGGTTGCCTTGGGAACCGTTGGCCGAGTTGTCCATGCGGGCATCGTTGCGGGTGCCTTGGTTCAGCACACGGTTGCCGGAGTTGTTCTGGGTGTCCAGAACGGTGGCGGCAGAACCGGCGTTCACCAGCAGGGACAGCAGCAGGCTTTCGTTGTTGTTATGGCCGTTGTTGTGGCCGCCGTGGTTGTCGTTGCCACGGCCGCCGGCTTGTGCAGCAACTGCCATGACCGCAGCGAGGGCGAATACCAGAGGCTTGAGTGCCATTTTTGGTTTCATGGTGTTTCTCCGCTTATATTTTCGTTGTTAAGTGTTGTGTTGCTGATCGGGTCAATCCGCGACCCGGACGCTCAGGGTGTTGGCCATTCGGTTGCCCACCCCGGCGCTCTGATTCAACTGGATCACGCCACGGCTGCCGGTGAAGGCCTGGTCACTGGTCGTGACCTGGCGACTGCCGGGTGTGTGATCAGTTGCGTCGGAGCTGTTGGCCAGCGAGACGTTCTGCTGGCTGAGAATGCTGTCGTCGATGCTCTGTGCAATTGCGCTGATGCTGATGCGCACCGCGTTGGCCTGCTGCGTGGCGGCGCCCGCCGATTGGTTGATGCCCAGCATGCCGTTGCCGTTGCTGAAGGCATTGCCAGTGATGCTGGCGTGGGCGTCGAGCGCACTGTTGGCGCGAAAGTCGCTGCGTTGGCGGATCTGCGTGCTGGCCTGGCCTTCGGTGCCGATGGCGATGGCTTTCACGTTGGCCTGTTGCAGGGCGTCACCCGCGGCCTGGTTGATGTTGAGGTTGCCCTGGTAGGCGCGGCCACTGGCGTCGAGGGTGGCGTTGTCGACCACAGGGGAGCCGGCGAAGACGCTGGCGCTGCAGCCCAGGGCCAGGCACAGCAGAGAGAGATTGAGGGTCTGCATGATCATTGGCCCCGGGTCAGGATCTGCAGCGGCGCCATGCCGCGCTGAACGTTCTGGTTGACCGTGTTGGAGATGCTGTTGGCGCCGGACGCCCCGGCACCGGAACCGCCGGGCATGCCGGGCAATTGCGACTGGGCGGTGCCCATGCCGCGCAGGTTGCCGGAGTTGTCGGGCTGGAAGATGCGGCTGACGGTCGAGCCGCTGGCGACGCTGGCGAAGTCGCCATCGGTCAGTTCGTTGTTGGTCTGGGCCTGGATGCGTGCCGACTCGTTGGTGTTGGCGGTGGTCGGGTAGGGGTCTGGCGTGCCGGTTCGGCGATCAGCCTGACGCGGCTGGACATCGCGATTGAGGACGATCACCCCGTTGCCGCCAGCGAAGACCGGCGGCGCAATCGATGTGGCGGCAAGGCAAGCCAGAACGAGCAGTGCAGGCAGTGTGTTGTGCTGGTTCCCCACGGCGGTGCTCCCTTTCTGTGCGCTGGCCCTTGAGCGTTGCCAGAACAGGGAGCGAAAGCCGTGCCGGTTTTGCTTTTTGCCGATTTATCAGTGGGTTGTGCGAGTGGGGTGGCAGTGCCGGTTTTCTGCTGTATCAGCGTTGATACAAGGTGCCGGGTCGTCGCCCGTCAAGGGCCGAAGCACGGGCGATCTGGCGGGGTGCGGAGGGGGTGTATCAGCGCTGTGACAGTTCCCCCGAAAGTGTGGGGAAGGCCCCGGCAATAGGGGTTTGATGGCGAGTGGGTGTATCAGTGAGTTAACAGTCCGGTCGTGCTGAGGGGCCGGGCTGGGCTCACCCCATGAGCTCGGCCACCGCCGCCAGCGCGTCATCCCGGCGCTGCTGCCAGTCCCCGTCAATCACCCGCAGTGGCTGGCGATGCTGTTGTAGCCAGTGCAGGCTGTCACCGAAGAACGCCTGGCGCTCCTCAAGCCGCGGCTGGCAGCGCTGGCCATCGCCAATCCATTCCACACCCTCGGGACTGAGCAGCAGGTGCAGGTCGTAGTGCCTGGCCAGCAGCGCTTGTTCCATCCACGCAGGGCAGTCGCCGAACAACACGCGACTCCACAACATGTTGCTAAGCAGGTGGGTATCGAGGATCAGCAGCGAAGGCGAGGCTGCCCGCGCATGGTCTTCCCAGGCCAGTTGCCCGCGGGCGATGACCGGAATATCGGCGTAGCAGGTATCGCGCTGCTCGGTGTCGATGAAATGGCGTACGTATTCGCCGACGGTGATGCCACCGAAACGGTGCTGGATCTCGCCACTGAGCCAGCTCTTGCCACTGGATTCAGGGCCGCACAGGACCAGGACCTTCATGCGCCGGCCAGCGCCGGATCGCGCCGCCACTCCAGCCAACCGCGCACGGCGATCAGGGTGAACAGGGCGTACAACGCGGCGGTCAGGTACAAGCCCTTGTACAGGAACAGTCCGACGAAGATCACATCGACCACGAACCACAACGCCCAGCATTGCAGGCGTTTTTGTGCCATCCACACCTGCGCGACCAGACTGAACCCGGTCAGCGCTGCATCCAGCCAGGGTTGGGCGGCGTCGGTCCAGTGGGCCATCGCGGCCCCCAGGGCGGCGCTCGCCAGCAGGCCCAAGCCCAGTCCGCGCAGCACCGTGGCGGTGTCCAGGCGTGATACCCGGCGCGCGTCCTCGACGCGGTCCGGCCGCGTCCATTGCCACCAGCCATAGAGGTTGAGCACGGCATAGACCACTTGCAGGAGCATGTCCGAATACAGCTTCACGTCGTAGAAGATCCAGCTGTAGAGCAGCACCATCACCAGGCCGATCGGCCAGCACCAGATGTTCTGCCTGACCGTGAGCCAGACGGCGATGACGCCGAGCGCGGCGGCGAAGAGTTCGAGGCCGGACATCGGCGATCCTTCGGAGGGGAAAGGGCGCGATTGTAGCTTGAGGGCAGGGGAAGGTGAATCTCTGCAACAAGGGGCGCCGTAGCGCCCCCTGGAGGTCAGACTCTGAATTGTCGCAACAACTGCTCGAGCTCCTCGCTCAGGCGGGCCAGGGCAACACCGGCATCGCTGGATTGGCGCGCCGCCTCGGCGGTCTGTTGCGAAAGGCCCGCGGTGTCGAGCACGTTGCGGTTGATTTCCTCGACCACATGGGACTGCTGCAGGGTGGCGCTGGCGATCGAGGTGTTCAGCGCTGCCAGGGTATGCAGTGCCTGTTCGATGGCTGCAAGGCTGGTGCCGGCTTCGCGGGCCTGTTCGACGGTCTGGCGCGATGCTTCGCTACTGGTGTCGATGGCCCGGACGGCGGCATCCGACTGGCCCTGCAGATGCTCGATCATGGTCTGGATCTCGGCAGTGGACTGCGCCGTGCGCTGGGCCAGCAGGCGTACCTCGTCGGCGACTACGGCAAAGCCGCGGCCCTGCTCGCCAGCGCGGGCGGCCTCGATGGCGGCGTTGAGGGCCAGCAGGTTGGTCTGCTCGGCGATCGAGCGGATCACTTCCAGTACGCCACCAATCTTGGTGCTGTGCCCGGCCAGGTCGCGGATCACCCCCTGGGCCTGATCGATGGTCGCCGACAACCGGTCGATCTGCTGCAGGCTGCCATGGATCGCCTGCTGGCCCTGACCGACCTGCTGCTGCGCGGCGCGCATTTCCACGGCCGCCTGCTCGGCGTTCTTCGCCACATCCTGCACCGCGTAGGTGACCTCGTTGACCGCCGTGGCCACCTGGTCCATCTGCAAGGATTGCTGGGCACTGCGCTGCTGGGCGCTGCCGGCGTTGTCGCCGACGTGCCCGGCAGACTGGGCCAGGGCATGGGCTGTGCCCTGCAACTGGCCGACCACGCCCTGCAGCTTGCCGTTGAAGCGGTTGAAGTACTCGCCCAGGTGGGTGATTTCGTCGCGTCCGTGGGTGTCCAGGCGGCGGGTCAGGTCGCTCTCGCCACTGGCGATGTTGCCCATGGCCTGCACCGCCTCGTGCAGCGGACGGGCGATGCTGCGGGCGATCAGCCACACCACCAGCCCCATCACCAGGGCAATGACCAGCCCGACCAGCGAGGCCTCGCGGACCTGGCGGGCGAATTCGTCCTGGACGTCGTCGACGTAGACCCCCGAGCCGATGATCCAGCCCCAGGGTTTGAACAGTTCTATATAGGAGGTCTTGGCCACCGGCTCGCTGGCGCCGGGCTTGGGCCAGCGGTAGTTGACCGGACCTGCGCCCTGGGCCTTGGCCAGGGTCACCATCTCGTTGAACACGGCAAAGCCGTCAGGGTCGCGGATCGCCGACAGGTCCTGACCATCGAGCTTGGCGTTGACCGGATGCATGACCATCTTCGGTTGCAGGTCGTTGATCCAGAAATAGTCATCCTTGTCGTAGCGCAGGCTGCGCACCACCTGTAGCGCCTGCTGCTGGGCGCTTTGCCGATCAAGGCTGCCGGCGGCCTCCAGCCCCTGGTAGTAGGCGAGCACGCCCACGGCAGTCTCGACCACGTGCTGGGTCTTCTGCGCCTTGGCCTGGTACAGGTCGCCATGGATCTGGCGCAGCATCAGCAGCCCCAGGACCAACAGCATGGCGACGGCCACGAGCAGGATCAGCCACAGACGACGGCTGATCGACATCGATCTCAAGGTCTTCATCAAAAGGTCACTCCATGTCTTGTTCTTTTTATATGAGCAGCATCCAACCATGACCGGATGCCGGCAACCCAGTCGACCAACGGCTAAGTGCCGGGCTCGACAATCCATGTTGCATCCCGCGCAAGCCTTCGTGCGGGGCCTCTGATAGGATTTCGGCCGCGCAAGATGAAACCTTTAGCCGCGGCGCACTTTTTCGCTGGTGTTGTGACTAACGAAGGCTGTAAAACACGCGTCGCCGCGCGTGCGGTGAATATTTGTAATCGAAAAGAACTAGGGTGCTGCCAGGAGCAGTGTCCATTGGGGGAGTTGATGGATTTTTGGAGTGCCTTCCAGGCAATCATCCTGGGTATCGTCGAGGGCTTGACCGAGTTCCTGCCGATTTCCAGTACCGGCCACCAGATCATCGTGGCCGACCTGATCGATTTTGGCGGTGAGCGCGCGATGGCGTTCAACATCATCATTCAGCTGGGCGCGATCCTGGCGGTGGTGTGGGAGTTTCGCAGCAAGATTTTCGAAGTGGTATTCGGCCTGTCGAGCCAGCCCAGGGCGCGGCGCTTCACGGCCAACCTGCTGATCGCCTTCCTGCCGGCGGTAGTGCTTGGCGTACTGTTCGCCGACCTGATCCACGAGTACCTGTTCAACCCGATCACCGTGGCGGTGGCGTTGGTGGTGGGTGGCTTCATCATGCTCTGGGCCGAGCGCCGCGATCACCGTATCGAGGTCGACCATGTCGACGACATGCGCTGGTCCCATGCCCTGAAGGTTGGCCTGGTGCAGTGCCTGGCGATGATCCCGGGGACCTCGCGTTCGGGCTCGACCATCATCGGCGGCCTGCTGTTCGGCCTGTCGCGCAAGGCCGCGACCGAGTTCTCGTTCTTCTTGGCGATGCCGACCATGGTCGGTGCCGCGGTGTATTCGGGCTACAAGTACCGCGACCTGTTCCAGCCGGCCGACCTGCCGGTGTTCGCCATCGGCTTCGTGGTGTCGTTCATCTTCGCCATGATCGCGGTGCGTGCGTTGCTCAAGTTCATCGCCAACCACAGCTACGCGGTCTTTGCCTGGTACCGCATTGCCTTCGGCCTGCTGATCCTGGCGACCTGGCAGTTCGGCTGGGTTGACTGGGCCACGGCGCACGGCTGATGGCGCGCGGGCAAAGTGCCGGGCGGCGCGACGCTGGCCAGGCAGGCGAGGGCGTGCGCAACCTGCGCCTGAAGTTGCTGGTGCTGCTGGTCTTGTGCCTGCTACCGGGCGTGGGGGTGGCGCAGATGGCCTGGAGCGGCCAGTCCTGGCTGCCCCTGGCGCTGTATCCGGCGGCCAGCCTGATCTGCCTGTTGTTGTACTGGCAGGACAAGCGGCAGGCCCGCACCCAGGCCTGGCGTACGCCCGAGAAAATCCTCCACGCCAGCGAGTTGCTCGGTGGTTGGCCGGGTGCCTTGCTGGCGCAGCAACTGTTCCGGCACAAGACCCGCAAGCTGTCGTACCAGATGGTGTTCTGGGCAATCGTCGCGTTGCACCAGGTGTTCTGGCTGGATCGGCTGGTGCTGGGTGGGCGCTGGCTGGGGTTGATGGGCTGAGCGAGCGCCGCGCAATCCTCAATCCGCCAACAAGCCCACCTGCAAGCGCTTGGGTAAGCGTCGCACCACCAGTTGGTGCGAGCGCTGCAGCAGATCGGTCAGTTCCTCCCGACCCATGGGGTAGGGAGGCAGCATGCTGATCCAGCGCGCCCTCGCCAGATAAGGCGCCGGCCGTACGCGGGGACGGTCGCAATAACCGAGAAACAGCTCGTCGGCGACCTTGAACATCAAGCCTGCTCCCGGCAGGTCAAGCACGGCGAACATCTTGTTACCGGCCACCGAGAACACCCGGATTCCGCCCCATTTGTAATCCTCCCGCGCACCGGGCAGGCTCAGGCAGAACGCTGCCACCTGCTCGGGGCTCATGCGTCGTTCAGACATAACGCTCTCCACAGGCCTCGAACGAGGCCGCCAGGTGGTCGATCCATACCCGCACTGCAGGCAACACACCACGTCGGTGCGGATACACTGCCTGCAGGTAACCCCCTGGCAGTGACCATTCCGGCAGCAGGTGCACCAGTTCGCCGCGTTCCAGTTCTTCTTCGCAATAGTTGCTTGGCAGGGCGGTAAAGCCCAGGCCTGCGCGGGCCGAGGCCTTGCGCACAACGAAGTCATCGATGGTCAGGCGCGGTTCCAGGGCGACCTCCTGCTCCTCACCGCCAGGCCCGATGAGGCGAAAGTGCACCAGGCGATCGGCATCCGCCGCTCCCAGCACCGGCAGCCCCACCAATTGCGACGGGTGCTCGAGCCCGTCGGCGAATCCAGGTGCTGCCACCAGGTACATCTGCGCCTGGCGCAGGCGGCGGGTGGCCAGGGCCGGGTCCTCGTCCCCCAGGTCGCGCACCCGCAGCGCCACATCGATACCTTCGGCGATCAGGTCGACACGGCGATTGAGCAGCACCATCTCCAGTTGGACCAGCGGGTACTGGGCGAGAAAGCGGCTGATGATGTCGGGTAAAAAGGCATGTGCCAGGGCTACCGGGCTAGATACCCGCAGGCGTCCACGCGGCTCGCTGGTCATGCTGGCGACGGCTTCGTCGGCCATCTCGGCCTCCAGCAGCATGGCCTGGCAGTGGTGCAGGTAACGTTCACCGACGGCGGTCAGCTTCAGTTGCCGGGTCGTGCGCTGCAGCAGGCGCGTGCCCAGGCGCTCCTCGAGTTCCGCGATACGCCGCGACAGGCGCGACTTGGGGATGCCCAACTGGCGCCCGGCGGCGGCGAAGCCACCGGCCTCGACCACTCGGGCGAAGTAGAAGAGGTCGTTGAGGTCTTGCATATGGATATCTCACCGTTCCATCAGTGGAACAAACTAACGCATTTTTGCCGACTAATCAGCTATTCGTCGCCTGTGTAGGATTCTCTCCATCGTGATCGCCCACCGCCGCGGTCTTCATTCACAGGAGAGTCCCATGAAACTGTTGCACATCGATTCGAGCATCCTGGGCGACAATTCCGCCTCCCGCCAGTTGAGCCGCGAAGTGGTCGATGCCTGGAAGGCCGCCGATCCTAGCGTCGAAGTCATCTACCGCGACCTCGCTGCCGATGCCATCAGCCACTTCTCGGCCGCGACCCTGGTTGCCGCCGGCACCCCCGAAGAAGCCCGTGACGCCGCCCTGGCCCACGAAGCCCGCCTGAGTGCCGAAACCCTGGCCGAATTCCTCGCCGCCGACGCCGTGGTGATCGGTGCTCCGATGTACAACTTCACCGTGCCCACCCAGCTTAAGGCCTGGATCGATCGCGTCGCCGTCGCCGGTCAGACCTTCCGCTACACCGAAGCGGGCCCGGAAGGCCTGTGCGGCGACAAGAAAGTCGTGCTGGTGTCCACTGCCGGTGGCCTGCACCAGGGCCAGCCAAGCGGTGTCGGCCATGAAGACTTCCTCAAGGTGTTCCTGGGCTTCATCGGCATCACCGACCTGGAAATCGTCCGCGCCCACGGCCTGGCGTATGGCCCTGAGCATCGCAGCAAGGCCATCGACGCTGCCCAGGCGCAGATTGCCAACGAGCTGTTCGCCGCAGCCTGATCCGAACCCCGAAAAAGCCGGCTGTCGCCTTGTGCGACAGCCGGCTTTTTCATGGATGTTTCATCTGTCGTCCATCGCGTAGCTTCTATGCTTATGCTACTCGTCCGCCTCGAGGGGAGAGACGCTCGCGATGAAAACCCGTGCCCTGTTGACGTTGCTCTTGCTCGGCGGCCTGCTGGCCCGTGCCGAGGCTTCACCCTGGGCGGCCGGCCTGCATCGCCTCACGCTTGCCGACCCGGTGGACGCCCAGCCCATGCAGGCCCTGGTGTTCTATCCCAGCAGCAGCCCGGCGCGGCCTACGCGCATCGAAGGCTACACCCTGCGGGTGGCCGAAGAGGCGCCGGTCGCCATGGGCCAGTTCCCGCTGCTGGTGGTCTCCCATGGCAATACCGGCACCCCGGTGGCGTTGCACGACCTGGCGACCTCGCTGGCCCGCCAGGGCTTCGTGGTGGTGGCCGTCACCCACCCGGGCGACAACCTTCGTGACCACAGTCGGCTGGGCAAGCTCAGCAACCTCTACGGCCGCCCCTTGCAGATCAGCGCCGCGATCACCGCGGCGCGTGCGGATCACCTGCTCAGCCCCTACCTCAGCCAGGGCAAGGTTGGCGTGATCGGCTACTCAGCAGGCGGGGAGACCGCATTGATCCTGTCGGGCGCCCAGCCAGACCTTGAGCGACTGCGCAACTATTGCCTGGAACGGCCGATGGATGCCGATGCCTGCAAGACCCACGGCGTGTTGATCGCCGACCGCAGCGAGTTGACCCCGCAGTCCGACCCGCGTGTCGGTGCGGTGATGCTGATGGCGCCATTGAGCCTGATGTTTGGCCGCCATGCCCTGGCCGGCGTGCATGTGCCCGCACTGATCTACAGCGGCGACCAGGACCAGCTGCTTGCAGTCGACCGCAACGCCAGCGCCCTGGCGCGCAAGTTGCCGGTCACGCCCGACTACCGTCTGTTGTCTGGCGCTGGGCATTTCGTGTTCATGGCACCCTGCGACGACGAACAGCGCCAGCGCATGGCGGTGTTGTGCAAGGATGCCGACGGCATCGACCGTCGCCAGGTGCACCGGGGCCTGCAGAGCGAGGCTGCGGCGTTTTTCAGCCAGGCGCTGGGAGCCCCGGAGCCCGCCGAGCGCTCAGCGGCGGTCGGCGCGGCGGGCCAGCAGCAGGACCAGGCCCACCCCTGACAGCGCCAGCAGCGCTGCCACGCAGAAGATCGACGCGTACCCCAGGTGCACGGCTACCGCGCCCATTACCGGGCCGGCCAGGCCCAATGCCAGGTCGAAGAACACCGCGTAGGCCCCGAGCCCCGCGCCCCGGCTGGCGCTGGGCACCTGCCTGATCGCCTCTACGCCCAGCGCCGGATATACCAGCGACAAGCCAAAGCCGGTGAGCCCCGCCCCAACCAAAGCCCATCCCGGTGCAGGCGCCAGCCACAGCAGGGTCAGCCCCAGCACTTCGGTGGCCATGCACGCGATCGCCACGTTATAGCCGCCGAAGCGGTTGACCGCGTTGACGAACAACAGCCGCGAGACGATGAAGCACAGGCCGAAGGCGCTCAGGCACCAGGCCGCGCCGACCCAGCCTTGCTCCAGGTAGTAGAGGGTGACGAAGGTGGTCAGGGTGCCGTAGCCGATCGACGCCAGTGTCAGCCCCATGCCGCAGGGTGCAACGCGGCCAAAGGCGGACCAGAAGGGCAGGCGCTCACCGCGCACCACTACTACGTCCGGGCGGCCGCGCAGCACCCACAGGGCCAGCAGCGCCATCACCAGCAAGGCCGGGCCGAGGGCAACGAAGCTCAGTTGGCCGACCATCACCACCCCGGCGGGCGCGCCGATGGCGATGGCGCCGTAGGAGGCGATGCCATTCCAGGAGATCACCCGCGCGGTGTGTTCGGCACCGACCTGGCCGATGCCCCAGCTCAGCGTGGCGACGCCGATCAGGCCTTGGGCGACCCCCAGCAGCACACGCCCGGCCAGCAGCAACGCCAGGCTCAGCGAGGGCAGGGCGAGGGACCAGGCCGACAGCAGGGTCAGCACGCCGCAACCGGCAATGCCATACAGCCCGTAGCGAATCGCCTGCTTGCCGCCCAGGCTATCGGCCACGCGACCGGCGAAGGGCCTGCTGAGCAAGGTGGCGAGGTACTGCAAGCCGATGGTCAGGCCAGCGATTACCGCACCCATGCCCAATTGGTCGTGTACATGGCCGGGCAGCACCGCGATGGGCAGGCCGATGCACAGGAAGGCGACGAAGGTGTAGAAGACGATCGAAAGGATCTGCAGGGTCAGGGCGGTGGTGCTGACAGGCGTTGGGGCTGGGGCGGTCATGGCGGTGTTCGCGGGCGGGCGGTGCAGCAATCATGGCTGGCTGGAGGGATAAAAGAAAGCAGCCTAACGATTTTCCCACACGATTCCTGTGCTTGAACCGGTGCCTGAACCGGCGTACCGTCTCCTTCCGTTTCCGCCAAGGAGTGCTCCATGCAAGGCAAGGCCCGCAAGGTCGTCCAGGCCATTCTCTACGAAGTCATCGCCGTGGCGTGCGTGGCGCCTGCGCTGTCGCTGATGTTCGACGCCGGCATGGCTCATTCGACGATACTCTCGATCCTGATGTCGGGCATCGCCATGAGCTGGAACATGGGCTACAACTGGGCCTTCGAGCGCTGGGAAGCACGCCAGGCGCAGCGTACCCGTACCTGGTTCCGCCGCTTGCTGCATGCGCTGGGCTTCGAGGGTGGGCTGGTGCTGATCCTGCTGCCGCTGGTGGCGTTCTGGCTGGATATCAGCCTGTGGAGCGCGTTGCTCACCAACCTGGCCCTGTTCGTGTTCTTCTTCGTCTATGCCTTCGTCTTCCAGTGGGGCTTTGACAAGGTCTTCGACGTGCCGCTGTCGGCACAGCAACAGGCGCGCTGCTGAATGTTGACTTCCTACGGTTTGGCGGGATAAGTTCCTACACCATGAATACCTACTCGCCTGTGCGCACCTTCGGCCTGATTATTATTACCGCCATTATCGGATTGGCGGGCTAGCGCGCACTGGCACCGAAACCCGCCCTGGAGGCGGGTTTTTTCTTCTCGACTCCTGGGCATCTGCAAACCCCAGGAGTCATCGATGAGCAATCTGAGCGTCAGCCCCCGTTCCCCCGTCACGCCCCAGCAGCTGCTGTCGGAGCAGGTGCGGCGCATTCTTGCAGCGCCCGTGTACGACCTGGCCATCGAAACCCCGCTGCAGGCGGCCCCGGCGCTGTCCACCAGCCTCGGCAACCAGGTGTTGCTCAAGCGCGAAGACCTGCAACCGACCTTCTCGTTCAAGATCCGCGGTGCCTATACCCGGCTGTCGCGCCTGTCCCAGGTCCAGCGCGAGCGTGGCGTGATCACCGCTTCCGCCGGCAACCATGCCCAGGGCGTGGCGCTGGCCGCAGCGCACCTGGGCATGACGGCGACCATCGTCATGCCCACCACCACCCCTGAACTGAAGATCGCCGGTGTGCGCTCGCGCGGCGGCAACGTGGTGCTGCATGGCGAAAGCTTCCCCCATGCCTTGGCCCATGCGCTGCAACTGGCCGACCGCCAGGGAGCGACGTTCGTGCCGCCGTTCGACGATCCCGACGTGATCGCCGGGCAGGGCACCGTGGCCATGGAGATCCTGCGCCAGCACCCGGGCGCCCTGGATGCGATCTTCGTCCCGGTCGGTGGCGGAGGCTTGATCGCGGGGATCGCCGCCTACGTGAAGTACTTGCGTCCGCAGGTCAAGGTGATCGGTGTCGAGCCCGAGGACTCCAACTGCCTGCAGGCCGCCCTGGCCGCTGGCGAGCGGGTGGTACTGGCGCAGGTCGGCACCTTTGCCGACGGCGTGGCGGTGGCCCAGGTCGGTGCCCATTGCTTCGAGTTGTGCCGGCATTTCGTCGATGAAGTGATCACCGTCAGCAGCGATGAGCTGTGCGCGGCGATCAAGGACATCTACGACGATACCCGCTCGATCACCGAACCATCCGGCGCGCTGGCCGTGGCCGGGATCAAGAAGTACGTGGCGCGAGATGCCGTCCGTGGGCAGACCCTGGTCGCCATCGACTCCGGGGCCAACATCAATTTCGACCGCCTGCGCCATGTGGCCGAACGTGCCGAACTCGGTGAGCAGCGTGAGGCGGTGATCGCGGTCACCATCCCTGAGCGGCCGGGGAGCTTTCGCGCTTTCTGCCAGGCCCTGGGCAAGCGCCAGGTGACCGAGTTCAACTACCGCTACCACCCTGGCAAGGAAGCCCGGCTGTTCGTTGGCGTGCAAACCCATCCGCAGCACGACCCGCGCGAGGGCCTGCTGGACAGCTTGCGGGTGCAGGGCTATGAGGTACTCGACCTGACCGACAACGAACTGGCCAAGCTGCATGTGCGCCACACTGTCGGCGGCCATGCTGCGCCGAGCGCCGACGAGCGGGTGCTGCGCTTCGAGTTCCCCGAACGCCCAGGTGCGTTGCTGGGCTTTCTCGAGCGCCTGGGCCAGAACTGGAACATCAGCCTGTTCCACTACCGTAACCATGGCGCTGCCGAGGCACGGGTATTCGCTGCGCTGGAGGTGCCAGCCGACGAGCAGGCCCTCATGCCCCAGGCGCTGCAGGCCATGGGTTATCGCTATTGGGATGAGACGGACAATCCGGCGTATCGGTTGTTTCTGGGGTAAACGAGTGCCGCTCATCGCGGATTGCCTGCGATGTCGACCGTTCAGTCACGGCGGCTTGCCCTGGATCAACATTCGTCCAGCAGTTAGGGCAGATCCTCGAGGGTAGACAGACAACAACCTGAGAGGATCTCGGCCATGAGCAGCACCTTCTTCATTCCACCCGTCAACATCATGGGCCTCGATTGCCTGGACGAAGCCATGGCGGCGATTGCCGGCTACGGCTTGCGCAAGGCGTTGATCGTGACTGACGAAGGCCTGTCCAGGGCCGGGGTCGCCAAGCGTATCGCCGGGCTACTGGCCGAGCGCGACATCGACTCGGCGATCTTCGACGGCGCCAAGCCCAACCCGAGCATCGCCAACGTCGAGGCGGGCCTGGCACTGTTGCAGCGCGAACGCTGCGATTGTGTGATCTCGCTCGGTGGCGGCTCGCCCCATGACTGCGCCAAGGGCATCGCCCTGTGCGCAACCAACGGCGGGCATATTCGCGACTACGAAGGCGTGGACCGTTCGGCCAAGCCGCAATTGCCACTGATCGCCATCAACACCACGGCCGGTACGGCCAGCGAGATGACCCGTTTCTGCATCATCACCGACGAATCGCGCCACGTGAAAATGGCCATCGTCGACCGCAATGTCACGCCAATCCTGTCGGTCAACGACCCGGCACTGATGGTCGGCATGCCCAAGGGCCTGACCGCCGCCACCGGCATGGATGCGCTGACCCACGCTATCGAGGCGTATGTCTCCACGGCCGCCAACCCGATCACCGACGCCTGTGCACTCAAGGCCATCACCCTGATCAACGACAACCTGCGCCAGGCGGTCGCCGACGGCCAGGACTTGCAAGCCCGTGAGAACATGGCGTACGCCCAGTTCCTCGCCGGCATGGCCTTCAACAATGCTTCGCTGGGTTATGTACATGCCATGGCGCATCAGCTCGGTGGCTATTACGACCTGCCGCACGGGGTCTGCAACGCGGTGTTGCTGCCGCATGTGCAACGCTTCAATGCCCAGGTCAGCGCTGCGCGTCTGCGCGATGTGGCCAAGGCCATGGGCGTGAAGGTGTGTGGGCTGACGGCAGAGCAGGGCGCGGGGGCGGCGATTTCGGCGATCGAGCATCTGGCCGTGGCGGTAGGGATCCCTTCCGGCCTGGCAGAGCTGGGGGCCAAGCGCGAAGATGTGCCGGTGTTGGCGGCCAATGCGTTGAAGGATGCCTGTGGGCTGACCAATCCGCGCACTGCCAGCCAGGGGGAGATCGAAGCGATTTTCGAGGCGGCGTTCTAGTTGACTCAAGGAATAGACGGCCTTGGCAAGCAGCACAAGGCCGCGCTTCAGCGCTCACGCATGAAGAACCCCGCCACGTACTTGCGGAAGGTTTCCGGGCTCTTGAAGTCTGCGTAGCGCTTGAAGTTTTCCGTGTCGGGCTCCGGGCCGAGCGGCTTTTCCAGCAGCGACACCGACAGCACGCGGTCCTGGTCGGAAGTCAGTACCAGCTCGTCCATCACCTCGCCGCCGATCACCGGGCGGCGCATCAGCACTTTGACCCCCTTGCCCGCCATCCAGTCGATCAGCGAGACCAAGGCTTTCAGCGGTTCGCGCTCCTCGTCACGGTATACCGGGAACAAGTGCGCACGTGAGAGCACCGGTACGCTGGCGACATGGATCAGTTCGTAGTAGTGGCTGCCGGCAGTGGCGGGCGAGTACAGCGCCAAGGCCAGCAGCGGGCCGCCGGTCTTGCTGCCACCCCAGAGCAAGTGATGGCCCTGGAAGTCGAAACCGTCTTCGCTACGGGCATTGAGCAGCTTGCGCCCCTTGATCTGCTCGACGCAGTCCAGCAACAGACCGTGGCGGCGGTGGTTGCCGAATACGCTGGATTCACGCAGGCGCGCCTTGAGCATCATCATGTGCTTCATGTCCAGGCGCGTTTCCAGGTAGTTGCTCGCCGGGACCCGCTCGAGCAGCGGATAGCGGCCAGCGACCCCGCGCAGTTCGGCGAACTGCGCGGTCAGGTCTTTTTTCAGGTGCGTGGCGTAGACGTTCAGGCCGCTGGCCTCGATCCAGGTCAGCAGCAGCGACAGCAGGCGCTGTTGCTCGCGGCGCTCCCCGGCCTCACCGCCGATTCCGTTACCCGTGGTGGCGCGGTGGAAGTCGCCGAGCAGACGCAGCGGCGTGTCTGGTGGCAGCCAGGCGGCGGGCGGCGGTACGTCCTCGCTGCGCTCCATGGCTTCGCGCTCGTCCTTGGTGAAAGGGCAGCCGGGAGCATGCTCCGGGGTGTCAGGGTTATTGCGCAGGAACAAGGTGCCAGTGTTGCCGTTGAGGCTGACATTGAGCACCGGCAGGGCATCCTTGCGGCAATCGCAGGCCAGCCATTGGTTGGCGCTGCGCACCTTCATCAGCCACTGGTTGGCTTGCAGCAGGCGCGGGCCAACCAGCGTGGCACTGGCAAACCCGGCCAGCAGTTCTTCTTCGGCCGGGGTGAGGGTGCGCACCTGCGCGCCGTTCTTTTCGATGATTCGCATTCAATAGCAGCTCCGAGCTACAAGCCTCAAGCTTCAAGCAAAGCCGCGGCGGTTTCAACTTCAAGCGTGCGGCTTGCGACTCGTCGCCCGTTCAGTTGCCGCCGAACAGCTTGGCTGCGCGGGCGTGGATCTCTTCGGGGCTCAGGTCTTCCTTGTGGGTGGACACGAACCAGAGGTTGCCGAAGGGGTCTTTCAAGGTACCGCTGCGATCACCGTAGAACTGGTCCTGCACCTCTCGCAGTGGCGTGGCGCCGGCAGCGACGGCCTGGGCATAGACCTTGTCGCAGTCCTCGACATACAGGTGCAAGCCGATGGCAGCCCCTGGCAGCGACTGGCTGGCGGTGAGGCCACCGTCCATGTCGCAGGGGTCGGCGAGCATCAGCGAGGAGTCGCCGATTTTCAGCTCGGCATGACCGACGCGACCGTCGGGGCCGTCGAGGCGAAACATCTCGACGGCGCCGAAGGCTTGCTTGTAGAAGGCGATGGCCTTGGCGGCATCCTTGATACCCAGGTAGGGCGTGATGCTGTGCTGGCCTTCGGGGATGGGTTTGGCTGGCATTGCGCATACCTCCTGTGGAGGGTGGTCATTCGTCGAAACTGTATATTTGTACAGTTTCGACGAATGCGCAAATGCCGTTTTCCGATTAGGCGGCCGCTGGCTAGAAGATGTAGTCGGTGGTCAGGAAGCTGGACTGGCGATTGCGGATGATCTCGCTGATCAGCGTCTTGTTGGACTCTTGGAACTTGGTGGCCACCAGGGTACGGATCGAGAATACCCGCAGCGCGTCATGCACCGACAAGGTCCCTTCGGCGCTGTTCTTGCGGCCGTTGAACGGATAGGTGTCCGGGCCGCGCTGGCACTGGGCGTTGAGGTTGATGCGCCCGACCTGGTTGGCGAAGGTGTCGACCAACGCACCGACGGTCTGCGGGTCGTTGCCGAACAGGCTCAGTTGCTGGCCGTAGTCGGAGTCGAGCACATAGTCGATCACCGTCTGCAGGTCGCGGTAGGGCACCACCGGCACCAGCGGGCCGAACTGCTCTTCGTGATAGACGCGCATCGACGGCGCCACCGGGTACAGCAGGGCGGGGTAGAAGAACGACCCCCGGCTCTGGCCGCCCCCCGGGTTGAGGATCTTCGCGCCGTGCGCCTGCGCGTCGGCGACCAGGCCATCGAGGTAGTCGACCTTGCCCGGCTCCGGCAGCGGCGTCAGTGCAACGCCGGGCTCCCAGGGCATGCCTGGCTTGAGTGCCGCAAGCTTGCGCTGGAATTTTTCGAGGAACGGCTCGACCACATCCTCGTGCACGAACAGGATCTTCAGTGCCGTGCAACGCTGGCCGTTGAACGACAGGGCGCCGGTCAAGGCTTCATCGACGGCGTTGTCCAGGTCCACCTCGGGCAGCACGATCCCCGGATTCTTGGCATCCAGGCCCAGCGCCGCCCGCAGTCGATGGGGGCGCGGATGGAGCTTTTTCAGGTCGCTGGCGGCCTTGTGCGTGCCGATGAAGGCGAACACATCGACCTTGCCGCTGGCCATCAGCGCGCTGACCGTCTCGCGGCCGCGACCATAGATGACGTTGATCACCCCTGGCGGGAAGCTGTCGCGGAAGGCTTCGAGCAGCGGACGGATCAGCAGCACACCGAACTTGGCCGGCTTGAACACCACGGTGTTGCCCATGATCAGCGCCGGGATCAACGTGGTGAAGGTCTCGTTGAGCGGATAGTTGTACGGTCCCATGCACAGCGCCACGCCCAGTGGTGCGCGGCGGATCTGGCCGAGTGTGCCCTGTTCCAGCTCGAAGCGGCTGGAGCGGCGGTCCAGGTCCTTGAGGGCGTTGATGGTATCGACGATGTAGTCGCAGGTGCGGTCGAACTCCTTTTCCGAGTCCTTGAGGTTCTTGCCGATCTCCCACATCAGCAGCTTGACCACGGCGCTGCGTTGTTCGCGCATGCGCGCCAGGAAGGCTTCGACATGCTGGATACGTTCGGCCACACGCATGTTCGGCCACACGCCGCGGCCCTTGTCGTAGGCTTGCACCGCGGCATCGAGGGCGGTGAGGGCGGTGTCGGCGTCGAGCAGCGGCGCGCTGCCGAGGATGACCTGGCGTTCCTGATCGCCCTCCTTGAGCCACACGGGGCTGCGCACCGTGGTCAGCGGCCCGTCCCAGCGCCTGAGCTGCCCTGCCACCAGATAGTCGCGTTGCTCCAGTGGCTCTCCCAGGCGCCAGGCCTCGGGGATGTCTTCTGGGGTGGGAAACAGCGAATCGAGCAGACGGTCCATGGGTACTGCACCTCACTTTTAGCTGATCAGGTGAAACGCTTCAGCCGAGCATGCACCTGCAGTCGGAAATATTCCAGTCTGGTTGAAGTGCGATGATTCGCCATCGCCAAGCCGTTGGCGCCCGACAGGCGCCGACGGGTGGCCACGGTGTTTACTCTTCCGGTGACGGCGGCTCAGGCGACTCGGCGAGCTCGGCTTCGGGCGCCGGTGGGAAAGGCAGTTCCAGCAAATGCTCGGCCCCCGCGGCAATCGCTTGCTCGCCCAATACCGCGTCTTGATCCATCAGGTGAAGGCGTCGCCAGATTTCCGTGAGGTTCGCCTCGGGGGCCGCATTGAACTGATCATCCTCGATCAGCGTCCTCAGGTCCCTGCGGTACTGGAGGGGCAGGCGATTCCAGACGCTGAAGTCTTCGTCGCTGGCCGTGGACAGCAGGGCTTCGTATTCATGCTCGGCGACCATCAGGTCTACGCCGAAACGCACGTAGTAGGCATTGATCTGCGCAATCATGCCGTCGTCCATGTGTTGGCTTTCCAGCCGCATGACCATAGCGAGCGGACGCGGCAGAGGTTGCGGCTGTGGCAGTTCGGTGAAACGGTTTTCGCCCAGATTGACGATGTGCGGGTTGCGCATGTTCGCCAGGCCAGCGGGCATTTCGCTCAATTCGCAATTGCCGAGCAGCAGCGATTCCAGGTTGGGCAGGGCTTCCAGAGCAGGGCTTGTCTGCAGCGGATTGTTGGTGAGGTCCAGGGTCCTGAGGTTGACCATCTGGTTCAGCCTTTGTTGTGCCTGTTCGTTCCAGATCAGGTTGTTTTCCTCCAGATCCAGCAGGCGTAGCGTTTGCGGGTTGCGCAGTTGCGGAAAGTGTTGCAGCGAGCACGCTTCCAGGCTCAGCGTGTGCAGATTGGGCAGGCGTTCGAGCAACGAAGCGGGAAGGGTGCTGATTTGCGGGTTGCGGGCCAGGTCAAGAAGCTGGACATGCGGGAAGTGGTGGGGTAGTTCCAGGCTGGCGAGGTCGGCGTCGGTGAGATCGAGGTCGGCCAGCTCCAGTGAAAACAGCCACTGTTCGCCCAGCGCTTGTCGACTCATGCCGCGCCAGCTGTTCAGCAGTCGCGTCATGGCCTGGGTTCGGGCAGGTGAGCCCTCGGCCCAGGCAGCGAAGTTGGCCGTCACTACTTGATACTGCGCGTTCAGGGACGCCACGGCCTGATCCGGGCTCACTCCTTGCTCGCGACTCGCGGCAAAGAAGGCTTCGACGCCTTCGTCGTTCATGGCGGGGTAGATCTGCTGCACCTGGCGGTAAAGCGCCCGGTCGATCGGTTCGGGAGGTGGCGCAGGGACGACTGCCGGCTCAGGCTCGATCCCGGGTGCAGGGTTCGGATCCATCGGCGTTCCTCCACGAAGCCCCTGTTGCCTTAACCAGGCGAAGTCGCCGAATGGGCGCAGTTGCCGGGCCCAGGCCTGGCGGTCGGCGTCGACCAGGGCTGTCAGGCGCGCTCGCAGGCTGTCACCGGTGCTGGCCTCAAGCGCCAGCGCCGCACGCTCATTGGCTGACAGTATTTTCACCGCAGCCTGGCACAGATCGGCAGTGGCGGGTGTGGGGGCGGGCCGCTCGCCCAGATAGGGCTCGTACCCCTGAGCAGACTTGGTGATGACCCGCATGCGCGTAGCGTAGCGGCTGCCAGCTACGGCAAGGGTAGGCCCATGGGGGCTGTCTGCGCGCAGCTCGATGCGCACATCCTGTGGCCAGCCTTTCAGCGCGGTCATGGCTTTGAGCGCAAGGCGTTCGCTGTGCGCGCTGGCCAGCTCGGGCAGGTACAGGCCTTCGAGGCCGCGGACAACTGGCAACTGCGCCTCAAGGCCCTGCGCAAGTCTGGCCAGGCGTGCGGGGAGGACCTGACCTGTGCTCCAGGCCGCTTGTTCGGTCGTGGTCATCGAGCCGAGCAGGCGCCTGCACAATGGCGCACCGAGTCTGGGGTAGTCCTGCAGCATCCGCGCTTCGTCGACATGGGCCGGCACACTGGCCTCGTAGCTTTCGGCGAACAGCCTGTCACGCTCGGCGGCGCTCGCTGTCGGATAGTTTTGCGCGATCTGACGTTGCACGCGCAGGCGTGCCAAGGTGTCGGCCAGCAGCGGTGGGGTCTTGGCGTGGGTCAGGTGTACCTGGCGCAGTTGTGCTTCGTCCATGCCGCTGATGCGTGCTGCCTGCTCCAGTTGCGCCGGGGTGAAGGTTTCAAGGCGGCTGTCCAGGCGCCTCACCAGTGTCGCCAGTGACCAGTCGCGTGGTTGTTCGTGCTCGGCGCGCCAGGCGCCTTCGTCATTGTGCTCCAGCAGCGGTTGGTAGGCCTCAGGATCATCAGGATGAACGAGTCGCCAGCGCTGCAGCTGTGCGTCGAAGCGCCGCAGATATCGGTGGCCGTCCATGTGCAAGGACTCCGGCGTGGCCTCGGAGGCCTGGACACGGTAGGGCGTCAGGTCGCCGCGCCAGAGGCGTTGGCTGCCATCGGTGCGGGTGATCGGATCGAGGCTCTCGAGCAACGGTGTGCGGGTAAGCGTGCGTACTACCTGTCCGCCGACATACAGCCCGGCGATCACTGCCAGGTTGAGGCCTACCACTTTCAGGTGCTGGAACGCCTCGTCGCGATCACCGACCTCCCAGGCCTCGTAGCCTTCGTAGACTTCATGCAGCAATTGGCAGGCCGTTACCGCGACCATCAGTACACCCACTGCGGGGATGAACATGCCGATGGTCATCAGGGCATTCAAGCCCAGGCTCTCCCACATCTGCAGGCGCTTCTTGCGCGCCTGTTCGTCGGCTTGGGCCGTGGGCACGGCGAACAGCATTGCCTCGGCCTTGAGCCAGGCGAGATGGTCGGTGTACAGGAAGTCGAACAGCGGCCCTTCGATATCGTGCCGCTCCAGGTGCAGATCGGCGCCATCAGGCGGTGTCCAGGTCTGCTCATAGCCTGCGTGCGCATCGCTGCTGAGGTTCTGCCGGGCACGATCGAGGAACTGCAGGCGTTCTTCGCTGGCGATCAGCGCCAGGCAGTGTTTGCGAAAGGCGGGGTCGCAAAGGTCGGTCTGCAATTGCACCACCAGCGCCTGATCACTGCTGAAGACACGGACGGCGGCTTCCTGACCTGGGAGATACAGCAGTCGACCGACGTCACCGGCGTCGATCAGCAGGGCCTCGTGCAGCGTCACGCCGAACAGTTGCAACCGTTGGCAAGGCAGGGCCGATCCGTCATCGAGCAGCTGCTGGATGCAATCCCGTGCGTCGCCGCCGATCCGATGCTGCAGCCGCGCCAGGTCTACCGCCAGTTGCAGGTTGCTCTGGTAGAGCCTGATCGCGGCAGGGCGGACACCGGTCTGGCTGAACCTGGCTTGCAGGTGTTCCTGGTAGCGCTGGCCCAGGTCGAGATTGCGGCAGGTGCTGGCGAAGGCTTCGGGTGAAAGCGGCAATGCTTTGATGCTGAAGGCTTTGGAGGCCAGGGGGTAGGGCACTCGGGTTTCGCTGTCACCGAGGGTGGTGGTGCCGGTCACCGTGATGTCGGTGATCTCGGTATCACCCTTCAGGGCCAGTGCGCTCTTGATGTTGAAACTGATGCCATCGGCGAAGTTGTGCAGGGCAGCCTCAAGCAAGGTGCGACGCTCGTAGGTGCTCACGTAGACCTCATGGGTGTAACGGTCATGCACATGGATCAGCTCCGCTGTGCGCAGCGGGGCCTGGAACCCGTGCTCGGCTTTCAATTGCGCGGCGAGCAGTGGCTCGGCGAATTCGTCGATCTGCTGGAGGCCCTTGAGCGTCCGGGCAAGGCGTTTTCGAAGTCGTCGGCGTGTTGCCCTGGCAGGCCCTGCAGAGGCAGCGCGCTGGCGCGCAGGGTTTGCCATTGTTCTTCACTGAGTCTCGACGCCCATGAAGGCAAGCGCTGGGTGATGAGGTGCTGGTGGGTGGAGGGGAGAGTTGAAGGCATGGCTGTCGCTCCTGTTGTGGAACGCAACAGCAGGCGCCATCGATGGCTGATTCGGGTGGTAGATAGATGCAGACCGTGGTGCTCTTTTCTTTGGACTGCCCGCGAAAGAACACCACGCACACGCGCACCGGGCATGCCAGTGCGCAGGCGTCAGGACATGTTCAACTCGGTATAACCCACCCGTTCAACCCCCTGCAACTGGCGGTCGACCAAGCTCTTGAGGGATTCCCCGGTTGCCAGGTAGGCATCACCGAAGTCGTGGCCGCCCAGGGCGCTGGGATGGGCCACCACCTCCAGTACGCCATGCGCCGGCGCCAGTCCGGCCTTGAGATCCAGCGGGGTGCAGACGTAGTCGGCGGTCACGCCGCAGAGCTGTTTCAGGCGCCGGTTGAGCAGGGTCTTGAAGACCCGCTTCAGTGGCCCGATGTTGGCCCCGACATTGCGCGCCAGACGCACCGGTATGGCGTGTTCGCGGGCAAACCGTGCGACCACCTCACCGACCGGCCAGATGTTGTGCACGTGCTGGTGCGAGTCCAGGTGGCTGGGAATGACGCCATGGGCCACACACCGTTGCCATTGGGTCTCGAGCTCCTCGCGTACCGCCTCGCGCTCACTGCGTGACAGGCGCAGGGTGCGCTGGCGCAGCCCGAGGTCGAACTCGCCCTGGGCGGTGCAGAAGCGCGGTTCGGCGAGGATCGCCTGGCTCAGCGGGCGGCCGTAGGTCAGGTTGAAATGCAGGCCGATGCGGCCCTTCAGCGCCCGCTGCTGGGCCAGTACGCACGCGGCCTGGAACGCCGGCATGTTGGCCATCAGTGTTGCCGAGCTGATCAGCCCGGCCTGGAACGCGTGCAGGATCACCGCGTTGATGGGGGCACTGAGGCCGAAATCGTCAGCGTTGACTATGACCTGGGATGGCATCCGTTCGCTCCTGTGTGGGGTTCGGGGTGACGGTGGCTGCACTGTCGGCCTTGCGCAGGCGCGGCTTGAGCCAGCGCCAGCAACGCAGGGCCAGGCCCAGGGCGATGCCGTCGGGGCGCCAGCTGTAGCCGCTCAGGCGCCATTGCTCGACCTGGCCGGTCTGGCGTTCATGCAATTGGTGGCTGGAGTTTTCAAGGCTTACCCGCGAGGCGTCGACCCAGCTCCAGCCCTCGTCGAGACCCCAGTGGATCCACTCTTCGAGCAGCACCCGGCCACTGCCCAGCTCGCGCTGTTCGGGCACGAACGCCAGGTTGTAGTCGTAGATGCGACCGTGTTCGAGGAGGCCCAGGCGGTAGCTGATGCAGCGCCCGTCCAGCTCCAGCAACACCAGGCACACCAACCCTTCGCCAGCCAGCTCAGTGAAGGCCTGGTACATCCACTCGCGGCGCTGGCTGCCCGAGAAGATGCCGACGTCGTCGTCGCCTTTCCAGCTCGCCGCTTCCACGGCGCTGATCGCATCGAGCAGGGCGGTGATGTTGTGGCGGTCGGCGACCACCCGGCGCACCTGCGCGCCGCAGGCTGCAATGCGCTTGCGTGCACGGCGCAGCTTGTAGCGTGGGTCGCCACTGACCTCCTGGCGGTCGGCTTCACTGATGCGGTGCACCGGTACACGGCAGGTCAGGCGGCACTCGAAGGTCGAACAGGCCGCACCCCATTGGCGCAGCCAGTCCTCATCGCCACCTTGCACCACTTCACTCAATTGCAGCAGCGCATGGGGCAGGTGCTTGCGGATGGCTTGGAGCACTTGTGTGGCGTGGTGTGCTGGCAGGTCGAGCAACAACGCGATGCGGTCGCTCAGCGGGTGGCCCAGGTGACGCACCACCGGGACATTCAGTGGGCCGACCGCCTGGCGCTCGCGCACCAGCGGCAGGCACAGGCACAGGCGGCCATCGAGGTGGCCGAGCAGGATCTGCAGTTGCTGGCCTGGTTGCAGTGCGGCCTCGGCGGCGCACAGCCAGCCCAGGTGATTGAACGGGGTGCTGCCGGCCACGCGCTGGCGCAGCGCCTCATAGCCGGCGGCAGGGAAGCTGGGGGTGCGCAGCGAGGCGCACCAGCTCAGTTGCAGGGCCATGGGGTCAGGACGCCGTGGCCGTGGCGCTTTCGGACGCCGGTTTACGCAAGGTTTCCAGGCGCGACTCGCTGTAGCGGCTCTCGCGGAAGAACTTCCAGCGCCCGAACAGGCAGTAGACATTCATGATGCGCCCTTGCTCCTGGTAGCCCATGCGCAGGTGCAGCTTGAGCGCCGGGATGTTGTGTTGTTCGCAGACGTCCACCACCTTGGTGCAACCCTGCGCGGCCATGGCCTTCCACAACGCCACTTGCAAGTCCACCGACAGCTCGCTGCCCCAGTACTTGCGGATCAACTCGCCGCCGAATTCGAAGAACTCGCCCGGACCGACCGGGAACCAGCACCCGTAGTAGTGGCGGTCGTGGTAGTTGCGCGCGCTGCCCCAGATGAAAGCCACGGTGTCACCTTCGTCATCTACGAACATCAAGCCTGTGTAGCCCTCTGCGGCCAGCTCGCGCATGGTCTCGACGCGGTCGCCGAAATGCCGGGTGAAGGCCTTGACGTTGTTCACGGTGATGTTCTCGAGGCGCAGTCGCGCATAGGGTTTGAGGCGGTGCGGGGGCACCGGGGTTTCCAGGTCGCGTTCCATCCACACCAGCTCCCTTTGATAGAAGACGTAGTGTCGCCAGGCGCTGCTCAAGGTGTTGCGCAGTCCCTTGCGCTTGATGCGATCCTGGATCTTGCTCAATGCACGCATGGTGCCTCCTGTTCATGGCAGATCGAGGTGCGTTTCATGACGCACTCCAGGTCAGGGCAAACAAGGTCTGCCCTGGCAGTTGAAAACGGATCTGTCCCTGCTGGCAGCTGACGCGGGCAGGGCGCGGCTGATTATCGGGGCCGAACAGCTCGAGCCGGGCGGCCGGGCAGTCGCCGAGTGCCAGCTCGACCTGCTGCACGCGCTCGGCCTTGTTGACCCCCAGCAGGCTGCGCTGACGGCCGTCGGCCATGGCCAGGACGTCGACCTCGAAGGCGTCGTTGTCCAGGGCCAGCACCTGGCGCAGCCAGTGGCGCTGGATGAACTGCTGGGCAAGGCCCACCGGCTTGAGCTCGAAACGCTCATCGCCCAGCACGCGGATCATGCCCTTCGGCCATTCGGGCTCGTCGGCGACATGGAACCAGTTGAGCATGTCCAACAGGCCGTCGGCGGAGGCGTTGATCACCACCGACGCCCACCACAGGCCAGCGTAGTGGGTGTTCTGGTCATAGGGGCTGAGGCTGGAGCCGCTGGACAGGTTGGTCTGGTCGAGCAGCAGCGCCTTGCGCGGGCGGCCCTGGTTGTCGAGGCCGACCAAGGCCGCGGCCTGGCGCACGCTGTCGCGGTAGCTGCGAGTGGCGAGCAGGTCGCGGACCATCCATTCGTGCCAGGCCAGGGCATCGATCTGCGCACCGTGCTCCTGGAGCAGGCGCCGGGCCCAGTCGATGCCGCGCAGGTCCTTGCTGCCCTGGGTGAAGGGGCCGCCGAGCAGGCGTGATGAGGCGGGCATGGCGATCCGCACGCCTGCCTCCCGAGCGCCCGGCCAGGCGCTTACGCGCTGGGCCATGCCGGTGAAGAAGTCGCGGTAGCTTTCATAGTTGCGGTAATTGAGGTTCGGCTCGTCGGCGAAGGCCAGGTAGTGCAGGCCCTTGCCGCCCAGGCGCGCGGTGCCGGCCAGCCAGGCATCGAGGCCGTCGTGGCTGGTGCGATCGGCGGCCAGGTCGGCGCGCCTACCGGTGCCGGCGAGCAGGGTGATGTCCTGGGTGATGCCGAAGCGCTGCTGGTACAGGCGTCGCCAGGCGTCTTCATAGCCGGGTTGGCGGGCGAGCACGTCCATGAAGCTGTAGTAGCCGGCCGCCTGCGGACGCAGGGCGTCCAGGGCCGCGAAGCTCGACGGTGGCGGTAGTACGTAGGGCAGGTTGACCCCCAGCAGCGGCGTGGGGCCGAGCACCTTGGCCTGGAGCTTGAGCCGCACCTGCCCGGCAAGGTTGGCGACATCGCCCAGATGATCGGCGCGCTGGGCGAACAGGTTGGCGCTGCCGTCGAGCCAGAATGCCGCCTTGCCGCGCCCTTGCAGGCGCAGGCGCCAGGTTTCGTCGCGGGGGCTGACTGGCAGCGCCTGCTGGTCGAAGCGCCAGTAGGCCGGGTAGGGCTTGAGCGCCACCTCGACCTGCTGGCCGTCGCTCAGGCGTTGCGCCGAAAGCCCGCGCACGCCGCCGTGGAACTTGCCGGCCAGCGTCGCCTGCTCACCGGCCTTGACCCGGAAATACAGCTCGACCCGTGGTCCGACCTCGGCGCTGAAGTGCACCCTGGCGGGGGCGAACAGGGCGCGCGTGGTGTCGCTGTGCTCGATCTGGTAGCCACGGAAGCTGTAGCCAGGGACCTCCAGGCGATAGGGACCGGCGTCGACGCTCAGTGGCCAGCGCTGCTCGCCGCGCAGTTCCTCGGCCTTGATCGCCCGCTCGCCGCGCAGTTGGCCACGGCCGTCGAGCAGGAAGATGCGCTCGGCATTGGCGTCGGCCTGCCAGGCCGGGTGCCAGCGCAGGCGCAGTTCATCGTTGCGTCCTGGTTGCAGGTACAGGCTGCCATCGCGGATATCGCCCCATTGCAGGGGGGCCGCAGGTGCCAGCGGCACCCACAGGGCACAGAGCAGCAGCCAGCGTTTCATGCTGGCCTGCGCTGCAACATCTGGCGCAGCGGCGCGAAGTCGCTGGGCAGGATGATCAGGGTGTGCAGTACCGGCACGCCACTCAGGCGGCAGTACAGCACCAGCATGGCCACGGTCACCGCCAGGTAGGCGATCGATGACGCCGCGGCGGCGCCGACGATGCCCCAGGTCGGAATCAGCAGCACATTGAGCATCAGGTTCAGCGCGGCGCCTGCACCCATCATCAGCGATACCGTGCCGGGGCGATTCTTGCCCAGCAGGTCCAGGCGCAGGATGCTGGCGTAGCACAGCCCCAGCAGCCCTGGGAGCAAGGCCAGCAGGGCCGGGTAGGCCGGTTGGTAGGCCATGCCGAACAGGGTGACGATCAGCCAGTCGCCGATCACCGCCATGCACAGGCAGGCGCCGAGCATCACCGTGGCGGTCAGGCGCAGTGCCAGGGGGGTGAGTTTTTCCATGCCGGCGTCCTGCTGCAGCAGGCGCTTCATCAGCGGTGTGGTCACCGCTTCCGGGACGATCAGCAGCAGTTCGGCGGCGGCACTGGCCATGGCGTAGTGGCCCAGTGCAGTACTGCCGAGCATGGCGCCGATGAACAGGTAGTCCGAGCGCAGGATGACTTGCTGGAACAACAGGTCGGGGTGGCTCTTGGCGCTGTAGCTGAGCAGCTCGCGCTGGCCGCCGCGGTCCCAGCGCAGGGCCAGCGGATGCTGGCGGCGCAGCCACCACAGGCCCAGCACCAGCACCAGGGCGATGCCCACCAGCCAGCTGATCAGCGCCGCCTCCAGCGCCTCTTCACGCCACATCCAGAACAGCGCGAGAAACAGCAGCAGCGGTGCCGCCGATTCGGTCAGGCGCAGCACGTTGAACGCGCCGACGCCACCGCTGGCGTTGTGCAGTGTCAGCAGGCCGCTCTTGAGCACGGTCATCGGCACCGCCAGCAGCAACAGCCAGGCCAGCAGGCCCAACTGCAGGGTGATGTCCAGGTCGGCACCGAACTCGCGCACCAGCAGCACGCAGACCAGCGTCAACAGCCCCGCCAGCAGGCAACCGTAGACCAGCACCTGGGTCAGCAGCAGGCCCATGTCACGCTGCTTGGCCGCCTGGTAGCCAACGGCGCCGTTCAGTCCACCGCTGGTGGCAGCGCTGATCAGGTCGGGCAGGGTGCTGAGCAGGGCGAACAAGCCCCGCTCGCTGGGGCCGAGGATGCGCGCCAGCAGCACGTTGCGCAGCAGGCGCAGGCCGATCATCGCCAGCTTGGTGCCCATGCTCAGCGCCAGATGGCGCAGGTAATGGTTGCGGCTCATGAGCGGCCCCCGCGGCTGATGCGCCAGGCCAGCAGCGATGGGCGGCTGGCATTGCGCTGGCTGACGCCGATGCGTGGCAGGGCCAGCGGATCGTCATGCCCCTGGCAGATGCCGGCGCGCGTGCTTAGGGCGAAGGGGTAGCGGTGCGCCGCCACGCGTGCGCGCACGCGATCGTCATGATCGCCATTGGGGTAGCAGTACACCGGCAGTGGTTGTTGGCAACCGTGCTCCAGGGCGGCGTGGCTGCGTTGCAGTTCCTCGTCCAGGCGCCGGTCGTCGAGATAGGGCAACAAGGCGTGGCTGGCGCCGTGCGGGCCGAAGCGCACCAGGCCCGAATCCTCGAGCTCGCGCACTTGCTGCCAGTCCATGGCCTGGGGCAGCGATTCGGCCGGGCAGGCATCGGTCAGTTGCTGCAGGGCCTGCGGACTGAGGCTCTTGAGGCTTTGCAGGTAGTGCGCCAGCACCTGGCTGCGCGCTTGCGAGCGGTCGTTCATGAAGTAGGCGGCCGGCAGCGGTCGGCCGAGCTTGCGCAGGTACTCGATGAGGTTGTGCCGCGCAGGTTCGCCGTGGCTGCCCCACAGGGTTTCGCCGACGCTTTCCCACCAGAAGCGCTGGCGGCTGCCGATGTAGTCGGTGGACAGGAAAATGCTCGCCGGCACCTGGTGCTTGCGCAGCAGCGGGAAGGCGTTGCTGGCATTGTCGCGCCAGCCGTCGTCGAAGGTCAGGGCAACCTTGGGGCGCTGGTTGCTGCGGGGTGTCTCATGGTCCTTGAGCAGGTCCATGAGGCTGACGCAGTCGAAGTGCCGCGGTAGCCAGCGCAGCAGCCCTTCGAAGGCGCGCGGCCCGACGCACAGCTCGTTGCGGTGCGGCAAGGTGGCGCTGGCATCATCGGCCAGTACTCGATGCAGCATGAGGATCACCCCGGCGCCGCGCAATTCGGCGCGGCCCTTGGGCGACTTGAAATACAGCCAGCCACTGGCCTGTTTTATCGTCGTCTTGATCGGCATGTCCATCGCTCATCGATTCTGGTCGGGATTCCATTGGCTGTAGCTGTGCCCGCGCAGGAATTGCCACAGGCCGACACTCATGCCCGCCAGCGTCACCAGCACGAAGGCGGCCAGGCGGAATGGCCTGGGCAGGCGGTGGCCAGCATCGAGCAGGCCGGCGATCGCGGCCGCATAGCCGAGCAGTTGCGCGGTCAGGGTCAGGTGGTAGAAGGGCGATTCACCCACCAGCCACAGGTTGGCCAACAGCAGCGGCAGCAACAGCACCGGCGCCAGGCGGCGGATCAGCTTGTGGCTGATCAGGGCGATGGCGTACAGGCCGTGACGCATCGGGTTGAGCAGTTCGCTGCGCGCGGCCAGGCTCTGCAGGCCACCGACGGTGACGCGTTGGCGACGGCGGAACTGCTTGTCGGCCTCGTCCACGCCCTGGTCGAGGACGACCGCCTCGGGCACGTAGACGATGCGCTGGCCGGCGGCCGGGGCGCAGGTGCTGATGTAGAAGTCGTCGTTGACCTGTTTGGGAATCGCCTGGTACAGCGGGCGGCGCAGGGCGAGCAGGGCGCCGTCGGCCGAGACCATGCAGCCGGTGCGGTTCTCGACCTTGCGCACCCAGGCTTCGTAATGGCGATACAGGCTGTCGCCCAGGCTCAGGCCCTTGCCTGGGTCGGGGATGATCATGTGCCCGGCAGTCCCGCCGACATCTGCGTCGGCGAAGGGCGCCAGCAGCAGGCCCAGGGTGTTGCCGGCCCACTGGTTGTCAGCGTCGGTGAACACCAGGATATCGCCGCGGCAGACGCTCACCGCAGTGTTCAGCGCGCCGGTCTTGCCCAGGCGCGGCAGGTCCAGCACCTGTACCCGTGGATCGTTCACGGCGCGGGCCAGCGCCACGGTGCGGTCGCTGGAGCCGTCGCTGGCCACCACCACCTGCAGTTCGGCGGCCTGGTAGTCCTGGGCCAGCACGCTGGCGAGCTTGGCTTCGATATGCCGCTCCTCGTTGTGCGCGGCGATCACCACGCTGACCCGCTGCGGCGCTAGCGGACCGGGTGTGCGCGCAGGGAAGAACGGTGCAGCCAGGGTCAGCAGCACGGGATAGCCGACCCAGGCGTACAGCGGCAACAGCAGGCACAACCAGAAGATGATCTCAGCCACGGGCGGGCCTCCTTGCGGTGCGGTTGAACAGGCTGAGGATGAACGCAGCGCCGGCCAGGTGCAGGCGCAGCCAGTGCAGGCCCCAGAGCTGCAGGGTCAGCAACGTGTCGTGGTGCCTGAGGCTCTGGCGCAGGCTCAGCGCCAGGGCAGGCAGGGCGCTGATCAGCAGCAGCACCAGGGCCACATGGGGGAAACCTTCGAGCAGCGTCGACAGCGCCATGACGTCGAGTACCCAGGCGCCCACGGACAGCAGTGGGAAACGCAGCAGGCGCAGGCTCACGCCATGGCTGCGCAGCAGTTGCAAGTGGCTGCCCTGGCGCCACATCTCCTTGCCCAGCCACTCACCCCAACTGCCCTCGAAGCCCCAGTGCAGGACCACCGGCTGGCGCAGCACGCGCAAACGGGCGCCGGCTTCGTGCAAGCGCAGGGTGAAGTCCTTGTCTTCGCCGGTGCGCAGGCGCTCATCGAAGCCGCCAACCTGGTCGAACCAGGTGCGGCGCATCAGCAGGTTGGGGGTGGGCAGCCAGGTGCAGTCCTGTACCGTCTGCCCGGCGCGCAGGGTGCGGCGTTGCCAGGCGTGGGCGAACCATGGCGCCTGGCGCGGGGTGTCGCAGTCGAGGGCGAAGACGTCGCCTTCACCGCGGCGCTGCAGGCCCAGCAGCAGGTCGAGCCAGTTGTCCGGTACTTCAATGTCGGCATCCAGAAATGCCAGCCACTCACCGTGGCTGACCTGCGCGCCCTGGTTGCGCAGGGCGCCGATGGCCACGCCAGGCAGGCTCAGCACCTGGGCACCATGCTGTCGGGCAATGGCAGGGCCGTTGTCGCTGGAGCCGTTGTCGACCACGATCAGCTCACAGCCGAGACCCGCGCAGTGGGCGGCTTTGCGCGCGGCATCGAGGGTGCGGCCGATATGCCGGGCTTCGTTGAACATCGGGATAACGATGCTTACCTGGTTCATCGCCGCGCCTCCACGTCTCGCGACGCGGTGGCCTGGCGCAGCAGCACGCTGGACAGCGCCAGCATCAGCCACAGGTACTTGTGGCTGGGGGCACTGAGGAACATCAGGAACAGCCCGATGGCCAGCATGCTCATGGTCAGGTGGGTCATCAGGTCGGCGTTGTCGTGCTCGCCGGTGGCACGCCAGGCGGCGCGAGCCTGCCAGAAGTTGCGCAGGGCCAGGGCGATCATGCCGACGAAGGCCAGCCCCGCCGGCACTCCGGTCTCGCTGAACAGCTCGAGGTAGGTGTTGTGGGCGCGACGATAGAGGTCGGTGGTCTTGCTGTTGACCGGGGCGAAGGCCTTGGAGAAACCGGTGTCGGCATAGTGCAGCGGGAACGTGCCGGGGCCGGTGCCGAGCATCGGGCTGTGGCTGATCATCTCCTTGCCCACCACCAGGTACGAGGCACGTCGGCCCAGGGATTCGTCCTGGTGCGCATTGACCCCGGACTTGAGCAGCATCAGCGACTGGATGCGATCGGCGTAGCCGGCCGGCATCAGGGCCGCGCCCAGCGGCAGGACAATGGCCAGGCCGAGCATGGCGAAGCCCAGGTGACGCGGGCGGATCCGTGTCAGTTGCTCGCGGTAGTTGTACAGCACGATGCCCAGGCTGATCAGCAGCACCACCAGGCCTGAGCGCGACTCGGTCTTGGTCATGCCCACCAGCAGCAACAGGCAGCAGCCGGCCCAGAACAGCTTGAGTGGAATCTGCCGGGTCTTGATCGCCAGCCACAACCCCAGCGGCATGGCGATGGTGATCAGCAGGGCGAAAGCGTTGGGGTCGAGCATGGCCGAGGCGCGGCCCTGTTCCTGGTACTTGGTGGAGAAGATGGCGAACAGGCAGGTCACGCAGACACTGACGGTGATCAGCCGCGCCAGCATCGGCAGATTGAGGTCGCGCCCCACCAGCAGGGTGATGACGAACACCACCAGCCCCACCAGCAGTTCACGCAGGTGCAGCACCGACAGCTCGACGCTGTCGCTGGTCCACAGGCTCAGCAGGTACAGGGCCATGAACGGGATCAGCAACCGCCACTGGTTGCTGCGCAGGCGCTCGGCCGGCAACTGACGCACGGCCAGTTGCAGGGTGAGGATCAGCACCAGGCCCAGGCCGATCAGCTTGGCGCCGGAGACCATGCTGTCCTTGAGCAGCCCTTCGAGCGGCACCAGCGCGGCGATCGCCAGCAGGCCCCAGGCTGGCTTGCGGTACAGCACCAAGGCACCGGCCAGGCCGACCACGGCGCCAGGGGCCAGGTAAGGGTAGGGGCTGGCCAGCAGCCCCAGCGACAGCAGGGCCACCAGGCCCACCAGCGACAGGGGGATGATCATGCGACAACCTCCATGGCCGTGCCCTGGTACACCAGGGCCCAGCGTTGTGCCAGGGTCGGCAGGTGGTAGCGTTCGCGCTGGGTCTGGCGGGCGCGGGCCACCAGTTCTTCAGCCTGTTGCGGATCGCCCAGCAGCGCCTGCAGGTGGGCAGCGAGTTCATCGACCGCCAGCGGTGCGGCAAGCAATCCGCTGCGGCCGTGTTCGATCACATCGGGAATGCCGCCGACACCGAAGGCCACCACCGGTACGCCGTCCTGCATGGCTTCGAGCAGGATCATTGGCGTGCCTTCGGTGCGCGAGCTGATCACCAGGGCATCCAGCCGGGTCATCCAGGCTTGCATGTCGCGCTGGAACCCCGGCAGCGTGATGCGCTCGGCCAATCCAGCGGCATCGATGCGCGCCTGCAGCGTGGCGCGTTCGGGGCCGTCGCCGAGCATCACCGCGTGCAGGTGCGGGTGGCGTTGGCACAGCGGGATCAGGGTGTCGAGGAACAGGTCAGGGCCTTTTTCGCTGGACAGCCGCCCGACATAGCCTGCCAGCCAAGGGGCTTGGCGCGATCCCTGGCTCTGTACCGCGGTGTTGCCATCGCGGGACGAGCCCGCTCCCACAGGGGCCGTGGGGGTTGCGCAATGCACAGGTGTCGAGGCCTGCAGCGAACCCTGTGGGAGCGGCCTTGTACCGCGATCACCGGCGCAGCCGGTGCCCTGCACTGCGGTGCTCGCATCGCGGGACGAGCTCGCTCCCACAGGGGCTGTGGGGGTTGCGCAATGCACAGGTGTCGAGGCCTGCAGCGAACCCTGTGGGAGCGGCCTTGTGCCGCGATTACCGGCGCAGCCGGTGCCCTGCACTGCGGTGCTGCCATCGCGGGACAAGCCCGCTCCCACAGGGGCAGATTGCACAGATGCCACAGGCTCCGGCAGACCGTTGGGGATCACCTGCAACTTGCTGGCTGGAACACCCGCCTGGCGGTGGATGCGGGCAATGCTCTCGGCCACGCACACCACGGTCGCCACCGTGGGTGTGCGGCACAGTTGCAGGCTCAGCCAGGTGTAGAAGCGCTGCTTGGTGCTGCGCGGCGTGAAGCCGTGCTGGGTGGTCACCAGTGGCAGGCGCCACAGGGTCGCGGCCAGCCAGCCGAAGACCATACCCTTGAAGTTGTGGGTGTTGATCAACGGCCGCTCGCCACGCATGGCCGCCACTTGCCTGAGCAGTGCGCCCAGGCCATGGCAGCTCTGGCAGTCGATGCCGGCTTCGCGAAAGCGCATCACCAGATCCTGCGGCGCGTCGAGGAACAGCACCCGGTGCCTGCCAGGGGTTGCCTGGCAGTGGTCCAGGAGCATGCGCTCGGCGCCGTAGAATCCGCCGCTGCTGAGCAGATGCAGGATCAACTGGCCGGTAGCGGGCACGGCAGCGTTCAATTGCGCACCCAGTGCATCAGGCGAGGCAGCGACCACGACTTGTGCGGGTTGGGCAGCGCCGGGGTCTGGTCGTTGATCACCAGCAGCACCGGCAGGCCCAGCTCGTGGCTGATTTGTGCAGGGTGCTTGAAGCGGTGGTCGAAGAACTCCTTGACGTAGACCAGCGCGATGGCCAGCAGCAGGCCGGTGACCAGGCCGAACGGGATGATCAGGCCAGGTTTTGGGAACGACGCGGTGGCCGGCTCATAGGGTGCGCTGAGGATCCGCGCGTTGGACTGGCTGCCATCGAGCAGGCCCTGGCCGCGGCTTTCCTCATAGCGCTGGGCGTAGGTGGAGAAAGCCTTGTGCAGGGCATCGATCTCGGTGTCGAGCTGGCGGGTCTTGCTCTGGGTCTCGCGCAGCTCGGTGATGCGGTTCTTGTATTCATCGATGCGTTGGGTCTTCTGGTCGATCACCTGCTGGGTCACGGCCAGGTCCTGCTGGCGTTCGCGGATACGGTTCTCGACGATCTTGAGGAACTGGCCGCGCAGCTGGGCGATCTGCTGGCGTGCCAGGACCATCTGCTCGGCCCCGGGCTGGAACACCGTGGCATCGCCGTTGTAGCGGGCCAACAGGGTGGTCAGCTGCTCGCCCAGTTGCTTGATCTCGCGGTCTTCGAAGGCGACGTTGTCGACCGTGGTGGTGAAGGTGTAGGGGAAGGCATAGTCGGCCATCTTCGCCTTGCTCGCCGCGGCCAGGCTGCTCTGCAGGTAGTCGAGCCACTGCTGGTTTTCCAGCTTGCGGTCGCGCTGCAGGTTGAGTGCCTGTTCCTCGGTGTTGATCGCATTGAGGCGGAAGGTGATCTCTTCTTTCGGATCGGACGAGCCGATCGCCGTCAGCAGGGCCAGGCGTTGGCCCTCGAGGTCGCCCAGGCGAGCCTGGTAGTGCAGTTTCTTCTGCTCGTAGAAGGTCTCGGGCAGCTCGTTGGACTGCAGGTCCTGGCGGTTCTTCAGGAAGTTGTCCAGCAGGCGGGCGACGAACAGGGTGCCGAGGCGGGCGTCATCGGCGCTGTAGGTGACCGAGATGACGTTGGAGCCGGGCAGGGTCTCGATCTTGAGGTCCTTGACCGCCTGATCGGTGAGCTCGTCGAGTTGGGTATCGCGCTCGTCGGCCACCGACTTGCCCAGCAGGCGATGCAGCGGATCGACGATGCCATGGCGCAGCGGGTCGATCACGGTGCGTCGCAGCAGACCGGGTTCGGCCTGGTACTGGCCTTCCTGGCGCAGTTGGCTGATGGTCTGGCGGATCAGCGTGGGCGAGCGCAGGATGTTGCTCTCGGTCTCCATGTCGGCCAGCGACGGCGGGATGAACTGGTCCGCCTGCTGAGCCAGCGAGGAGCTGGTATCACTTTGCGAGAGCTTCTTCGATTGCACGATGACTTCGGCGGTGATGTCGAAGCTCTGCTTGAGCACCAGCGGCAGAATCACCGCGATCACCGCGAAGATCAGGAACACCCGTTTCACCAATTGACGGTTGGCGAAGAAGATGCGGAAGAACTCATGCACATAGTTTTCTTTCGGTTGCGTGGTCATGGTCCGTCCCCTGGTCAGTCGTTGCTTTCTTTGTTGTCGACGCGGTAGCTGAAGCTGAAGCCAAAGCCCTGGAACAGCACCACGTCAGCCAGTTGCCGGGACAGCTCGGCAGCGCTGGCAAGCTTGGTCTTGGGTACATAGAGCATGTCTTCGGGCTGCAGGTAGGCGAGCTTCTGGCTACCGCCGGAGAGGGCCTGGTCGACGTCGTAGTTGACTGCATGCACGGTGTTGCCTTCGCGGCGCATGATCACCACCGAGCCGAGCTTGGCCTTCAGGGTCGGGCCGCGGGCCAGGGTCAGGGCCTCGAGCACCGACACCGGACGACGGATCTGGAAGGCGCCCGGCTGGCCGACTTCGCCGAGCACGTAGATCTCGTTGGCGGCAGTGGACTTGAGCAGTACATCCACGCTCATGCGCCCGGGCAGGCTGGCGTAACGCTCGTTGAGGTAGTCACGCAACTGGTTGACGGTCATGCCCTGCAGCGGCACCGAGCCGATTTCCGGGAAGGTCGCGCGACCGTCGTTGCCCACGGTGATGTCGCGGCTCATGCCGGTGCCGGGGTGGCTCAGGGCGTTCTTCAGGTTGACCTCGTCGGTCATGGGGCTGAGCACGCGCACCGTTACCTGGTCGCGGTTGGGCTTGAACACGCGCTTGTCGTTGTAGGCCTGACGAATGGCGCTCTCCGCTTCGCTCGGGGTCAGGCCCTCGACGCGCACCGACGCGTTGGTGGATGGCAGGGTGATGCTGCCGTCGGGCTGCACCAGCTGCTGGCCGTTCAGGCCGCTGGCGGCCATGAAGTTGAGGTCCAGGGTGTCACCGGACTGGATGCGGTACACCCCGGCAGAACGGTTGCTGACGTGGAAGATCACTTCCAGCACGTCCTGTGGCCGCAGCACCTGTTCGCGGCGGGCGACTTCGGTGGCCTGGCTCTCGGCCGCTGGTGCGGTCAGGATCTGTACCGGCATTTCGCGGCTTTCCTGGCTGGCGCAACCGGCCAGGGCGAGCACGCACAGGGCAATCGAGGGGTATCTCATGGCGATCATGGCGTGCGTCCTCTCACAGGTTGTCGTACAGCCACTTGGGCATGTAGTACTTGCGCTTGTTGAACACGCTGCCGATCAGCCGCGCGCCAGCTTGCGTCAGCCGTTGGGCGGCAGCCTGGGCCACTTCCCAGCGGGTTTCCTCGGCGCACACCACCAGGATCACGCCATCGACCAGGGTGCCGATCACCAGGCTGTCGGCGCTGGCATAGATGGCCTCGCCGTCGATCACCACGAAGCGGTAGTGGGCGGCGAACTGGCGCAACAGGATGCGCAGGCGTTCGGGGTCGAGGCGGTCGCGTCCGCGCTTCCAGGTGCCCGCCGGGAGCACGTCGAATGGTTGGTCGGACAGGTGCACCACGCAGTCCTGCGCCAAGGGTGGAGTGTCCTCGTCGAACAACAGGTCGGTGTAGCCGCGCAGCTTGTTCAGCCCCAGTTGCTGGCTCAGGCCATTGCTGCTGGAACTGCCGTCGATCAGCAGCACCGCACCCGCGCTCATCAGCGCCAGCTGGCTGGCGAAGGCCAGGGCGCTGGTGCTGGTGCCGGTTCCGGTGTTGGCCGCGGTCAGCAGCAGGGTGCGCTGGTCGAGGTCGAGGACAGTGGCGGTCAGGTTGGTCTCGCTCGGGTTGGCGCTACTCAGGCTTCTAGAAGTGGAACCGTCCATCTCAACTTGCTCCGTGGCCAGTGAAAACCTTGAACGGGGTCTTGAGCAGGATTTTCAGATCCAGCAGCAGGCTCTGTTCGTTGATGTAGCTGAGGTCAAGCTCTACGCGTTGGTCGAAATCGATGTTGCTGCGTCCGGAGATCTGCCAGAGGCCGGTCATGCCGGGGTAGATCGACAACCGTGCCAGGTGGTTATCCTTGTAGCGGTAGGCGTTGAACGAGGTAGGGCGCGGGCCGACCAGGCGCATGTCGCCGGTGACCACGTTGATCAGGTTGGGCAGCTCGTCCAGGCTGCTGCGCCGCAGCCAACTGCCCACCGAGGTGATGCGCGGGTCCTTGTCGATCTTGAAATCGATGGAGTCGGCGCCGTGCTTGTTCAGGTGGCGTACCGAATCTTTCAGCGCCTCGGCGTTGGCGACCATGGTGCGGAACTTGAACATGCCGAACAGGCGGCCGCGGTAGCCGGTGCGTTTCTGAACGAAGAACACCGGGCCCGGGCTGGACTTCTTGATCATCACCGCCAATGCCAGGAATACCGGCGACAGCAACAGCAGCAGGTTCAGCGCCGCCAGGCATGACAGCACGCGGTTGGTCCGCGACAGCGTCCAAGGGCGCCCGCCGACCCGCCCGGTCATCCAGCCACGGCCTTGCATGTGGATGGCGGCATCGATGCGCTGGCGGTGCGCCGGATCCATGCGTTTATCCTGGTACAGCGCCTGCAGCTGGGCGCTTTTCGGTTGTCCTGTCATATCACCCTCCGTTGTTTCGGCTGCTCGCCTGCAGGTTCGCCATCTGTGGCGCCGTGCGAGTAGTAGTGCTTGAACCAGGCGACGAATCGCCCGAGCCCTTCATCAAGGGAAATCGTTGGGGTAAAGCCGGTGACCCGGGCCAAGGCGCTGGCATCGGCACAGGTGGCCAGCACATCGCCTGGTTGCAGCGGCAGCAACTCGATCACCGCATCGCGCCCCAGGTGTTTTTCCAGCAGGGCCAGGTAGTCGAGCAGTTCCACCGGGCGTTGGCCGCCGATGTTGAACAGGCGCCAGGGCGCTGCGCTGCTGGCCGCGTCGGGGCTGAAGGCATCCCACTGCGCATCGGCGCGGGGCGGGTAGGGCAGCAGCCGCGCCAGGCTTTCGACGATGTCGTCGATGTAGGTGAAGTCGCGCTGGTGCCGACCATGGTTGAACAGCTGGATCGGCCGGCCTTCGCTGATGGCACGGGCGAACTGCATCGGCGACATGTCCGGGCGGCCCCAGGGGCCATAGACGGTAAAGAAGCGCAGGCCGCTGCAAGGGATGCCGAACAGATGGCTGTAGCTGTGCGCCATGGCCTCGTTGGCTTTCTTGGTGGCGGCGTACAGCGACAGCGGATGATCGACTGCATCCTGCACCCGGTATGGCGTGCGCTGGTTGGCGCCATACACTGAGCTGGACGAGGCGTACAGCAGGTGCTGCACCGGGTGGCGCCGGCAGCCTTCGAGAATGTTCAGGAAGCCCGCCAGGTTGCTGTCCAGGTAAGCCTGGGGATTCTGCAGCGAGTAGCGCACACCGGCTTGCGCAGCCAGGTGCACCACCCCCTCGGGGCGCTCCTCGGCGAACAGCCGGGCCATGGCGTCGCGGTCGGCAAGGTCCAGGCAGTGCAGGGGGAAGTCACCGACGTTCTGACGCACCCAGTGCACGCGAGCATGTTTGAGCGACGGATCGTAATAGTCGTTGAAGTTGTCCAGGCCCAGCACCTCATGACCGTCGCGCAGCAGGCGCAGGCAGGTGTGGGCACCGATGAAACCGGCCGCGCCGGTGACCAGCACTTTCATGGCGCGCCGACCTGCGGGGCGCTCTGGTCGGGCGCGACCTGGCGCAGGCCGATGCCGCTGTAGTGCAGGCCGTGGGCGGCGACCTGCTCGGGGTTGTACAGGTTGCGGCCATCGATGATCACCCGTGCGCGCAGCTTGCTGGCCAGCAGCGAGAAATCCACCACGCGAAAGTTCTTCCATTCGGTGCAGATCACCAGGGCGTCGGCGTCCTGCAAGGTGTCGTCGCGGGTGGCGCACAGTTGCAGGTCGTCTCGGTAGCCGTACAGGCGTCGGCATTCGTCCATCGCTTCGGGATCATAGGCTCGCACCGTGGCGCCTTCGTCCCACAGCGCTTCCATCAGGTAGCGGCTCGGTGCTTCGCGCATGTCGTCGGTATTGGGCTTGAAGGCCAGGCCCCACAGGGCGATGGACTTGCCGCGCAGTCCGCCCAGGCGCTGCTTGAGCTTGGCGAACAGGATGCGCCGCTGCTGGTCGTTGACTTCGTTGACGCTCTGCAACAGGCGCAGGGGCATGCCGCTGTGCTCGGCGGTGTGCAGCAGCGCCTTGATGTCCTTGGGGAAGCACGAACCACCGAAACCGCAGCCGGGGTAGATGAAGTGGTAGCCGATGCGTGGGTCCGACCCGATGCCGCGGCGCACCGCTTCGATGTCGGCCCCCAGGTGTTCGCTGAGGTTGGCCAGTTCGTTCATGAAACTGATGCGCGTGGCGAGCATGGCGTTGGCGGCGTACTTGGTCAGCTCGGCACTGCGGTTGTCCATGAACATCAGCTTTTCGTGGTTGCGGCAGAAGGGCGCGTAAAGCTCGGCAAGCTGGTCATGGGCGACCTCGTCATGGGTGCCGACGATGATCCGGTCGGGGCGCATGCAGTCGGCCAGGGCGCTGCCTTCCTTGAGAAATTCGGGGTTGGACACCACACGCACCTGCAAATGGCCCTTGCCCAGGCGCTGCAGTTCATCGCGGGCCAGGGTCACGACCTGGTCGGCGGTGCCGACCGGTACCGTGGATTTGACGATCAGGGTGCGGTCGGCCTCCATCAGCTCGGCAATCTGCCGGGTGACGTTGAGCACATGGCTCAGGTCGGCCGAGCCGTCCTCGTCAGGTGGGGTGCCGACGGCGATGAAGATCAGCTCGGCATGGCTGACCGCATCGCTGGCCTGGGTGCTGAACAGCAGGCGACCTTCCTTGATGTTGTCTTCCAGCAGGCCCGACAGGCCCGGCTCGCTGATCGGTGGGACGCCCTGACGCAGTTGGTTGATCTTGTGGGCATCCACGTCCACGCACAGGACCCGGTGGCCGACGTCGGCAAGTGCCGCCGCTTGTACCAGTCCTACGTAGCCAGTGCCAAAAACGCTCACGTCCATGTCGGCGTGCCTCGTATGGATGAGTAAGGGGTATGAAACAGTGGTGTGATTTCTGTATAGCTCAGCTCGCGGGAAGTGCGTCAAACCAATGGCATGTTTCGTCGCATTTACAGACGCTAAACAAAACGGCCATTGGCCACCAACCCTTTGCCAATCCGGGGTTTAGCGTTGAAAGCTACTGGCATTTGGCCGTTCGATGAGCCGATGAACGGTTGCAGGCCACGAATAATGCGGGGTCGTGACGATAGAGCGTCTCAACCGCGATACGTTTTTTGCGCCAGAATATGGCGTTGAGATACCGTCGGAAAATTGACTTTTCCGGCTTGTGATTTGTTTCAAGACTGCTACGGTTTGAATGAAAACCCATGACCGGAGTGGTCGAATCATGCGCGGATGGATCAAGCTGGCCCTGTTGTTCCTCTACCTGGCGAGCTTTCATGGCTATTACCGGGAGCGGATAGAAGCGCTGGGTCTTGGCCTGCCTTTGCTGCTTTACCTGGGCGTGGCGGGGGTGCTGGTGGTGGGGTTGCTGCTGGCGGCGTGGATTCGCCCAGGTTGGCTGCGCTGGGTGCTGGCGTTGGCTTTTGCGGTGAGTGCGCTGTTCTTCGATGCTTATATGCGAATCACCCATTCCTACCTCACCTACAGTGCGTTCGTGTCCATGGTGTATGCCGGTGGCTTCATCCAGGAAGCGCTACAGCAGTACCACTATGCGATCACCTTGGCGGCGTTCAACGCGCTGCTGGTGCTGTTGGGTGTGGGCTTGCGCCCGGGCGCTGTGCTGCGCCTGCCGCGCCTGGTGCCCGTTGTCGCGCCATTTCTGGCGCTGGCGTTGCTGATCGGCGTGCTGTTCATCCGCGCTGGCGAGGGTGCCCGCGGCCTTCCGGTGATGTACACACCCTTGGCTTATGTGAGCCTGTTCGGCTACGAGGCGCTGCATGACCGTGTCGGCCCACGCGAGCCGGTGAGCCTGGCGCAGTCCGGCAAGCCGATGGCGCGCGATATCGTGCTGATCATCGACGAGAGCATTTCGGGCAACTACCTGGACCTCAACACCCCTGCCGGCGTGGCGACTCACCTGCTGCAGCCGCACCCAGGGGTGAGTATCGTCAACTACGGCTACGCGGCCTCGGTGGCCAACTGCAGCGCCGACACCAACGTCACCTTGCGTTACGGCGGCACCCGCAGCGATTACCTGCGCATCAATTCGACCCAGCCGTCGATCTGGCAATACGCCAAGCGAGCAGGGCTGGGCACGGTGTACATCGATGCCCAGCGCACCGGCGGCAATCTGCAGAACCTGATGGACGAAACCGAGAAGCAAAACATCGACCGCTTCGTCCAGTTCGACGACACCCCCGTGGTGCAGCGCGACATGGCGGCGCTGGAGCAACTGGTCAGCCTGCTCAAGGATGACCAGGCGCAACTGATCGTGATCAACAAGGTTGGCGCGCATTTCCCGGTGCATGACAAGTACCCCGACGCCTTCCTGACCTACCAGCCGGCATTGCCGCGTGGGCATTTCGCCGATGTGGCCGACACCGGCACCCGCGACGGCTTCGATGGCCGCCCCGAAGACTGGGTGCTGTATCGCAACGCGTACCGCAATACGCTGGGCTGGAACGTGGGCGAGTTCTTCCGCCGTCTGTTCGCCGAGGCCGATCTGAGCCAGGCGGTGCTGATCTACACCTCCGACCATGGCCAGGACCTGCATGAGCGCGGCAATCCGGGCCTGAACACCCACTGCGACAGCGACCCGGTGATGGAGGAGGGGCTGGTACCGCTGGTGGTGATCCAGGGCGCGGGCGTCAAGGCCCTGGACTGGCAGGCTCACCTGCCACAGAACCGCAACGCCTCCAGCCACTACAACATCTATCCGACGCTGCTCAAGCTGCTGGGCTATGACGCCGCAGCCGTCACCCGTATCTACGGCCAGGCGCTGGATGTGCCGACCGACGACCCGTTCACCTTTAACGTGCGCTTCAACGCGCGGCTGGGCGCCAAGCCGGACTTTCGTCACATCGACCTCAGCCAGGTGGTGACCCCTGAACAGGCCAAGGGTGTTGCGGTGACTGCGGCGCCCTGAGCGCACATGCCGTTGCGGCAGGCGCGGGGCAAGCCCGCGCCTCCAGGCGTCAGTTGGCTCGTGCGGCGTTCAGTGCCCCGGCGCGCGACACGCGCAGGGCCACCAGGCTGCCCAGCACGATCACTCCGGCCAACGAGTACAGCGCAGCGTCGGTCGAGCCGGTCTGGTCCTTGATGAAACCAACCAGGTACGGGCTCAGGAAGCCAGCCATCTGGCCCACCGAGTTGATGATCGCCAGGCCCGCGACGGCCGCACTGGCGCTGAGCAGCGCGGTCGGCATCGGCCAGAACATCGGCAGGCCGGTCAGGGCGCCCATGGTGGCGATGGACAGGCCCAGGATGGCCACGGTTGGGTTGCTGGCGAAGTTGACCGCGATCAGCAGGCCGATGGCGCCCATCAGCATCGGCACTACCAAGTGCCAGCGGCGTTCGTTGCGCAGGTCCGCCGAGCGACCGACGATGATCATGAACACACCGGCCAGCAGGTAGGGGATCGCACTCAGCCAGCCGATCAGCAGCGGGCTGTCGAAGCCCAGGTTCTTGATGATCGATGGCAGCCAGAAGTTGATCGCATAGACGCCGCTCTGGATGCAGAAATAGACGAAGCCGAAGGTCCAGATCAGCGGGTTGGTCAGCACGGCCCACACGCTGTCGCCGGTGGTGCTCGGCTTGCTCGCGGCATCGGCGGCGAGGTCCCTGGCGATCAGTTGGCGCTCGCTGTCCGACAACCAGGCGGCCTTCTGGTAGCCATCGCTGAGCAGGAACACCGCGAGGATGCCCAGCACCACGGTCGGCAAGCCCTGGATCAGGAACATCCACTGCCAGCCCGCCAGACCGTGCTGGCCGGCGGCGAAGTGGTCGAGAATCCAGCCGGAGAACGGCCCGCCGAGCAGGCCCGAGACCGGTATCGCCGACATGAACAGGGCCATGATGCGGCCGCGGCGGTCAGCCGGGAACCAGCGCGAGAGATACAGGACCACACCGGGGAAGAAGCCGGCTTCGGCGGCGCCGGTGAACAGGCGCAGCACGTAGAACTCCATCGGCGTGGTGACGAACAGCAGGCAGGTCGAGAGCGTGCCCCAGGCGATCATCATCACCGCGATCCAGCGCCGTGGGCCGAAGCGGTTGAGCGCCAGGTTGCTGGGCAGGCCGCAGAGCACGTAGCCGATGAAGAAGATCCCGGCGCCCAGGCCGTAGATGGTCTCGCTGAACTTCAGCGCGTCGAGCATCTGCAACTTGGCGAAGCCGACGTTGACGCGGTCCAGGTAGTTGAACAGGTAGCAGATGAAAATGAAGGGGATCAACCGCAGGGTGATGCGCCGGTACAGCGCATTGCGGCTGGGGTCTTGGCCTTGGTCAGGGGCAGGGCTGTGTGCCATGATGAAATTCTCTGTTGTTATGGTTGTCACGCGGCGCCTGTTCCGGCGCTCGCCTGAAACGAGTCTCGGCGAGCAGGGCGCCGCTGTCTTTGTGCTTTTGCACAGCGTAGGGCACGCACGGCTGTGCTGCGGAACAAAGTCTGCCACTGCAAGGAACCCACATGTTCGAGCTTGACCACGACCTGGCCCAGGATATCGTCGACCGGGCGATGGCGATCCTGCCGTGCAACGTCAACGTCATGGACAGCCAGGGCCTGATCCTGGGCAGCGGCGAGCCAGAGCGCATCAATACCCGCCATGAGGGGGCGCAACTGGTCCTGGCCAATGGGCGCATCGTCGAACTCGACAGCGAGGCGGCCAAATGTCTCAAGGGCGTGCAGCCAGGGGTGAACCTGCCGTTGATGCTCGACGACCGATTGATCGGCGTGCTCGGCCTGACCGGCGATCCGCAGCAACTGCGCACCTACGCCGAGCTGGTGCGCATGACCGCCGAGATGCTCCTGGCCCAGCGTCACCTGCAGATCGAGCAACAGTGGCGCCGGCAGCGCTGCGACGATCTGCTGGCGCTGCTGCTCGGTGGCAGTGGCGAGTCCCCCCGGCTGGTGGACGAAGCCCGGCAACTGGGGCTCAAGCCGCAACTGCCTAGGGTGCCTTGCCTGTTCGAACTGGAGGCTGGGCCACCGGGCGAAGCGCTGTCGGCCTGGCTGACCAGCCGCTACCCCGACAGCTGGTGCGTAAGCCCGGCGCGTCAATCGTTGCTCTGGTGCCGTCCGGCAAGCGTGGCACTGGATGAGGTGCGTCTGATCGAACGCTTGCAGCGCCATGGCTGGCAGGTCCAGCGCCTGGCCCTGGGCAGTGTGGCGCAGAGCCTGGAACAACTGCGACGAGGTTACCGTCGGGTCCGCGACCTGTTGGCGTATGGCCGCGAGGTAGTGCCCGGCGAGCGCGTGTTGAGTTTGTCGCGCTATCGCTTGCCGGCGTTGCTCTGGCGCCACCGCAACGATGATGCCCTGGACGAGTTGCTCGAACCGCTGCAACGCATCCGCGCCAAGGATGCCAGCGGCCAATTGCTCGCCACCTTGCGTGCCTGGTGCGCCCATGACGGACAGAGCCAGGCATGCGCCGATGCCTTGGGGATCCATCGCAACAGCCTGCGTTATCGACTGGAGCGAATCGCTGAACTGGGCGAGGTGGATCCGCTGCGTCTGGAAGGGATGCTGAGCCTGTACCTGGGCTTGCAACTGCTACCCGCCGAGTGAGTCTTGATCCGGGCAGTGGCATTTGCCCAAACAACCGGCCGGGTGTTTTGTGCATCCGACCGAGGCCGCTCTGGCACGCAGCTGTCAGCATGCGGGCTAACAGGACCAGGAGATTCCCCATGAAAGTCGTCATCGCCCCCGATTCGTTCAAGGACAGCCTCGATGCCGCCGGTGTCGCCCGGGCGATCAGTGCCGGGCTGGCCAAGGTCTGGCCCGAGGCGGAGCGAATCGAGTGCCCGATGGCCGATGGCGGTGAGGGCACCATGGAGGCGATCGTCGCGGCCACCGAGGGCGAGCAGCGCCGCCAGGTGGTGCGCGGGCCGCTGGGGGCGCCAGTGGAGGCTAGCTGGGGCTGGTTGGCGCAGAGCCGCACCGCGGTGATAGAGATGGCCCAGGCCAGTGGCATCCAGTTGCTGCCCAGCGCACAGCGCGATGCCTGTCGCAGCAGTACCTGGGGCACCGGCGAGCTGATTGCCGCAGCCCTGGCGGCAGGTGCGCAGCGCATCGTGCTCGCCATCGGCGGCAGCGCCACCAACGACGCTGGCAGCGGCATGCTGCGGGCCTTGGGTCTGCGCTTGCTGGACCGCGAAGGCCAGGCACTGGCCGAGGGCGGCCTGGCCCTGGCGCAACTGGCACGCATCGACGCCAGCGACCTCGATCCGCGCCTGGCCGAGGTGCAGTTCGAGGTGGCGGCGGATGTCGACAACCCCTTGTGTGGGGTCAATGGTGCCTCGGCGATCTTCGGTCCGCAGAAGGGCGCAACGCCCGAGCAGGTATTGCAGCTGGACCAGGCACTGGGGCATTTCGCTGATCATTGCGCGCAGTTGCTGGGTGAAGACCTGCGTGAATCGCCCGGTTGCGGTGCGGCGGGCGGCATGGGCTTTGCGGCCAAGGCCTTCATGGGCGCGTGTTTTCGTCCTGGGGTTGAAGTGGTGGCGGAGCTCGCCGGGTTGGACGGGCTGGTGCAGGGCGCGGACCTGGTGATCACCGGCGAAGGCCGTTTCGATGCCCAGACCCTGCGCGGCAAGACCCCGATGGGCGTGGCCCGCGTGGCCAAGCGTCACGGTGTGCCGGTGGTGGTGATTGCCGGGACCTTGGGGGAGGGCTACGAGGCGTTGTATGCCCATGGCATCGATGCTGCGTTCGCCGTGACCAGCGGGCCGATGACACTTGAGCGCGCTTGTGCCGAGGCCGGGGCGCTGCTCGAGGGGCGGGCGGGGGATATCGCACGGTTGTGGCGGTTGGCGCGCGGGGTGTAGGAGTCATCTCTTTCGAGGGTTTTGTGTGGGGGCGAGCACCTTCCAGCTCCAACCCCCCTTCCAGCCAACCTCCTCTAGCCCCCCATCCCCCCAATAGCACACGACCGTTCATCGGATCAAAACGTTATTTTGTAACGGCTAATAGCACTTTGATAGCGGCGCTCGGTCTTTCCTGAGATGCTGCATCACATTCTCCTTTGAAAGTGACGGGCCCCCGGAAGTCGGGGCCTGACGGCCACCAGGGAAGCTGGCTTGCAGGATGCGTGCGTGCTCTACCACACAACTGTTTGCAAGGTGTCCCATGTTCGATCGCAAAATCAAAGCTCGGCTCGCGGCAAGCGAAGCCGAGGTCAAACGCCTGCGCGCGCTGCTCGACCCAATGGAACGAGGCAACCTGGCGCTGCGCCTGGACGCCGAGCGCCGGATCAGCGCCTGTAACGAAGCCTGTTCGGCTGCGCTGGGGCATCCGCATGGCGCCTTGATCGGCCAGGCCCTGGCTGATGTGGTGCCGGGGTACGTGACCGCTCTGCCGTGCTATCGGCGCTTCAACGAGGCGCTGTCACGCTTCGAGCCGATTCGTGACGATTACCGCTTCCTCACCCGCGAAGGCCGATTGATCTGGCTGCACCTGACCTGGCTACCGGTGCGCGGCGACGATGGCCGTCTGGATTACGTACAGGGCTACGGCAGCGAGGTCACGGCACAGATCGACAAGAGCCGTGAGAACGGTGCATTCGTCGATGCGCTCTTGCGTTCCACTGCGGTGATCCAGTTCGACCTGGCAGGCAATATCCTCACGGCCAACGAAAAGTTCCTCGGCACCATGGGCTATTCGCTCACGCAACTGGTCGGCCAGCACCATCGCCTGTTTTGTCCGAAGGAAGAGGCTGCAGCTCCCGCCTACCAGGAGTTCTGGAAGACCCTCAACAGCGGGCGCTATGTCGCCGGGCGCTTCCGCCGATTGGACAGCCGGGGGCAGGAAGTCTGGCTGGAGGCCAGCTACAACCCGGTCTACGACGCCGAGGGCAAGATCAGCCGGGTGATCAAGTTCGCCTCGGTGATCACCGACCAGGTGCGCAAGGAGGACGATATCCGCCGCGCTGCGCAAATGGCCCTGGAGGTGTCGCGCAACACCGACATCAGTGCCCGCGAGGGGGCGAGCGTGGTGCAGGAAGCGGTGCAGACGATGCAGGCGGTGGCCGATCAGATGCACAGCGCATCGACCACCATCGAGGCCCTGGGCAAGCAGTCGCTGGTCATCAGCTCGATCGTGCAGACCATCGGCAGCATCGCCTCGCAGACCAACTTGCTGGCGCTCAACGCTGCCATCGAAGCGGCCCGTGCGGGCGAGCAGGGGCGCGGGTTTGCCGTGGTCGCCGACGAGGTGCGCCAGCTTGCAGCGCGCACCAGCGCGGCGACCGAAGAGATCGTCGCGGTGGTGGCGCGTAACCAGCAATTGGCCGATCAAGCGGTGGTGGAGATCGAACACAGCCGGGAGCAGGCGGGGGTCGGGCTGACCCTGGCAGGCCAGGCGGGCAGCGCCATCACCGATATTCAGGAAGGCGCACGCCGCGTGGTGCAGGCGGTCGGGCAGGTGACCCAGGACCTGCGTTGAGCCGCAGATATCAGTCGGGCTGGCGCCAGATCAGCTCGCGAGTATCGTAGCCGCGCTGGCGGGCCACTTCGAGCAGCTGGTTGCGCGTGCGTTCGCTCACCGTAGGCGTGCGCGACAGCAGCCACAGGTACTCGCGGTTCGGATGGCCGACCACGGCCACGCGGTAGTCCGGATCGTGGTACAGCACCCAGTATTCGCCCTTGGCGGTGTCCGGCGCCAGTTTGCTGAACCAGTTGTCGAACCTCACCCACAGCTTGTCGGTCTGGCCGGGTTGCTGCAGTTGAGCGATACCGGTCGCCTCCTGCCACTCGCCGTCTTCGTCTCGGCAGCGGTTGGTGACATCGACCTGGCCATCTTCGCGCAGCTGGTAATTGGCCTCGGACTGCACGCAGTCACGTTGGAAGAACATCGGCAGGCGTGCCAGTTCGTACCATTTGCCCTGGTACTGCTCGAGATTGACCGGCATGGTCTTGGGTGGCGGCTTGTCCGCCGAGGAGCCGACGCAACCGCCCAGCGCCAGGGCCAGGCAGGAAACCAGCAAGGTGGCGCGAATCGCCATGAACAACCTCCGCAATGACTGTGGTGTCATTGCTTGGACGCCGGACACTGGCGAAAGTTGAATCTTTCAGCGTGGCTCCAGCGCGGCGTCCATCATCCGCTCAAGCGCGGCATACTCGGCATGGCTGACCGCAACCAGGCCGCTGGCGTCCTGGGAGTGGGCGAAGGCGGCGAGGGCTTCGGGGTCGTCGAGCATGGCCTGGCGAATGCGCGCCTTGAGCGCCGGGCACAGGTTGGCGCGGAACACGTAGGGGTCGTAGTAGATCGGCGCCGAACGCCACAGCACCTGGAGCCCTGCGGGGTCGATGGCGTGGCTGGCAAGGTAGGCGTCGGCGCGCTCGCTGGCGACGAAGGCGGCATCGACGCGCCCTTCCAGCAGGGCCTGCAGCGCCTTGTCATGGGTGCCGGCGTACACCAGCGCACCGAAGTAGCGCTGCAAGGGCGTGGTCACCTGCGCTGCGAACTCGACGCTCGGTACCAGGCCGCCGGAGGTGCTGGCCGGGTCGCTCAGTGCCACGCGCTTGCCGCGTAGTGCCGTCAGGTCCGCAGGCCCCGGGCTGCGGGTGAGCAGTAATGCCTGGTAGTGGTTGCCGGCCGGGGTATAGGGCCCGGCGCTCAGGGTGAAGGTGGCGAAGGCCTCGACCTGCGGGTCGCGACGGTGCGCCAGTACATAGGAGGCCGGCCCCAGCCGGGCGATGTCGGCGCCGCCGGAGACGATGGCATCGACCACGCCCTCGTAGGAGGGCGCGACCACCAGCTCCACCGGCACGCCCGTGGCCTCGCTCAGGCGCTGCAACAGTGGCTGGTTCTCGCGCAGCATCGCCTCGGCGCCCTTGAGCGGGATCACCGCCAGGCGCAGGCTGCGGGGCGCACAGTCGGCCCGCGCGGCGACCGCTGGCAGCATCAGGGCCAGCAGTGTCAGTGCTTTCAATGCACGCATGATTTCTCCTCAAGGGCATTGAAGGGCGGGTAGTCGCGCAGTTGTGCCGGCGACAGCGGACGGCTGAAGTGATAGCCCTGGGCAATGTCGCAACCGGCGAGCTTCAGGCACACCAACTGCTCGCGGGTCTCCACGCCCTCGGCCACCACCTCCAGGCCCAGGCGCTTGGCCAGGATGATGGTCGAGGAGACGATCGGGCTGTCGTCATGGCTGTTGCACAGCGGCGCGATCAGGGCGCGGTCGATCTTCAGCTTCGACAGCGGCAGCGCCTGCAGGTGGGCGAAGCCCGCGTAGCCACGACCGAAGTCGTCGAGGCTGATGCCGATACCGGCCGCGCGCAGCCGGTGCAGGTGCTCAAGGGCTGTGCCTTCGGGGTCGAGCACGGTGGTTTCGGTGATCTCCAGCTCCAGGTGCCGTGCGTCGATGGCATGCTGCGCCAGGCTTTCAAGCAAGCGCTCGCTGAAGTCGGCCTGGCGCAGTTGCAGCGCCGAGACATTCACCGCCAGGCGCGTATCACGGCCCTGGGCCTGCCAACTCGCCAACGCCTCGCAGGCCAGACGCAGCACCTCCCAGCCCAGCTCGACGATGAAGCCGCTGCGCTCGGCCATGCCGATGAAACGGTCCGGGTAGAGCAGGCCGAACTCGGGATGCTCCCAGCGCACCAGTGCCTCGTAGCCCAGTACCTGCAGGGTGTCGAGACGAATCTGCGGCTGGAAGTGAAGCACGAACTGGTGCTCGGCCAGGGCGCTGCCGAAGGCTTGTTCGAGGGCGAAGGCCTGGATGTCGGGCAGGTTCAGCGAAGGGTCGAAGAAGCGGTACTGCGCACGCCCTGCCTGCTTGGCCGAGTACATCGCCGCGTCCGCACAGCGGATCAGGCTGTCGATTTCCTGGTCATCGCGCGGGGCGATGCTCACCCCGACACTGGGGCTGGTGTTGACTTCCTTGCCGTCCAGGGCGTAGGTCGCGGACAGCTTGACCACCAGCGCGCGGACCCAGGCGTCGATCTGTTCCTCGCTGCGGTTGCCGGCCAACAGCACCACGAATTCATCGCCGCCGAAGCGCGAGGCTTCGTCTTCGGGTTCGAGCATGCGCTGGATGCGCCCGGCGACGGCTTGCAGCAACAGGTCGCCGATCTTGTGGCCGAGTGAATCGTTGATCGACTTGAAACGGTCCATGTCGATGAACAGGATCGCCGTCAGGCGACGCCGGGCGCGCTGGCGCGCGAGGGCCTGGGCGGCGACTTCGACGAACTGGCGGCGGTTGTGCAGGCCGCTGAGGTGGTCGGTGGCGGCGGCGTGGCTGCTGCGTCGGTGTTCATCCTCCAGGCGCCCGATCAACTGCTGGTTGACCTGTTGCGTCTGCTCCAGCTCGCTGAAGGCTTCCTGACGCTTGCGCAGCAGGCGCAGGCTCCAGAACAGGCCGCCGAGGATGAGCAAGGTCATGCACAGGTTCAGCCAGAACTGGCGGTCGTAGGCGAGGGTGGTGAGCGCTAGAATCTCGTCATGACGCTGGCTGACCACCACGCTGAAGCCGCGGTCGGCGACCCGGCGGTACAGGCTCTGGTAGGTGCTGGCGTAGGTGTACTGGGTGAACTGTCCCGCATCGCTGTTGCCGCTGGGCAGTTCCGGTTCCAGCGACTCGGCGGCCACCACCACGCCGCTACTGTCGATGCGTACGCGCTCCTGGCCGTCCGCCTGGAGCAGGCGCAACAGGCCGCTGTGACCCAGGTCGATGTGCTGGAAGAGCACCGCCAGGTAGCCGATGTCCAGCTGTACCACGAGGATGTTGTCGATCTCGCGGCCGCTCAGGTCGGTCAGCGGCAGCAGGAAGGGCAGGCGCCATTTTGGCAAGGCGTTGGGGGCGTTGTCGGGGGCGATCTGGGGCATGAAGGGCTTGAAACCATGGCGCGCGACATGCTGCTTGAGCTGCTTGAGCCAGTCTTCCGGCAGTTGCTGGGCCTCGTCGATAGGGCTGGCAGAGACCAGACGACCCTGCTGGTCGTACAGGCCCATGCGCTTGAACACGGGGTCTTCGGCCAGCAGCCGCGCCAGGCTGAGGTTGCCCTGGCGCATGTTGAGCAGGTCATCCTGAGTGACACGCCCTACGGCCTGGGCCCGATCGACCAGTTGGCGCAGGCTTTCGCCGACGATGCTGGCCAGGTTCAGGTGCTCGGCGGCCTTGGCCGCCAGGGCATCATGACGGGCGGCGGCCTTTTGCGTGAAATGCAGCCCCCAGAGAAAGGCCAGGGTGACGGTGCACAGCATCAGCAGCAGCAGGGGCAACAAGCCTGCAGGCGAGGGGGAGCGGCGGTTCACGTTGTGTTGTTCCCGGGCCCTGTGGTGCAGCAAAAATAAGACAGCAAGATGACAGAGGAATGACTGGTGGCGAAATGCTTCTATCCACCGCAGCCTGCTCCTTTGTGTGCAGGAGCAAGCGTCTTGTTCAAAATCTAGAGGCCAGTCCAACCCCTGTGGGAGCGGCCTTGTGCCGCGATCGGGCGCGAAGCGGCCGTAAAACCAGGCGCCGAGATCTATCAGGAAAACCTCGGTTGCCGAGTTTGCGGCCGCTTCGCGCCCGATCGCGGCACAAGGCCGCTCCTACACCGAGATCGGTGTGCTCTGCTACTGGTTGACCAACGCCTGCAACGCCGCCCGGGCTTCATCGCTGGCCAGGCACTGGATAAACAGTTCGCCCTCGCGCCGCACGGTCTCTTCCAGCTCCCGTCGCTGCCCATCCTTGAGCAGGCGTTTGCTGATGCGCAAGGCCTGCTGCGGCATGGCCTGCAAGCGTCGGGCAAGCGCTACCGCGGCCGCCAGGCACTGTTCGCCGTCGTCATGCAGCTCATTGGCCAGGCCCCAGGCCAGTGCCTGTTCGCCGCTGAGCAACTCGTTGGCCAGCAGCAATCGCGCCGCCCGCTGATGCCCGAGCAGGCGTGGCAGCAGCAGGCTCGAGCCGAATTCCGGGCACACGCCCAAGGGCGTGAAGGGCATGCGCAGTTTCGCCGATCGACTGACCAGCACCTGGTCGCAGTGCAGCAACAGGGTGCAGCCGATGCCGATGGCGGGGCCGTTGACGGCGGCGAGCAGCGGCTTGTCCAGTGCCAGCACGGTGCGCATCATGCGAAACACCGGGCTGTCCAGATCACGTGGGGGGGTGTCGAGAAAGTCGCGCAGGTCATTGCCGGCGCTGAAGCACGCCGTGCCGCCGGTCAGCAGCATCACCTCGACGGCCGGGTCTTCGCTGGCCGCCTGCAGATGGCGGTCCAGCTCGCTGTACATCGCGCTGCTTAGCGCGTTGAGCTTGTCGGGGCGGTTGAAGGTCAGGGTCAGTAAACCCTGGTCGAGGCTGCAGGTGATCAGGTCGGACATGGCTGGGATTCTTGTTATTGGCCGGAGCACAGGGTTTATCACGCGCTGCGCCTTGTTGTACAGTCGTTCAGTCCAACCCGCCGCGACGAGAATCCGCATGACCCAGGAAGCCCGCTACAACCGCATGGCACCCGAAGAGCGCAAGGCCATCCTGGTCCAGGCGACCCTGGCCTGTCTCAAGCGCGATGGCTTCCAGGGCGCGTCGATCCGCAAGATCTCCGCCGAGGCAGGGGTGTCGGTAGGGCTGATCAGTCACCATTATTCGGGTAAGGACGAACTGGTCGCCGAGGCCTACCGCGCTGTGACTGGGCGGGTCATGGGCCTGCTGCGCGAGGCCATGGCGCAGGCCGCACCCAATGCCCGCGAGCGCCTGTCGGCGTTCTTTCGCGGATCGTTCTGCGCCGAGTTGCTCGACCCGCAGTTGCTCGACGCCTGGCTGGCCTTCTGGGGGGCGGTGAAAACCGCCGAGGCGATCAATCAGGCGCACGACCACTCCTACTCCGAATACCGCAACGAACTGGCCGCACTGCTGGCGGCGCTGGCCGGCGAGGAGGGCTGGCAGGCCTTCGACGCGGACCTCGCCGCGATCAGCCTGAGCGCCTTGCTCGATGGCCTGTGGCTCGAATCGGGGCTCAATCCCAACACCTTCACCCCGGAACAGGGCGTGCAGATCTGCGAGGCCTGGGTCGATGGCCTGCAGGCCGGCGGGCGTCGGCGCTTCAGCCTGCCGGGAGGCTGTTGATCGGTCGTTCAGTACCGGGTAGGCTGCTGGCGCGGGTTTCAGAACAACATCAAAGAAGAGACCACACGCAATGACACCTCGGGTACTGGTCGTCGACGACGATCCGCTCATTCGTGACCTGTTGCAGGCCTATCTCGCGCGAGAAGGCTACGACGTACGCTGCGCCGACACCGCCGAAGAGGCCGAGCGCTACCTGGCCAGCCAGCCGGTGGACCTGGTCATGCTCGACATCCGCCTGCCAGGCAAGGACGGCCTGACCCTGACCCGCGAGCTGCGGGTGCGCTCGGAGGTCGGCATCATCCTGATCACTGGCCGCAACGATGATATCGACCGCATTGTCGGCCTTGAATGCGGCGCCGACGACTATGTGATCAAGCCCCTCAACCCGCGTGAACTCGTGTCGCGGGCCAAGAACCTGATCCGTCGCGTGCGCCACGCCCAGACAACCCGCCCTGGCGCCATCGCCAGCCCTTGCCTCAAGCAGTTCGCCGACTGGGCGCTGGACAGCGATCGACGCCGGTTGATCGACCCGCAGGGCGGTGAAACCTTGCTGACCCATGGCGAGTTCCAGCTGCTCAGCGTGTTCCTGCGCAACAGTGGCCACACCCTCAGCCGCGACCAGTTGATGGACCAGATCCGCAACCGCGAGTGGGTGCCCAACGACCGTTCCATCGACGTGCTGGTTGGCCGTCTGCGGCGCAAGTTGCACGACGACCCGGCCGAGCCGCAACTGATCATCACCATCCACGGCACCGGCTACCTGTTCACCGCCAGCGTGGCGGCCTGAGGCCATGCGCGGCCTGGGCCTCGCCTGGCTGTTGCTGCTGAGCGTGCAGGCGCTGGCCGCAGCGCCGGTGCGTTACTGCGACTACCCGGTGTACCCGCCGGTGTCGTGGAGCGATGGCAAGCAGGTGCGTGGCCTGGCGCCGACCGTGGTGCGCGAGTTGTTCGCTCGGCTCGGGCTGGAGGTCGAGATCGTGGTGCTGGGCAACTGGAAGCGCTGCCTGCTGGATGCAGCCGAAGGACGGGTGGATGTGGTGCTGGCCTACAGCAGCGACCAACGTGATCAAGGCATGCGCTTCTCCCGAGTGCCGGTACTGCGCGAGGAGGTCGCGGTATTCGTCAACCGCAAGCGACCGGTGCATTTCGAACAGCTCGACGATCTTGCCAGCTATCGCGGCGGACTGCTGTTCGGCGAAAGCTACGGCCCGGCCTTCGACCGTTTCGTTGCCCGTCACCAGAACATCGAATGGGTGTCGTCCAGCCAGCAGAATTTCGGCAAGCTGATTCGCGGGCGCATCGACTTCGTGATCCAGGAACGGCGCACTGGCGAGTTGTTCGTCGAGCACCTGCCCGGCGCAGGCGATATCCAGGCGCTGCCCGCGGCGCTGAGTGTCGACTATCTGCGAGTCGCCGTTTCACGCCATAGCCCCTTGAGCCAGCGCATGGATGAGATCGACGCGCAGTTGCAGCAGATGAGCGAGCGCGGCGAAATCGACAACTGGCTGCATCAGAGCGAAGTGACCTACCGCGACATGATCGGGCAACCGGCAGGTGCGCGATGATTCGTCTGCGCGCCGACGGCCTGCTGCGCCGCCTGCTGCTGTTCATCCTGCTGTTCAGCCTGTGCTTCACCGTGCTGGCCAGCGCGGTGCAGCTGTATTTCGAGTACCGCCGCGAAATGCGCGATATCGACGCGCGCATGGAGCTGATCCGCGCCGGTTACCTGGCGAGCCTGGAGCGCAGCCTGTGGGACCTGGACCAGGAGCAGCTCAACGTTCAGTTGCGCGGGCTGGTGGACTTCTCCGATGTGGCTCGGGTGCGGCTGGACAGCAGCGACTTCCAGCTGCTGCAAGGCCAGGCCGAACCTGCCGGGCCACTGCGCGTCGAGCGGTTCGCCCTGGACTTCCAGCCGCCCTCCGGGCCGCCGAGGCACTTGGGGGAACTCGAGGTGAGCATCGACTTGGGCGCGGTGCACCAGCGCCTGTTCGCCACCGGGCTGACCAGCCTGCTATGGATGAGCGTGTTTCTCTGCGGGCTGGCGGTGGCGCTGTCCGGGCTGTTCTACCGCCTGGTCACCCGCCACTTGCAGGTGATGGCCGAGTTTGCCCGGCGCGTGGCGGCGGGCCAGTGGCAGGAGCCGCTACGCCTGGACAAGCGGCGTTCGCCACGCGCCGATGAGATCGACACCGTGGCCCACGCCCTGGACGACATGCGCCAGGCGATCCTCAGCGATATCGAGCGCCGCGAGCAGGATCGCCTGGCCCTGCAGGACAAGCGTGACGAACTGCAGGCCATGGTCGAGCGGCGCACCGAAAGCCTGGCCCGGGCCAAGGACGAAGCCGAGGCGGCGAACCTGGCCAAGTCGCGCTTCCTGGCGACCATGAGCCACGAGTTGCGCACGCCGCTCAACGGCATTCTCGGCATGGCCGAACTGCTGCGTACAAGCAGCTTCGACACGTTGGGCCGCAAGCGTCTGGAGGCGCTGTACAAGGCCGGCGAAGGGTTGTCGAGCATCCTCAACGAGGTGCTGTTCTTCGCCCGTCTGGAAGAAGGTGAAAGCCACCCGGAGCCCGTTAATTTTGCCCTGCGCCAGCTGTGCAGCGAGGTGCTGACCCTGCTCGAGCCGCGCGCCACCGCCAATGGCACCGAGCTGGACTGCCATATCGATGCCCGGTTGGCGCCCCATCAGTTCGGCGCCGAGCAGTACCTGCGCCAGGTGCTGAGCAACCTGCTGGCCAATGCGATCAAGTTCACCGAAGGCGGCCGGGTCAGCCTCGAGGTGCGCGTGCTGCAGGGGCAGTGGTTGCGGGTGCAGGTCAGCGATGACGGCATCGGCATCGCCCCGGCAATGCAGGCGCGGATCTTCGAGCGCTTCACCCAGGCCAGTGAAACCGTGGCTCGGCGTTACGGCGGTACGGGCTTGGGGCTTGCAATCTGCAAGCACCTGATCGAACGCCTGGGCGGTCGGATCGGCGTGGATAGCCGCGAAGGGCAGGGCAGTTGCTTCTGGTTCGAGGTGGAGCTGCCCGCGGGGCGTGACGTCGCCGCCCTGTCAGCCAGCCAGGGGCTTCCGCCTGCCCTCGAGATCCTGGTGGTCGAGGATGTGGCGCTCAACCGCGAGGTGGCGGGCGGCTTGCTCGAGCGTGACGGTCACCGGGTCAGCTTCGCCGAGGATGCGGCGCAGGCGCTGGCGGTCTGCGCACAACGACGCTTCGACCTGCTGCTGCTGGATGTGCACCTGCCAGGCATGAGCGGTGTCGAGTTGTGCCGGCAACTGCGCGCGGGCGCCGGGCCGAATCGGCAGACGCGAATCCTGGCCCTGACGGCGGGCGTGCAACCGGCCGTGGTACGCGGCTACCTGGAAGCCGGGATGCAAGGGGTGCTGGCCAAACCGTTGCGCCTGGATCGACTGCGCCGTGCACTGGCCCAGGCCGAGCCGCTGGTGCTCGAGCCCGATGCACACACCGCCCTGGATCTGGCCCTGCTGCAAACCCATCGCCAGTTGCTCGGCGAGCAGAAGGTGCAGGGGCTGCTGGCGACCCTGCGCCAGAGCCTCGAGGCGCAGCGCGGGGCTTTGCTCGACGCCCAGCACCTGGGGGACTGCACCCAGGCCGCAGACTTGGCCCATCGCCTGGCGGGCAGCAGCGATTCGTTGGGGCTGAGCGGGTTGGCGACGGCGTTGAGGCAGGTCGAGCAAGCAGCAGTGGCTCTGGACAGCCAGGCGCTGCAAGCGCTGGCAGACAGTACGCGAACCGCCCTGGATGCCGCGCTCATCCTGCTGGAGCAGTTGATCCAGAGCGCTCGTACATAATTCTTACGACTTTTTACATCTTCGATCCCAAGCTTCAACGTCCGCTTACATCGCTTTCCAATAATCCCTGACAACCGTGTGGTTCGCGGTCCGTCAGGCTTATTGGAGATAAGAATAATGAAAGGTCCCAAAGCTCAGCCCAACACCATGCTGGAGGTGCTTCATGTCTGAGCCCTCCGAACGCAAAGGCATCCACCTCACTCGCGCGCTCAAGAGCCGGCACATTTTCATGCTGTCGCTGGGCGGTGTGATCGGCACCGGCCTGTTCATGGGCTCGGGGGTGACCATCAACCAGGGTGGCCCGATGGGGGCGATCCTGGCCTACCTGGTGGCAGGCTTCCTGATGTACCTGGTGATGGTCTGCCTGGGTGAGCTGTCGGTGCAGATGCCGGTATCGGGCTCGTTCCAGGCCCACGCGACAAAATACATCGGCCCGGCCACGGGCTTCATGATTGGCTGGGTGTACTGGATGAGCTGGGCCACCACCGTGGGCCTGGAGTTCACCGCCGCCGGCATGCTGATGACCCGCTGGTTCCCCGAGGTGCCGATCTGGTACTGGTCGGCGCTGTTCGTTGCCGTGCTGTTCGGCCTCAACGCCTTGGCGACCCGGGCTTTCGGCGAGGCCGAGTACTGGTTCTCGGGGATCAAGGTCGCGGCGATCCTGGGCTTCATCATCGTCGGTATCCTGGTCATCTTCGGCGCCATCCCGCTGACCAGCGGCGCACCGGCATCGATGCTCGACAATCTGGTTGGCGACTCGCTGTTCCCCAACGGGCTGCCTGCGGTGTTCGCAGTGATGATGACCGTGGTCTACGCCTTCCAGGGCTGCGAGATCATGGGCGTGGCGGCGGGCGAGACCGACCAGCCGGAAAAGAGCATTCCGCGGGCGGTGCGCAACGTGGTGTTCCGCGTACTGATCTTCTACGTGCTGGCCATCGCGGTGCTGTCGGCCATCGTGCCGTGGCAGCAGGCGGGGCTGATGGAGAGCCCGTTCGTGCAGGTGTTCGACATGGTCGGTATCCCGTACGCGGCCGACCTGATGAACTTCGTCATCCTCACCGCCATTCTCTCGGTGGGCAACTCGGGGTTGTACGCCTCCACGCGCATCCTCTGGGCCATGTCCAAGAGCGGCATGGCCCCGAAAAGCCTGTCGCCGTTGAGTTCGCGCGGTGTGCCGCTGCGAGCGCTGAGCATCACCCTGTGCTTTGCCCTGGTGTCGCTGATGACCAGCTTCATTGCCGCCGACACCTTGTTCATGGTGCTGATGGCGGTGAGCGGAATGTCCGGGACCGTGACCTGGATCGTCATCGCCCTGGCGCAGTACCGCTTCCGCCGTGCGTTCCTGCGCGAGGGCGGCAAGCTCGAGGACATCAAGTACCGCGCGCCGTTGTACCCGCTGATCCCGCTGCTGTGCATCACCCTGTGCAGCTCGCTGTTCGTGTTCCTGGCGCTGGATGAAACGCAGAGGCCGTCGCTGTACTGGGGCTTTGGCTTCATTGCCCTGTGCTACCTGGCGTACTTCGTGATGAACCGCAAGCGCTCGCAGACCTTCGTGCCGACGGCGCCTGGGGTTTGAATCTTCGCTGAAACCACTGGCCCTATCGCGCGGCCCGCTCCTACAGATGCGATCTCTGTAGGAGCGGGCTTGTCCCGCGATGAGGCCCTCCGCAACACCCCCAAACCCCGATTGTTCGAAGTTGTAACAGCCCCATATGCGCCAATTGCCGCCTTGTTGAACACTCGTTTAGTATCTTCTCCAAGCCCACCCCAACCACAACAACTCGAGGCTTCCCATGACCAGCCTGTTGACCACCCTCGAAGCCGGTGTCGCCTGGATCACGCTCAACCGCCCCGACCAGCGCAATGCCCTGGACATCCCCACCCTCAAGCACCTGCACAGCCTGCTCGGAGACTTCAACGCCGACCCCGCCGTGCGCGTGGTGGTACTGACTGGCAGTGGGCGCAGCTTCTGCGCTGGCGCCGACCTTGCCGAATGGGCCGAGGCCGAGGCTCGCGGCGCCTTGGAAAGCTACGGCTGGACCGAAACCGCCCATGCCTTGATGCAGCGCCTGCACACCCTCGACAAACCCACCCTCGCCGCGATCAACGGCACCGCCGTCGGCGCCGGCATGGACCTGACCCTGTGCTGCGACCTGCGCATCGCCGCCGCTTCGGCGCGCTTCAAGGCTGGCTACACCAGCATGGCCTACAGCCCTGACGCGGGCGCCAGTTGGCACCTGCCGCGGTTGATCGGCAGCGAGCAGGCCAAGCGCCTGCTGTTTCTCGACGAGCTGTGGGGCGCCGAACGGGCACTCGCCGCAGGCCTGGTGGGCGAAGTCTGTGCCGACGATCAACTGCTGAGCGTGACCGCCGAACTCGCCTCCCGCCTGGCCCAGGGCCCGACCTTCGCCTTCGCCCAGACCAAGCGCCTGATCCGCGACGGTGCCCAGCGCACCCTGGCCGAGCAATTGTCTGCAGAACTGGCCGCCGGGCTGCTGTGCGGGCGCAGCGAGGACGGTGCCGAGGCACTGCGCGCCTCCGTCGAGCGCAGGCCCGCGCGCTTCGTCGGCAAATGACCTTCCAGCACCTCCCTCAGTACCTTCTCCAGGACCATGCCAGATGAATTTCCAACTGACCCAAGAACAAGAAATGTTGGTGGAAGCGGTACGCAGTTTCGTTGCCAAGGAGCTGCTGCCCCACGAGGAAGAGGTCGACCGCGCCGACGCGGTGTCGCCCGAGCTGGCGGCGCAGATCCGCGGCAAGGCCATCGCCGCAGGCTTCTATGCCTTCAACATGCCCGAGGAGGTCGGCGGTGGCGGGCTTGATTACCTGTCCCAGGCGCTGATCGAACGTGAGTTGTCGAAGGTGTCCTGGGCCGTGCACGTGTTCGTCGCACGCCCTTCGAAAATTCTCATGGCCTGCAAGCACGAGCAGATCAACGACTACCTGCTGCCCAGCGTGCAGGGCGAGAAGATCGATTGCTTCGCCCTCACCGAGCCTGGCGCCGGTTCCGATGCCAATGCCATCAAGACCCGCGCCGTGCGTCAGGGCGACGACTTCGTGATCAATGGCAGCAAGCATTTCATCAGCCATGCCGGGCACGCCGACTTCGCCATCGTCTTCGCCGTTACCGACACCTACGAACACAACGGCCGCAAGCGCAATGCCGTGACCGCTTTTCTGGTCGATCGCGGCACCCCCGGCATGACCATCCGCCGTGGGCCCAAGTGCGTGAGCAATCGCGGCTACCACACCTATGAGCTGTTCTTCGACGACTGCAAGGTGCCCGCCAGCAAGGTGCTGGGCGAGGTCGGCAAGGGCTGGGAAGTGGCCAACGCCTGGCTGACCGCCGGGCGGGTGATGGTCGCCGCCAACTGCGTCGGCCAGGCCCAGCGTGCACTGGACCTGTCGCTGCAGTGGTCGGCGGATCGCAAGCAGTTCGGCCAACCGATCGGCAGTTATCAGGGCGTGTCGTTCAAGCTTGCCGACATGGCCACGCAGATTCGCGCGGCCGAGCTGCTGACCCTGCACACCGCCTGGAAGATGGACCAGGGCAGCATGACCGATGGCGAGGCCGGCATGGCCAAGCTGTTCGCCAGCGAGGTGCTGGGCAAGGTCGCCGATGAAGCGGTACAGATCTTTGGCGGCATGGGCCTGATGGACGAGGGACCGGTGGAGCGGATCTGGCGCAACGCGCGGATCGAGCGGATCTGGGAGGGCACGTCAGAGATCCAGCGGCATATCATTTCCCGCGAACTGCTGCGCCCTCTGCTGCGCTGATCGGGCTGGAGAATACTCATGTCGCAGTCGATTCGTGACAACCTCAAGCGTCTGCTGGCGCCGCAGCACCTGGCCTTCGTTGGTGGCCGCAGCATGGCCCGCGCCCTCAAGCGCTGCGCCGAAGGCGGGTTCCAGGGCCCGATGTGGCTGGTCAACCCGCAGCACCTCAGCATTGATGGCATCCCGTGCGTGGCCACCGTCGCCGAGCTGCCGTGCGGCCCGGATGCCGTGTTCATCGCCACCAACCGCGAGCTGACCCTGAGCTGCGTCGAACAACTCGCCGCGCTCGGTGCCGGTGGGGCTATCTGCTACGCCTCGGGCTTTGCCGAAAGCGGCGCCGAGGGCGAGGCCTTGCAGCAGCGCCTGCTGCAGGCGGCCGGCAACATGGCGCTGCTCGGGCCCAACTGCTATGGCCTGCTCGACTACCTGCACAGCGCCGCGCTGTGGCCGGTCGCCCATGGCGGCAAGACGGTCGAGAAGGGCGTGGCGATCCTCACCCAGAGCGGCAACTTCGCCTACAACCTGTCGATGAGCGACCGCTCGCTGCCGGTGGCCTACATGGCGTCGGTCGGCAACCAGGCGCAACTGGGCGTGGCCGAGTTGATGGACGTGCTGCTGGACGACCCGCGCGTCACCGCCATCGGCCTGCACCTGGAAGGCTTGAAGAATGTGCCTGGCTTTGCCCGCGCCGCGCACAAGGCGCTGGAGCGCGGCACGCCGATCATCGCGCTGAAGACTGGCGTGTCGCAGATCGGTGCCGAACTTGCGCTCAGCCACACCAGCTCGCTGTCCGGCTCCGATGCGCTGTACGACGCCTTGTTCAAGCGCCTGGGCGTGATCCGCGTAAGCGGCCCGGTAAGCTTCGTCGAGACCCTCAAGGCCGCCGCCTGCGGGCAGTTGCCCCAAGGCGGGCGGCTGATTGCCCTGGCCTGCTCGGGCGGTGATGCCGGGCTGATCGCCGACTATGCCGAGCGCAATCAGCTGAGCCTGCCCAAACTTGAGCAGTGCCAGGTCGAGGAACTGGCCCAGGTGCTGCCCAGCTACGCCAACCTGGTCAACCCGCTGGACTTCACCACGGCCATCTGGGGCGACGGCGAGGCGCTGCAGCGTATGCTCGACAGCGCCCTGCGTAGCGATGCCGATGCGGCGATGCTGGTGCTCGACTATCCGGCCGAGTTCACCGGCGAGCGCAAGGAGTGCGACCTGCTTTTGGCGCTGTACTGCCAGGCCCTGGCGCGTCACGGCAAGATCGGCTTCGTCACCTCGGCCTTCCCCGAGCTGCTGCCGGCCAGCGCCCGCGAGCATCTGCATGCCCACGGCATTGCGGCGTTGCAGGGCGTGGAAGATGGCCTGGCGGCCTGGGGGCGGATCGTGGCGTACCAGGCCAATCGACAGCGCCTGCTGGCATTGGGCGAGTCCGCACTGGTGCCGTTGTGCCCGCAGGCGCTGACTGGCAAGGCGCGCTTGCTGGACGAGTGGCAGTCCAAGCAGGCCCTGCGGCCCTTTGGTTTGCCGGTCCCGGACGGTCGGCTGAGCACCCCTGGTTCAGCGCTGGCCGATTCGGCCACTGTCGGTTTTCCGCTGGTGCTCAAGGCCGTCAGCGCGCAGTTGCCGCACAAGACCGAAGCCGGCGCGGTGGCGCTGAACCTGCGTGATGGCCGCGCGCTCGAGGCCGCGCTGCACCAGATGCGCGAACGTATCCACGCCCATGCGCCGCAGGTGCCGTTCGATCGAGTACTGCTCGAACCGATGGCAGAGCCCGCGTTGGCCGAGCTGATCGTCGGCATCAAACGCGAGAACGGCTTTGCCCTGGCATTGGTCATTGGTGCTGGCGGGGTGCTGGTCGAGCTGCTCAAGGACAGCACCAGCCTGCTGCTGCCCACCACCGATGGCGCCATCCGCGCCGCCTTGCTCGGGCTGCGCAGCGCCGGATTGCTGCTGGGCTTCCGCGGGCGTCCGGCGGCCGATCTGGATGCCTTGGTGGCCGCGATACGCGCGGTGGCCGACTACGCCTGCGAAAACGCCAGCCAGTTGCTGGAACTGGACGTCAACCCATTGATGGTCGGCGCCAACGCCACCACGGCGGTCGATGCGCTGATCCGCCTGGGCCAGGCCTGAGGAGATGAACATGCATGACAAACCCTTGACCGGCGGCCAGGCCCTGGTCCGATTGCTGGCCAACTATGGCGTCGACACCGTGTTCGGCATCCCCGGCGTGCACACGCTGGAGCTGTATCGCGGCCTGCCTGGCAGTGGCATCCGCCATGTGCTGACCCGCCATGAACAGGGCGCTGGCTTCATGGCCGACGGCTATGCGCGCATCAGTGGCAAGCCGGGTGTGTGCTTCGTCATCACCGGCCCCGGTGTGACCAATGCCGCCACCGCCATCGGCCAGGCCCATGCCGACTCGATTCCGTTGCTGGTGATTTCCAGCGTCAACCACAGCGCCAGCCTGGGCAAGGGCTGGGGTTGCCTGCACGAGACCCAGGACCAACGCGCGATGACCGCGCCGATCACCGCCTTCTCGGCGCTGGCCCTGAGCCCGGAAGACCTGCCTGAGCTGATCGCCCGCGCCTGGGCGGTGTTCGACAGCGAGCGACCGCGGCCGGTGCATATTTCGGTGCCGCTGGATGTGCTGTCGGCAGCGGTGGCGCGTGACTGGAGCGCCGAGGTGGTACGCCGTCCTGGTCGCAGCGTGCCGGATCGCACGGTGCTGGATCAGGCAGCGGCCAGGCTGGCGGCGGCCAAGCGCCCGATGATCATCGCTGGCGGTGGGGCATTGCAGGCGGGGGCTGAACTGGCCGCGCTGAGCGAGCGTCTGGCGGCACCGGTGTTCACCAGCGTGGCAGGCAAGGGGCTGCTGCCGCCTGAAGCGCCGCTCAGTGCCGGCGCGAGCCTGTGTGTGGAGCCTGGCTGGCAGATGATCGCCGAGGCTGACGTGGTGCTGGCGGTGGGGACCGAGATGGCCGACACCGATTTCTGGCGCGAGCGCCTGCCGATCAACGGCGAACTGATCCGCATCGACATCGACCCGCGCAAGTTCAACGATTTCTACCCTTGCGCGCTGGCGCTGCAGGGTGATGCGCGCCTCACCCTGGCCGGGGTGCTGGAGCATCTTCCCCAGGTTCGTCGCGACGCCACGGCGGTCATCCAGGCGGTTGCCGGCCTGCGCGAGGCGGTGAGGGCAGGGCATGGTCCGTTGCAGCGGCTGCACCAAGGCATTCTCGATCGTGTGGGCCGGGCATTGCCGGACAATGCCTTCATCAGTACCGACATGACGCAGTTGGCCTATACCGGCAACTACGCCTTCCCCAGCAAGGCGCCGCGCAGTTGGCTGCATCCCACGGGGTACGGAACCCTGGGCTATGGTCTACCGGCGGGCATCGGCGGCATGTTCGCCGGTGGCGAGCGTCCGGGCCTGGTGCTGGTGGGTGACGGCGGCTTCCTGTACACCGCGCAGGAACTGGCCACGGCGGTCGAGGAGCTGGACCGGCCGCTGGTGGTATTGCTGTGGAACAACGATGCGCTCGGGCAGATCCGCGACGATATGCTGGGCCTGGATATCGAGCCCATCGGCGTGCTGCCGCGCAACCCCGACTTCATCGGCCTGGGCCGCGCCTTCGGTTGCGCCGTGGCGCAGCCCGGCAGCCTCGATGAACTGGAGCAGGAACTCAGGAACGGATTCGCGCGCAACGGCGTCACCCTGATCGAACTCAGGCATGCCTGCGCCCATTGATGGAGGCTTTTCATGCGTTTTTCCAAGCTGACCCAGCGCATCGCCGGTGACGGCGCTGCGGCCTGGGAGATTCATTACCGCGCCCTTGAGCTGCAGGCTCAGGGCCGCGACATCCTGCTGCTGTCGGTGGGCGATCCGGATTTCGATACCCCGGCGCCGATCGTCCAGGCCGCCATCGACAGCCTGCAGGACGGCCACACCCATTACTCCGATGTACGCGGCAAGCTCGCCCTGCGCCAGGCCATCGCCCGGCGCCACCAGCAGCGCAGCGGCCAAGCCGTCGATGCCGACCAGGTGACGGTGCTGGCCGGTGCCCAGTGCGCGTTGTTCTGCGTGGCCCAGTGCGTGCTCGACCCGGGTGACGAGGTGATTGTCGCAGAACCGATGTACGTCACCTACGAGGCAGTGTTCGGCGCCTGTGGCGCCACGGTGGTGCCGGTGCCGGTCAAGCCCGAGCATGGCTTTCGCGTGCAGGCCGAGGATGTTGCCGCGCGCATCACCCCGCGTACCCGCGCGCTGGCGCTGAACAGCCCGCACAACCCCTCCGGTGCCAGCCTGCCGCGCAGCACCTGGGAGGCGCTGGCCGAACTGTGCGTGGCCCATGACCTGTGGCTGATCAGCGACGAGGTGTACAGCGAGCTGTTGTACGAAGGCGAGCACATCAGCCCTGGCAGCCTGCCAGGCATGGCCGACCGGACCGCGACCCTGAACAGCCTGTCCAAGTCCCACGCCATGACCGGCTGGCGGGTTGGCTGGGTGGTCGGCTCGCCAGCGCTGGCCAGCCATCTGGAGAACCTGGCGCTGTGCATGCTGTATGGCTCGCCGGACTTCATCCAGGATGCCGCCGTGGTGGCGCTGGAGCAGCGCCTGCCGGAGCTCGAAGCGATGCGCGAGGCCTATCGACAGCGGCGCGACCTGGTCTGCGAACGCTTGGCCGATTGCCCGGGGGTGAAGGCACTCAAGCCTGATGGCGGGATGTTCGTGATGGTCGATATCCGCCAGACCGGCCTCAGCGCCCAGGCGTTTTCCAGCCTGCTGTTGGAGGAACATGGCGTATCGGTACTGGCGGGGGAGGCGTTCGGGCCGAGTGCGGCGGGGCATATTCGCCTGGGGCTGGTGCTGGGTGCCGAGGCGTTGAGCGAGGCTTGCCGGCGGATTGCCCAGTGTGCTTCGCAGGTGCTGGAGGGCAGGGTAGTTACAGGTTGAGGCGGATCGCCTTTTTCGCGGGCTTGCCCGCGAAAGGGCCGGCCCTGCCAATCAACCTTCCACAGCCCCCTCAACCGGCCGATCGAACGCAACGAACAACTGGTCCGCCGTGATCGCCCCCAGGTCCAGGCGCATGTTCGCCTCCAGCATCGCGAACAGCCGGGTGAACACCTCGAACACCTTGCAATGATCCTCCATCCCCGAGAACGGGTTGTCGATCTTCTCGGCGATCAGCGAGCTCTCCTGCACTGCGTCGTACACCTCGCGCAGGGTGATCTCGCTGGCCGGACGGGCGAGGGTGAGGCCGCCCTGGGCGCCGCGCCAGGACTTGAGAATGTTGGCCTTGACCATCTGCGAAGCCAGGCTGCGCACCCGTGTGGGGTGCACCTTGACCCACTTGGCGATGGTCTCGGTGCGCAGTTTCTGCGGCGCGTTGGCGGCCACGAACGAGAGGATGTACGAGGCGGTGATCAGGCGGGTCGATTGGCTCATCGGTAAAAATCCCTGGTGAATCGCAAAGTCGGTGTCCCTGTGAAAATCCATCTTGGCAGGGGCATGCCAATGAGTCTAATGTATTTGTCACGATGACAATTACAAATATTCGGTCATCGATGCCTGCGATCCTTCTTTCAGCGGTTCAACAGGGGCAATGCCATGAGCGATAAGAACAACAAGATCACTCAAGCGATGCCCGGCGGCGGCCTGCCACGTCGGGAGTTCCTCAAGTACAGCGCGGCAGCGGCGACCTTCGCCGGCGCCTTCTCCCTGGGCCTGCCCCTGCCGGGCTGGGCCGAGGAGGTCACCCCCAAGGCTGGCGGCACCCTGCGCATGGGGCTGGCCGGGGGCAGCACCACTGACTCGCGTGACCCCGGCACCTGGGCCGACACCTTCACCTTCGTCGGCTTCTCGGCGGTCTACAACACCCTCAGCGAAATCAGCGTCGACGGCACCGCCATTCCGGAGCTGGCCGAGCGCTGGGAGTCCAGCCCGGATGCCAAGGTCTGGACCTTCTTCCTGCGCCAGGGCGTGACCTTCCACGATGGCAAGAGCCTCGATGCTGGCGATGTGGTCGCCTCGATCCAGCATCACCTGGGCGAGAAATCCACCTCGGCGGCCAAGACCGTCCTCGGCGATGTTGCCGTGGTGCGTGCCCAGGACGCCGCCACCGTGGTGTTCGAGCTGCACTCGGGCAACGCCGACTTCCCCTATGTGGTCGCCGACTACCACCTGGTGATCATGCCCGCCAAGGACGGCGCCGCCGACTGGCAGGCCGGCATCGGCACCGGCGGCTATCGTCTCAAGCACTTCGAACCGGGTGTGCGCATGGACCTGGTGCGCAGCCCCGACTACTGGAAGCCGGGCAGGGCGCATTTCGCCACGGCCGAGTTGCTGTCGATCGCCGACGGCGCGGCGCGGGTCAATGCCCTGGTCACAGGCCAGGTGGATGTGATCAACAAGGTCGACCTCAAGACCGTGGCGCTGCTCAAGCGCAACCCGCAACTGGTGATCGAGGAAACCAAAGGCGCCCAGCACTACACCTTCCCCATGCTCTGCGACACCGCGCAGTTCCAGGACAACAACGTGCGCCTGGCGCTCAAGCACGCCATCGACCGCCAGGCCCTGCTGACCTCGGTGCTGTACGGATACGGCCAGATCGGCAACGACCACCCGATCCAGCCTGGCAGCCGCTTCATCAACACGGCCCTGGAGCAGCGGGTATATGACGCCGACAAGGCGCGCTTCTACCTCAAGCAGGCCGGCATGGACAGCCTCAAGGTGCGCCTGCAGGCCTCCGACGCCGCCTACACCGGCGCGGTCGACGCCTCGGTGCTGTTCAAGGAGCAGGCGCGCAAGGCCGGTATCGACATCGACGTGGTGCGTGAGCCGGCCGACGGCTTCTTCACCAACGTGTGGATGAAGCAGCCGTTCACCACCTCGTTCTGGTACTCGAGCCTGACCGCCGACCGCATGTTCAGCATCGGCTACGCCAAGGGCGCGGCGTGGAACGAGACGCACTGGGACAACCCGCGCTTCAACCAGTTGCTCAACGCTGCCCGTGGCGAGATGAACGCTCCGCTGCGCCAGGAGATGTACAACGAAATGCAGGCGCTGTGCCGCGACGATGGCGGCGCCATCGTGCCGCTGTTCGCAAGCTCCGTCGCGGCGCGCTCCCGGCGGGTGATGCACGGCGGTGTCACCGCTCCTTACGGCGAGCTGGACGGCCTGCGCCTGATCGAGCGCTGGTGGCAGGCCTGAATCCCATTTCGTCGCGAGGACCGTACGGTGAATAGTCTCTGCAAACTGCTCGCCCAGCGCCTGGCCCTGGGCCTGCTGTCGCTGCTGGCGGTGTCGGTGATCATCTTCCTGGCGGTGGGCATGCTCCCGGGCGACGTGGCCCAGGCCATGCTCGGCCAGGCCGCCACCCCGGAAACCGTGGCTGCACTGCGCAGCCAACTGGGCCTGGACCAACCAGCGCTGACGCGCTTCTTCCACTGGGGCTGGCAACTGCTGCAAGGCGATCTCGGCGTGTCGCTGGCCAACCAGCGGCCGATCGCCGAGCTGATCGGCGCACGCCTGGGCAACACCTTCAGCCTGGCGCTGCTGGCGGCCCTGGTGTCGGTGCCACTGGCGCTGCTGCTGGGCATGCTGGCGGCGCTGTACCGCAACAGCTGGTTCGACCGGCTGCTCAACACCAGCGCCCTGAGTGCGGTGTCGTTCCCGGAATTCTTCGTCGCCTACATCCTGATCCTGGTGTTCGCGGTGAAGCTGGCCTGGCTGCCAAGCATCTCCAACCTCTCCCCGGATGCCGCCTTGGGCGAGGTGCTGGAGCGCTCGCTGCTGCCGGTGCTGACCCTGAGCCTGGTGGTGGTGGCGCAGATGATGCGCATGACCCGCGCCTCGCTGATCAACCTGCTCGCCAGTCCCTACATCGAGATGGCCCGGCTCAAGGGTATCGGCCAGGCGCGGATCATCTTCCGCCATGCCTTGCCCAACGCCCTGGCGCCGATCGTCAACGTGGTGGCGCTGAACCTGGCGTACCTGGTGGTTGGCGTGGTGGTGGTCGAGGTGGTGTTCGTCTATCCGGGCCTGGGCCAGTTGCTGGTCGACTCGGTGGCCAAGCGCGACATCCCGGTGGTGCAGGCCTGTAGCCTGATCTTCGCCGCCACCTACATCCTGCTCAACACCAGTGCCGATGTGCTGTCGATCGCCAGCAACCCGCGCCTGATGCATCCGAAGGGGTAGCCCATGAGCCTGTACACGCAATTGCGCCGTGCGCCGCTGAGCGCCAAGTTCGGCCTGCTGGTGATCCTGCTGTATGTGCTGGTGGCGCTGTTCGCGCCGCTGGTGGCGCCGTTCGGCGAGACCGAAGTGGTCGGCGAGGGCTTCGCACCCTGGGGCGGGCAGTTCCTGCTCGGCACCGACAACCTGGGCCGCGACATGTTCAGCCGCCTGGTCTATGGCGCACGCAATACTCTTGGCATCGCCTTCCTGACCACCGTGCTGGCCTTCGCCCTGGGCGGCTTCTGCGGGCTGGTGGCGGCGATTCGCGGTGGCTGGATCGACCAGGGCATGTCGCGGGTGGTGGACATCCTCATGGCCATCCCGCAACTGATCTTCGCCTTGCTGATTCTCAGCGTGGTCGGCACCACCACCACCTCGCTGGTGCTGGTGATCGCGCTGCTCGATGCCACCCGGGTGTTCCGCCTGTCGCGGGCGGTGGCGATGAGCGTGGTGGTGCAGGACTTCGTCGAGGCGGCGCGGCTGCGCGGGGAAGGGTTGTGGTGGCTGGTCACCCGCGAGGTGCTGCCCAATGCCGCAGCGCCGCTGATCGCCGAGTTCGGCCTGCGCTTCTGCTTTGTCTTCCTGTTCATCAGTGCACTGTCGTTCCTCGGCCTGGGCATCCAGCCGCCCACCGCCGATTGGGGCAGCATGGTGCGCGACAACGCCGTGCTGATCACCTTCGGCGATGTCAGCCCGCTGCTGCCGGCGCTGGCGGTGGCGCTGATTACCGTCAGCGTGAATTTCGTCGTCGACTGGGTGCTGCACAAGTCCAGCGGCCTGAAGGAGTGCTGAGCATGAAACCGCTACTGCAAATCCGCGACCTGCATATCGAAGGTCACTCCGACGACGCCTGGCACCCGCTGGTCAAGGGCATCGACCTGACCCTGCAGCGCGGCGAGGTACTGGGCTTGATCGGTGAGTCGGGGGCGGGCAAGTCGACCCTTGGCCTCGCTGCGATGGGGTACGTGCGCGACGGCTGCCGCATCGCTCGTGGCTCGGTGTGCTTCGACGGCCAGGAACTGGTCGGCGCGGCCCCCGAAGTACTGCGCAAGCTGCGTGGCCTACGGGTGGCCTACGTGGCGCAGAGCGCTGCGGCGTCGTTCAACCCGGCGCATCGGTTGATCGACCAGCATGTGGAAACCGCCGTGATCAACGGCGGAATCGACCGTGCCACCGCCGAGGCCGAGGCGGTCGAACTGTACCGCGTGCTGCGCCTGCCGGACCCGGAGAACATCGGCCGGCGCTACCCGCACCAGGTGTCTGGTGGCCAACTGCAGCGGGTGATGACCGCCATGGCCATGGCCTGCCACCCGGACTTGATCGTGTTCGACGAGCCGACCACTGCGCTCGACGTGACCACCCAGATCGAGGTGATCGCCGCCATTCGCGATGCGGTCAAGCGCTTCGGCAGCGCAGCGTTGTACATCAGCCACGACCTGGCCCTGGTGGCGCAGATCGCCGACCGTATCATGGTGCTGCGCCATGGCAGCCTGGTCGAGGAGGCTGCCACCCGCACCATGCTTGGCGCCCCGAGCCAGGACTACACCCGTTCGCTGTGGGCGGTGCGCAGCTTCCATACCGAACCCAAGCCCAGCCAGGCGCAGGCCCGGCCACTGCTCGAGGTTCGCAACGCCTCGGCCAGCTACGGCGCCCAGCCGGTGCTGCACGATGTGTCGCTCAAGCTGCAGCGCGGCCAGACGCTGGCGGTGATCGGCGAGTCCGGCAGCGGCAAGAGCACCACTGCGCGGCTGATTACCGGGCTCCTGCAACCGAGCAGCGGCCAGGTGCTGTACGACGGTGAAGCCTTGCCGGCTGACTACCGGCGGCGCAGCAAGGAACAGTTGCGACGCATCCAGATGATCTACCAGATCCCCGACACCGCGCTCAATCCACGCCAGCGCATCGTCGACATCATCGGTCGCCCACTGGCGTTCTACCTGGGGCTCAAGGGCAGGGCGCTGCGCGAGCGGGTCGCCGAGCTGCTGGAGATGATCGAGCTGGACCCTGCCAGGTTCATGGAGCGCCAGCCCCGCGAACTGTCCGGCGGGCAGAAACAGCGGATATGCATCGCCCGCGCCCTGGCCGCCGAACCGCAACTGATCATCTGCGACGAGGTGACCTCGGCCCTTGATCAGCTGGTGGCCGAAGGCGTGCTCAAGCTGCTCGACCGCATCCAGCGCCAGCTGGGCGTGGCCTACCTGTTCATCACCCACGATGTGGCCACCGTGCGCGCCATCGCCGACGAGGTGATGGTGATGCAGCGGGGCAGGGTGGTGGACCAGGGGCGGCGCGAGTCGATCTTTACCCCGCCGTATCAGGATTACACCGGGCTGCTGTTCTCTTGCGAACCGCAGATGGACCCGGACTGGCTCGACCGCCTGCTGGCCGGTCGCGCCGCTGCCACTACCCAGCCAATTGCCGAAGGACAGCTTCCATGAACGTACTGATCGTCCACGCCCACCCTGAACCGCATTCCTTCACCGCCGCCCTGCGCGACCAGGCGGTGGAGACTTTCAAGGCCCAGGGACACCAGGTGCAGGTCAGCGACCTGTACGCCATGGGCTGGAACCCGGTGGCCAGCGCCGAGGATTTCAGCACCCGTGAAAACCCGGAGTATCTGGTCTATGCGCTGGAACAACGCCTGGGCGTCAAGAGCGGCTCCATCGCCGCGGATATCCAGCAGGAACTGGACAAGCTGCTGTGGGCCGATCTGCTGGTATTGAACTTCCCGATCTTCTGGTTCTCCGCCCCGGCCATGCTCAAGGGCTGGATCGACCGGGTGCTGGTGTCGGGGGTGTGCTATGGCGGCAAGCGCTTCTACGACCAGGGTGGCCTGGCGGGCAAGAAGGCGCTAGTGACCGTGACCCTGGGCGGGCGTGAGCACATGTTCGGCGAGGGGGCGATCCACGGGCCGCTGGAAGACATGCTGCGGCCGATCCTGCGCGGCACCTTGGCCTATGTCGGTTTCGAGGTGCTGGCGCCGTTCGTGGCCTGGCACGTGCCCTATATCAGCGACGAGGCGCGGGGTGAGTTCCTGGTGCAGTATCGTCAGCGTCTGGAACAGCTTTCGGATGACCAGCCACTGGTGTTCCCGCGTCTGGAGCAGTTCGACGAGGCGCTGTATCCGTTGCGGTGATGGGGGAACCCGCGTCCACAGGAGGCGGGCAGCCTGGCATCAGCCGTGCGGTACCGCGCCCTTGCCCGCGCTCCCGGCGTACTGCTCCTTCAGGTGCCCCTGGTCATCCAGCAACCAGGCATCCATGATCTCGCGCACCACGGGCCCGGCCACCCGGCCGCCAGCCTCGCCGTTCTCGATCATCACCGCCACCACGATCGAGGGATGCTCGGCGGGGGCGAAACCCACGAACAGGGCGTTGTCGCGGTGCCGCTCGAGGGTCTTGTCGCGGTTGTAGCGCTCGCCCTGGCGGATCGCCACGACTTGCGCGGTGCCGCTCTTGCCGGCAATCCGGTACTGCGCGCCGGCGGCGGCCGCACGGGCAATGCCACGCGGGTCGTGCATGACCATCTGCATGCCCTGGCTGACCTGGTCCCAGGCGCGTTTGTCATGCAGCACGATGTCGGGCATGGGGTTCGGGTCGACCGGGTGCTCGCCACCCACGGTCATGGCCAGGTGCGGACGGTGCCACACCCCCTTGCTGGCCAGCAGGCTGGTGGCCTGCGCCAGTTGCAGCGGGGTGACCTGCATGTAGCCCTGGCCGATGCCGAGGATCAAGGTTTCGCCGGGGAACCAGGCCTGGCGACGGGTGGCGCGTTTCCATTGTGCAGACGGCATCAGGCCGGGCGCTTCCTCGAACATGTCCAGCGAGACCTTCTGGCCCAGGCCGAACTCGGCCATGTAGTCGTGCAGGCGGTCGATGCCCAGCTTGTGCGCCAGGTCGTAGAAGTAGGTGTCGTTGGAACGCATGATGGCGGTGTACATGTCCACCCAGCCATCGCCGCTGCGGTTCCAGTTGCGGTACTTGTGGTCGTAGTTGGGCAGCTCGTAGTAGCCGGGGTCGAACACGCGGCTACCCGGATTGATCACGCCGCTGTCCAGGCCGGCGATGGCCACTTCCGGCTTGACCGTCGAGCCTGGCGCATACAGCCCGCGCAGCACGCGGTTGAACAGCGGACGGTCGATCGAGTCGCGCAGTGCGGCGTATTGCTTGAAGCTGATGCCCTTGACGAACAGGTTGGGGTCGAAGCTGGGGTTGCTGACCATCGCCAGTACGTCGCCCGTGGCTGGATCCAGCGCCACCACCGCGCCGCGGCGATCGCCCAGGGCCTTTTCGGCGGCCTGCTGCAGTTTGGCGTCCAGGCTCAGGACGATATCCTTGCCCGGCACCGGATCGTGATGGCGCAGCACGCGCATGACCCGCCCCTGGGCATTGGTCTCGACTTCCTCATACCCCACATGGCCGTGCAGTTCGTTTTCGTAGAAGCGCTCGACGCCGGTCTTGCCGATCGACTGGGTGCCGCGGTACTCGGTGCTGTCGAGGGTCTTGGCTTCCTTTTCGTTGATCCGTCCGACATAGCCGACCGAATGGGCAAAGTGCTCGGCCAGCGGGTATTCGCGAATGAACTGCGGCTCGACGTCCAGGCCGGGCAGGCGGAACTGATTGACCGCGATCAGTGCGATCTGCTCTTCGCTCAGGCCGAACATCAGGGTGACCGGTTCGAACGGCTTGCGGCCACGGCGCAGGTCTTTGTCGAACTGGGCGCGGTCGTCGTCGGAGAGGTTCAGGATCTTGGCCAGGGCATCGAGCACGGCGGGGGTCTGGCCGTTGGTGCGCTCGCGGGTCATGGTGAGGTTGAAGCTGGGCTTGTTGTCGGCCAGCACCACGCCGTTACGGTCGTAGATCAACCCGCGTTCGGGGGCGATGGGCAGCACGTGCACGCGGTTGTTCTCCGAGACCGCCGATTGCTGGTCGTGCTGCAGCACCTGCAAGACGTACAGCCTGCCGATCAGCACGGCAACCAGGCCCAGGGTCAGCGCGGCGCAGACCAGCAGCCGGCGGTTGACCAGGTGCTTTTCCTTTTCGTGGTCCTTGAGGGGAATCGGCTGTGGCATGGGGGCTCGCTGAAGTGATGACGAGTGAAGGCGAGGGCTGGCCCGCAGTGGGCCGTCTGCGGCCCCAAGGGCCGGGGATGCTACGCAAGCTCGGCGGTCGGCTCAAGGTCGGTCACGGCCAGCGAACAGCGTGACGTGCCGCCCACCCCGGTAGCAGCGCGCTGGCGTGGAAGATGAAAATTCCTTCATCTGACCGCTGGCGCCCGGTCGCCGGCTGCGCACCGCTGTCGATGTCAATTTCTGCCACCTGTCGTCATGAACTGGCACAATCCCTTGTTTGGCTTATTCGGAGACTTCCATGCTGCGCATATTCGAGCGTTGGCTAGACCCCTTCCCACCCGACGAAGCCCCACCACCGCCCATGGGCCTGGCACGGTTCATGTGGGCCTGCACGCGCGGCGCCCGGGGCTATATCGTGGCGCTGGCGCTGCTCAGCGCGGCAGTGTCGATCTACGAGGCCTGGCTGTTCGCCTTCCTCGGCCAGGTGGTGGACCTGCTTTCGACCTGGAAAGTGGGCGATGCGGTGACCGCCGAGGAAGCGAGGGTGCTGTGGGGCGCGGGGGCCGTGCTGCTGGTCAGTATCGCCCTGGTGGCGGGGCGCACGCTGGTGCAGCATCAGGTGCTGGCGATCAACCTGCCGCTGCGCCTGCGTTGGGATTTCCATCGCCTGATGCTGCGCCAGAGCTTGTCGTTCTTCTCCGACGAGTTCTCTGGCCGGGTCACCACCAAGGTGATGCAGACGGCGCTGGCGGTGCGTGAGGTGCTGTTCACCCTGATCGAGATCCTGCCGGGTATCGGCGTGTACTTCGTGGCGATCATTGCCCTGGCCGGCGGTTTCGCGCTCAAGCTGATGTTGCCGTTCATTGCCTGGGTGGTGCTGTTCGGCCTGACCATGGTGTATTTCGTCCCGCGCCTGGGAAAGGTCGGCCAGGAACAGGCCCATGCCCGCTCGTCGATGACAGGGCGGGTTTCGGATGCCTACACCAACATCACCACGGTGAAACTGTTTTCCCACTCCCGGCGCGAGGCACACTTCGCCCGTGCGGCGATGGAAGATTTCAAGCAGACCGGCTTTCGCCAGATGCGCCTGGTCAGCCTGTTCGAGATCGCCAACCAGGCGCTGGTGGTCGGCCTGATCATGGGCGCGGGAGGTTACGCCTTGTGGCTGTGGCACCAGGGCGAAGTGGGCGCCGGCGCAGTGGCGGCGATCACTGCCATGGCACTGCGCGTCAATGGCATGTCGCACTGGATCATGTGGCAGATGACCTCGCTGTTCGAGAACATCGGCACCGTGCAGGACGGGATGGTGACCCTGACCACCGGCCCCAAGGTCCAGGATGTGCCGAACGCGGGAGAGCTGGTGACCCACGGCGGGGCGGTGAGCTTCGATAATGTGCGGTTCAACTATAACGGCGAGCGCCAGGTGCTCGATGGCCTGAGCCTTGAGATTCGCCCCGGCGAGAAGATCGGCCTGGTCGGCCGCTCCGGTGCGGGCAAGTCGACGCTGATCAACTTGCTGCTGCGTTTCTATGACGTACACAGTGGCGAGATCCGCATCGATGGGCAGAACATCGCCCAGGTCACCCAGGACAGCCTGCGCAGCGCCATCGGCATGGTCACCCAGGACACCTCGCTGTTGCACCGTTCGATTCGCGACAACATCGCCTACGGTCGCCCCGAGGCGAGCGAGGCGCAGATCCGTCGTGCTGCCGCCAGTGCCCAGGCCGATGGCTTCATCAGCCAGTTGAGCGACCGCCAAGGGAACACCGGCTACGACACCTTGGTCGGCGAGCGTGGCATCAAGCTGTCCGGTGGCCAGCGCCAGCGCATCGCGATTGCGCGGGTGATGCTCAAGAATGCCCCGATCCTGCTGCTCGACGAGGCCACCAGTGCGTTGGACTCGGAGGTCGAGGTCGCCATCCAGGAAAGCCTCGATGACATGATGCAGGGCAAGACGGTCATCGCCATCGCTCACCGGTTGTCCACCATCGCGGCCATGGACAGGCTCATCGTCATGGACGAAGGGCGCATCATCGAACAGGGCACCCACGCTGAACTGCTGGCCAGAAACGGCACCTACGCGCGGTTGTGGCAGCATCAGAGCGGTGGTTTCCTGGGCGAGGATCAGGGCGTGGTGGAGTCCACCGAATAGGCGTCCTGCGACCGTTCGTCGCCAGGATTGCCTAGTCTGCATCCACAACGGCTGCTGGCGGGTACAGGAAGGTAGCAGTCATCGACTGCCCAACCGCGTACCCATCAGGAGTCCATCCCATGAAAATCCCGTTTGCCTCGATCCTGCTCGTATCGAGCTTCATGCTCGCGCAACAGGCTGCCCATGCTGCGGTGCCCGATGCCATCAAGGTGCCCGCAGGGCACACGGTCATGCTCGAAACCGTCGGCGTCGGTGAAATCACCTACGAGTGCCGGGACAAAAGCAATGCGCCGGGCGAGACCGAGTGGTTCTTCGTCGGTCCCAAGGCCACCCTCAGCGACCGCAGTGGCAAGGCTGTCGGCGACTACTTTGGCCCGCCCGCCACCTGGCAGGCCAAGGACGGCTCGAAAGTCACCGGCACCCAGCTTGCCGTAGCCCCTGCGGGCAAAGGCGATCTGCCGTATCAACTGGTCAAGGCGAATCCGGCCGAGGGTAAAGGGGCAATGCACGGGGTCAGCTACATCCAGCGCCTCGCCACCCAGGGCGGTGTGGCGCCGGCAATGGCCTGTACAGCGCAGAACAAGGGGGCGCAGCAGATCGTCAAGTACCAGGCCGACTACATCTTCTGGTCTGCAAAATGACGCGTGGTTGAACCCACGCTTGGCAATGGATCATCTACGCTGCTCTACGAGCCCCGGCCGCAAGGCCGGGTGTCAGCGCCGACACAGGACCGTGCCGAGAGTGAATTCATCCGTTACGCCTTTCGATTTCCAGGGTTGCCTTGCCGCTTGCGCGCGGGGTGACCGCAGCGCCTTGCAGGCGCTCTACGACCATGAAGGTTCGCGTTTGCTCGGGGTGGTGCGGCGCATCGTGCGCGATGATGCCATGGCCGAGGATATCGTCCACGACGCGTTCATTCGCATCTGGACGCGGGCGACCAGCTTCGATGCGACGCGAGGTTCGGCCCGGGGCTGGATCTACAGCATCAACCGCCACCTGGCCTTGAATGCCGTGCGCGACAGCCGACCGGAGACGGCGTTGGACGACGCGGACATCGCGACCTTGGTTGGGGAATTCGACGAGGGCGCCATCTGGTCAGGCTCCGCGAAGATCTATCGCTGCCTTGAGCAACTGCAGCCTGCACCGCAGCGGTGTGTCCTGCATGCCTATGTAGACGGCTGCAGCCACGCGGAAATCGCCAGCCTGATGGGGGCGCCGCTGGGGACGGTCAAGGCGTGGATCAAGCGAAGCCTCGAGGCGCTGCGGGAGTGCATGACATGACGCCGGGTTCAACCGATGACCCTAAGCAACTGCTCGACGTGCTGGCGGGGGAGTATGTGTTGGGGACGTTGTCTGCCGAACAGCGCGCTGCGGTGCTTGCGCGACTGGACCGCGAGCCGGACTTGCGGGCGGCTGTCGACCGTTGGGAAGCGCGCCTGCTCGAGTTGACCACGCTGGCCGAGCCGCAAAAGCCAAGCACGCGTCTGTGGCGACGGATCGACCGCAGTATTTCGGAGCAGGCCCGCCAGGTGCGTCCGACAAACCGATGGTGGAGTCGTCTGGCCCTATGGCAAGGCGTGAGCGTCGCCGGTCTGGCGGCGACGGTGCTGCTGAGCCTGGCCCTGCTGACCACCCGTCCTGCGACGACCCATTACCTGGTGGTGCTGGTAGCGCCGACCGATCAGGTGCCCGGCTGGGTCGTGCAGGCCAGCGATGCGCAGACCATCGCGTTGGTCCCGCTGGGTCGGGATCAGGTGCCCGAAGGGATGACCCTGCAATTCTGGACCAAGGGTGAGCAATGGCAGGCGCCAGTCTCCCTGGGCTTGGTCAAGCCTGGCGAGCAGTATCGCGTTCCGCTGCGCGACCTGCCGCCTCTTGAACCCAATCAGTTGTTCGAACTGACGCTGGAGAAGGCGGGCGGCTCACCCACGGGCCGGCCGACTGGCCCTGTGAAGTTCATCGGGCGTTCGGTGAAGGTCATTTGATTTTCAGTTGCTGGTGACTGCCGCTGGGGACTAGTCACATTTAGTTACTACGAAATGGCATCAAATTGCCTTGTCGGCCCGATTCATGGGGGCTGAGCAGGTGGTTTGCCACCCAATGGTCACAAAGTTGTAATACAGCTGCTGCAAAGTGTTCCGGCCATCACACGGAGCGCTTTTCCATGATACGCCTGATGAAGTCTGCTGCACTCGCCGTTGCCGTTTCGCTTAGCGCCACTTCGGCCTTCGCCGCAGAAAACGTCCGCCTGACCGGTTCCGGTGCGAGCTTCCCTGCACCGATCTACCTGACCTGGTTCAAGGATTTCAGCAAGAAGACCGATGGGGTCACCGTCGATTACCAGTCCAAGGGCAGTGGCGCCGGTGTCCAGGACTTCCTGAACAAGACCGTCGATTTCGCCGCCAGCGACTCGGCCATGAAAGACGAAGAAATTGCCAAGGTCGGCGAGGGCGTTCAGTTGCTGCCGATGACTGCGGGCGAGATCGTCCTGGCCTACAACCTGCCGGGCAACCCCAAGGGCCTGAAGCTGCCGCGCGACGTCTACTCCGACATCTTCCTGGGCAAGATCACCCAGTGGAACGATCCGAAGATCGCCGCTGCCAACCCTGAGCTGAAGCTGACTGCCACCCCGATCACCGTGGTCGTGCGTGCAGACTCCAGCGGTACCACCGCCGTCTTCACCAAGCACCTGTCGGCCATCAACCCTGGCTTCAAGGAAGCGCTGGGCGAGGGCAACACCGTGAACTGGCCGGCGACCGACAAGTTCATCAAGTCGCCGAAGAACGACGGCGTGACCGCCACCGTACGCCAGACCCCGGGCGCCATCGGCTACATCGAATACGGCTTCGCCAAGCTGGCCAAGGTCGACTTCGCTGCCCTGCAGAACAAGGCCGGCCAGTATGTCGTACCGAACGCCGAAAGCGGTGCCGAAGCACTGGCAGCAGTGAAGATGCCGGAAAACCTGGTGGCCTGGCTGCCTGATCCGGACGGTGCCAAGTCCTACCCGATCACCTCCTACACCTGGATGATCTTCCGCAAGGACAACGGCAACCCCGCCAAGGCCAAGGCCATGCGCGACATGATCGAGTACAGCCTGACCGAAGGTCAGAAGATCGCCGACTCGATGGGCTACATCCCGCTGCCGCAGTCGGTTGTCGACCAGGTGCGCAAAGCGGCCCAGAACATCCAGTAAGACTGCCAGGTTGCGTCCGGCCTGCCTTGCAGGCAGGCCGGGCGCCTCTGCCCCTGTCCCGGAAATAATCCATGAACACACCTTTTGCCATTCCGGATAACCCCGACTCTGCATGCCAGCCGCCGTCAACCAAGGATTTCCTGGTCGACCGTACGTTCCGTGCACTTGCACGTATCGGCGTGGTGCTGGTGCTGGCACTGGTCTTTGCGCTGGTCTACGAAGTAGGGCGCAAGGCGCTGCCGGGTATGGAGAAGCACGGGTTCGATGTGCTCTTCGGCAGCGTGTGGGACGTTAACCAAGGCAAATACGGCATTCTGCCGGCGATCTGGGGCACGCTCTACAGCGCCCTGATTGCATTGCTGATCGCCGGTTTCTTCGGTGTCAGCATGGCGATTTTCCTCACCCAGGATTTCCTGCCCGCAAAACTCGCTGCGGTGTTTCGCACCATCGTCGAGCTGCTCGCCGCCATCCCCAGCGTCGTCTACGGCCTGTGGGGCATCTATGTGGTGATCCCGGCGATCCGTCCGCTGACCGCATGGTTGAACAGCGAACTGGGCTGGATTCCGTTCTTCGGTTCCTCCTTGAGTGGGCCCGGGCTGCTGCCAGCAGCACTGGTGCTCGCCATCATGATTCTGCCCACCGTGGCCGCCGTGTCCCAGGATGCGCTGACCAGCGTGCCGATGAAGACCAAGCAGGCAGCCTACGGCATGGGCACCACCCACTGGGAAGCCATCCTCAAGGTGATGGTGCCGTCTGCCGCCACTGGCATCTTCGGCTCCCTGGTGCTCGGCCTGGGCCGTGCCCTTGGCGAGACCATGGCGCTGGCCATGCTGGTGGGCAACGCCAACACCATCACGCTTTCCCTGTTCGCCCCGGCCAACACGCTGGCGGCCTTGCTGGCCCTGAACTTCCCTGAAGCCGGGCCGAACGAGGTCGAGGTGCTGATGTACGCGGCGCTGGTACTGATGTTCATCACCCTGCTGGTGAACGTCATCGGATCGCTGATCATGCTCTACGCCCAGCGGGGTAATAAATAATGACCGACCTCACGACCCCTGCAACTGCATTGCCCAGCCTGCAGCGCCGGTTCGAGGGCCGCGCCCTGCGCAGCCTGACCCTGACCACGATGGTCTGGTGCGTGGCCCTGCTGGCCAGCGTGCCGCTGATTTCCGTGCTCTACATGCTGATCACCCGCGGCGGTGCACGCCTGAGCCTGGAGGTGTTCACCGAGCTGCCGCCCACCGGCTTCGAGATGGGCGGTGGTTTCGGCAACGCCATGGCCGGTACCTTCGTCATGGTCGGTATCGCCGCTGCCATCGCGGTGCCGGTCGGCATCCTGGCGGCGATCTTCCTCGCCGAGCTCGGTCCGGACAGCAAGCTTGCCAATGCGTCGCGCTTTGCCGCCAAGATGCTGACCGGCCTGCCGTCGATCCTGGCTGGCGTGTTCGCCTATGCCCTGGTGGTCATGACCACCGGCACGTATTCCGCACCGGCCGGTGGTGTGGCGCTGGCGGTACTGATGCTGCCGATCGTCGTGCTGACCGCCGAAGAGGCGATGAAGATGGTGCCCAAGATCATGAAGGACGCCGCCTACGGCATGGGCTGTACCCGCGCCCAGGTGATCTGGAAGATCATCCTGCCGACCGGCATGCCGGCCATCCTTACGGGCGTCATGCTGGCCGTGGCCCGCGCCGCAGGCGAAACCGCGCCGCTGCTGTTCACCGCATTGTTCAGCAACTACTGGATCTACCACGATGGCAGCCTGGCGGTGATGAACCCCACGGCCTCGCTGGCGGTACTGATCTACAACTTCTCCGGCATGCCTTTCGACAACCAGCTGGAGCTCGCCTGGGCGGCCTCGCTGGTACTGGTGATGATCGTGCTGGTCGTGAATATTCTCAGCCGTGTTTTCGGCAAGCCTAAGTATTGAGAACGGGAGCATCCAACTTGAACGTATCGACTGCGCAAAGAGCCGCTCCGTTGGTCAACCAGGCACCAGTGGTCATGGACTGCAAACTGGACAAGATTTTCTACGGCAACTTCATGGCGGTCCGCGACAGCCATGTACCGATCGAAAAGAACAAGATCACCGGTTTCATCGGCCCGTCCGGCTGCGGCAAGAGTACCGTGCTGCGTAGCCTCAACCGCATGAACGACCTGGTGAAGGGGTTCCGTTTCGAAGGCCACGTGCACTTCCTCGGCCAGGATGTCTATGGCAAGGGTGTGGACCCTGTGGTCGTGCGCCGCTACATCGGCATGGTGTTCCAGCAACCGAACCCGTTCTCGATGAGCATCTTCGACAACGTCGCGTTCGGCCTGCGCCTGAACCGCTACAAGGGCGACCTGGGCGACCGCGTCAAGCATGCCCTGCAAGGTGCAGCGCTGTGGGACGAAGTGAAGGACAAGCTCAAGGTCAGCGGCCTGTCGCTGTCCGGCGGGCAGCAGCAGCGCCTGTGCATCGCCCGTGCCATTGCCACAGAGCCGGAAGTGCTGCTGCTCGACGAACCCTGTTCGGCACTCGACCCGATCGCGACCCGGCGCGTCGAAGAGCTGATGGTGGAGCTCAAGAAGGACTACACCATCGCCCTGGTGACCCACAACATGCAGCAGGCGATCCGTGTTGCCGACACCACCGCGTTCTTCTCGGTGGACATCTCGCAAGGCTCGCGCACCGGCTACCTGGTCGAGATGGGTCCAACCACCCAGATCTTCCAGAACCCGCGCGAACAACTGACCAGTGACTACATCAGCGGCAAGTTCAGCTGATCGTTCACTCGACCGAAGCGGTTGGATGTCGCAGGCCAGGATGGCCGCTGCGACAGTCCGACCGTTTTTACTGTTTTAGTGTTTCCAGAGATTACTTATGCGTGCGACGCGTCGTCTTGACCTGTCAGCGGTAGAACGTGCACTGCGGGATGTGCAGCGGCGTTTCACCGAGCTCAGCAAGCACTTTACCGAACCGCGTGACCCGTTCACCGATGAGGTGCTGCAAAATGTGCTTGAAGGCTATGCCCTGATTGACGACTATGTCGCGCGGGGTATCGACCTGTTCGACCTGCAGCAGTTGAACCTGATGCTGGAGATCAACGCCACGGTGCTGTGTGGTAGCGATCCTGAACGTCGAGTGGAGTTCGCCCAGCACCTGATCGCCACCGAAGAACACTTCTTCAACAACGTCGAAGGCGGCATCAAGGATCTGTACAACTGGTATTGCTCGTATGGCAGCGATTCGGTGTGGAAACGCGCAGCAGGCGTGTATGTTCGCATCCTGAGCAAGCCGCAGCTGTTCATTGAAGGCAACAACCGCACGGGGTCGCTCATCGTCAGTTATCTGCTGATGCGCGCAGGGCTACCGCCGTTCGTGCTGACGCTGGACAACGCCGAGGGCTATTTCAACCCGTCCTCGGTCATACGCAACTCTGCCAAGCATGGTGTAAAGGCCTTGTACGAATTGCCCAAAATCAAGAAAAAGTATGCGGCGTTCCTGGAAGCGCAGTCGCCCGATCCGGAAAAATTCTTCCTGGGCGAAGCTGCAACGCCTGCCTACCGGGAGGTTCGCTGATGGGTCGCTATCCGATGCTCAAGCAATGGCGCGCCGGCAGCCGCCAGGCCTGGCAGGGCGTTACCCGGGCCTTCAGACGCCCTCGGGTACGTATCTCGTTCGACATCGACGACACGCTGGCTTGCCTGCCGCACCACAGCCCTGAAGAACACAGCAAGCTACCGGGCTTCGTTCATCGTTGGCTTGGCGAGCCGCTGCGCATCGGCACCCGCGCGCTGATTCGCGATCTGCGCCGCCAGGGCTATAGCGTCTGGATCTATACCTCGTCCGGCCGCACACCTTCCTACATCCGTCGTTGGCTGTTGCTCTACGGCATCCGCGTCGATGGCGTTGTCAACAGCGACCGGCACCAGCATGTGCTGAACGTCAACGGTCTTGAAAACCCTCCCTCGAAATTCCCGCCGGCATTCGATATCGACCTGCATGTCGATGATTCCGAAGGCGTGCGCATCGAAGGCGACGACCATGGTTTTCGCGTTGTCGTAGTCTGCCCCAAGGATAAGCACTGGGCGCAGAAGGTCATGGACGCTGCCGTCGATGTCCAGGCAAAGCTGGCCTGGCAGCAGCCGCTCAGGCACCAGGTGCCAGTCCAGTCATCCTCCGAGGCACTGTTGTCCTGACAGTGCGCCAGCGTCTGGCCGACGCTTCTCGTAGCGCACATCCCGCTCATCGACAGCCCCTGCGAGTATCCAGCCCGAGCGCTGATAGAAGCCATTGGCGCGGATAGCCTGGTCACCATCGGTGATCAGGTGAATCAGCTCATGACGCTGGAACAGCGCGTGTTCTGCCCGCTCCAGCAGCAATCGGCCTACGCCCTTGCCTTCATGCTGCGGGCGCACGAACAGCGCGAACAGCTCGCCTTCGCCTGGATCGACCATGGCAAACCCGACCGCCTCCTGTTCGTATTCGGCAATCCAGGTGCAGGGTGCCTCGCCAATGGCTTCGGTGAGGCTGGTCGCGGTAATGCCCAGGTCGTGCATCTGCTCGCGCGAAAGGTGGTTCTGCTTCACGCTGGTGCGGATGTCGAACAGCAGTTCGACATCCTCGGGCAGGGCCTGGCGCAGGGTCAGGGTCATGATGGAACGTCCTTGTCGATGCTTGTGAGCCTGGCAGCATAGCGCAGCGGGGCCGACAATCCCGAACCGCTCACCCCAACGGGTGATTCCCCGGCGCACGAGTCCATGGCACCATCCGATCAGCGGAATTCCAGGGGTCACAAACGTGCAAATCGATCAGCTCTCATCAGTCCAGTGGTTCGAGGCGATGGCGAAAGTCACCGCCGCCATCGGCGCCCAGGGTTTCGCCACGGCGCTGTTCGACGCGCTGGCCTTGGTCGGCCCGGTCAAGGCCAGCACGGTCTACCTCTACCCGCGCGAGGGCTTGCCATCGGCCTGGTCGGAATGCGATGGGCCCGGCCCATGGCGGCCGGAAGGCAACGTACGGCGATACCTGTCGGGTTTCTACCTGCTCGATCCGTTCTACGACCTGTGCATGGAAAGGTCCGATTCAGGCTGCTATGCGCTGGCAGATGTTGCACCCGATCACTTCAAGCTCAGCGAATACTACCTGGCGTTCTACCGGCACTCGCATCTGGAGGACGAGATCAACTACCTCCTGCAACTGGACGAAAGCTTGAGCCTGGCGGTGTCGTTGGCCTTCACCGACGAACTCGACGAGGCGGCAAAGGCGCGTTTCAAGTGCATCAGCCCGTGGGTACTGGCGGTGCTGACCAAGCATTTCGAGGGGTATCAAGGCCGTGGCGGGCGTGAGGAGAAGGTCTGGGAGCAGCGTGTACATGCAGCCTTGAGCAATTTCGGGTCGTCCTTGCTGACCGAGCGCGAGTGCCGGATTGCCCAGCTCATCCTGCGCGGGCATTCGACGAAGTCGCTGGCCGAGCGTCTCAAGGTTTCCGAAGACACCATCAAGTCCCACCGCAAGCATGTCTACGCCAAGCTCGACATTGGCACGCAGTCCGAGCTGTTTTCCCTGTTCATCGATGCGCTGGCCAATGCCCATGGGGTGCTGGAGCGTGATCCGCTGGAAAGCTACATGAGCAAGCCGCGCTGACGCGAAAACGCCGACGAGTCATCGTCGGCGTTGTCATTCAAGGTCAGCCTGACGCTGGTCAATCGGCCATTTGCAACTCAGGCAGCTTCACCCGGAACGCGCGAGTAAGGCCGATCAGCAACACCAGGCCCAGCGCCATCCAGCACAGGCCGATGGTGAAGGACATGCTCGACAGGCTGGTCCACAGCCACAGCGTGCTGAGAAAACCCAACCCCGGGATCAGGCCGTAACGCATGCAGTTTGCCGTACCGCGCAGTTTCTGGTCGGCCAGGTAGTGCTTGACCACCGCCAGGTTGACCGCCGAGAAGGCGAACAGCGCGCCGAAGCTGATCATGTTGGCGACGGTGTCCAGGCTGATGAACAGCGCACTCAGCGAGACCAGGCCAACCACCAGGATTGCGAAGGCCGGGACGCGTTTTTTCGTCACCAGTTGGCCGAAGGCACGGGGCAGGGCGCCGTCACGGCCCATGGCGAACAGCACCCGCGACACACTGGCCTGGGAGGCCATTGCCGAGGCGAAGCAGCCTGCCACATAGGTGGCGGTAAAGGCGCTGGCCAGCAGGCGCCCGCCTGCGCTGTTCATCACCTCTACCGGGGCGGAGTCCGGGTTGGCGAAGCTGCTCCAGTCCGGGTGCACCAGTTGCGCGAAGTAGGACACCACCAGAAACAGCAGGCCGCCGATCAGCGACACCGCCATGATTGCCCGCGGGATGCGCCGGGTCGGGTCGCTGGTTTCCTCGGCCATGGTCGAGACTGCGTCGAAGCCCACAAACGACAGGCACAGCACGGCAGCGCCGGCCATGATCGCCGAGGCGCTGAAACCTTCATGGTAGAAGGGCGCGGTCAGCGATATCGGCTGCACTTGGGTAGACAGGCTGTTGATGGACAAGGCCACGAACACCACGATGAATACCAGTTGCGCGACCACCAGAATGCCGTTGACCCGGGTCACCGACTCGATGCCGATCAGGTTGAGGAAGGTCACCGCGCCGATGGCGCCCAGTACCCACACCCAGGCGTGGACCGTCGGGAAGTATTCCGACATGTAGATGCCGATCAGCAGGTAGCTGAGCAGTGGCAGAAAAATGTAGTCGAGCAGCAGCGTCCACCCCGCCATGAACCCTGCGTGGGCGCCGAAGGCTTTGCGCGTGTAGGTATAGACCGAGCCCGAGTAGGGATGCGCCTGGACCATGCGGCCGTAGCTGTAGGCGGTGAAGAGCATGGCGCCCAGGGTCAGCAGGTAGGCGGTTGGCAGGTGGCCCTTGGTGATCTGGGCAACCAGTCCGTAGGCGGAGAACACTGCCAGCGGCACCATGTAGGCGAGGCCGAAGAGCACCAGGGCGGTCATGCCCATGGATTTGCGAAAGCGGGTACTGGCAGCGCTCGAATGTGCCGTGGAATGCGCAGCGGTTGTGGTTGTTGTATGCATGGCTGACTCCGGGTGCAGGACGCCGCAGTATGCGAGCGAGCTCGATACTGTCGAGGGAGAGGGCGATTGGGCTGAAGGCGGACCTTCGTTCAGGCGCTGTGGCTATCTCGAGGGCGGGAGCGGGTGCGACGTGAGGTGATGAAGCGTGCGTTCATGGCGTTGTTCTCTTTATTGACCTGGCACGAAAGGTAAGGCCGCATCTGGGGGCCTTGGCGCATGCTCCCATAGCCGATTCGCCTTCGAAATCACCCGTTGGGGTGAGCCGGTGACGGGGCTGGAGACCTCACCCCAACGGGTGATTTCACACGGTTGCTGGCTGCTGCAAGCTTCGGTGGCGTCTCCATACCAACAAGGAAAACCGCCCATGAACGCGCCTTTCGTACCCCAACGCCAGACCCGTGACTACCAGGCCGCCGATGCTGCACACCATATCCATGCCTTCCTCGACCAGAAGGCGCTCAACGCCGAAGGCCCCCGGGTAATCGTCGGCGGTGAGCGGCTGCATCTGTGGGACAGCGACGGCAAGCGCTACCTGGACGGTATGTCGGGCCTGTGGTGCACCCAGCTCGGCTACGGGCGCAAGGACCTGACCGCGGCCGCGGCGGCGCAGATGGACCAGCTGGCCTACTACAACATGTTCTTCCACACCACTCACCCGGCGGTGATCGAGTTGTCCGAGCTGCTGTTCAGCTTGCTGCCGGGGCACTACAGCCACGCGATCTACACCAACTCCGGCTCCGAGGCCAACGAGGTGCTGATCCGTACCGTGCGCCGCTACTGGCAGGTGCTTGGCCGGCCGAACAAGAAGGTCATGATCGGCCGTTGGAACGGCTACCACGGCTCGACCCTGGCGGCCACGGCGCTGGGCGGAATGAAGTTCATGCACGAGATGGGCGGGCTGATTCCGGATGTGGCGCACATCGATGAGCCGTACTGGTATGCCGCCGGTGGCGAGCTGAGTCCGGCCGAGTTCGGTCGCCGCTGCGCCTTGCAGCTGGAAGAAAAAATCCTTGAGCTTGGGGCCGAGAATGTCGCCGGCTTCATCGCCGAGCCGTTCCAGGGCGCCGGCGGCATGATCTTTCCGCCAGAAAGCTACTGGCCGGAAATCCAGCGCATCTGCCGCCAGTACGACGTGCTGCTGTGCGCCGACGAGGTGATCGGCGGGTTCGGTCGTACCGGCGAATGGTTCGCCCATGAGTACTTCGGTTTCGAGCCCGACACCCTGTCGATCGCCAAGGGCCTCACCTCGGGCTACGTGCCGATGGGCGGGCTGGTGCTGAGCAAGCGCATCGCCGAAGCACTGGTCGAGCGCGGCGGGGTATTCGCTCACGGCCTGACCTATTCCGGGCACCCGGTGGCCGCTGCGGTGGCGATTGCCAACCTCAAGGCCCTGCGTGACGAAGGCATCGTCCGCCAGGTGAAAGATGACACCGGGCCCTACCTGCAGCGCATCCTGCGCGAGGTGTTCGCCAACCATCCCCTGATTGGCCAGGTACAGGGCGCCGGGCTGGTGGCGGCACTGCAGTTCGCCGAGGACAAGGCCAGCCGCAAGCGCTACGCCAACGAGAACGAGCTGGCCTGGCAGTGCCGGACTTTCGGCTTCGAAGAGGGGGTGATCATTCGTTCGACCTTGGGGCGGATGATCATGGCGCCTGCGCTGGTGGCCAACCACAGCGAGCTGGACGAGCTGGTGGAGAAGACCCGCAAAGCGGTCGACCGCACCGCGCAGGCCCTGGGCAAGCTCTGAAGCGGCTGCGCTACCTTTCCTACCCACGGTACCTGGAGCACAACGTGCACGATTCAACCTACTGGCGGCATCAAGCCGCCAACCTGACTTTTCGCGATCAAGCCATGATCGGCGGCCGCTTCGTGGCCGCCACAGGTGGCGCAACGTTCGATGCGATCAACCCTGCCAACAACCAGCTGCTGGCGCGGGTCGCCGCCTGTTCCGATGAGGACGTAGACCGTGCCGTGGCCAGTGCTCGGCAGGCGTTCGAGCAAGGCCCGTGGGCCCGGATGGCGCCGACCCAGCGCAAGCGTGTGATGCTGCGCCTGGCCGAGTTGATGCTGGTCCACCGCGAGGAACTGGCGCTGCTCGAGTCGCTGAACATGGGCAAGCCGGTGCTCGACGCCTACAACATCGATGTGCCGGGCGCCGCCCATGTCTTCGCCTGGTATGGCGAGTCGCTCGACAAACTCTACGACCAGGTTGCGCCCACTGCGTCCGATGCCGTGGTCACCATCACCCGTGAACCGATCGGTGTGGTCGCAGCCGTGGTGCCGTGGAACTTCCCGCTGGACATGGCGGCCTGGAAACTGGCCCCGGCCTTGGCAGCGGGCAACAGCGTCGTGCTCAAGCCTGCCGAACAGTCGCCGCTTTCGGCGCTGCGCCTGGCCGAGCTTGCACTGGAGGCGGGCATTCCCGAAGGGGTGTTGAACGTCGTGCCGGGGCTGGGCGAGATCGCCGGCAAGGCATTGGGCCTGCACCCCGATGTCGATTGCCTGGTATTCACCGGCTCCACCCAGGTGGGCAAGTACTTCATGCAGTACTCGGCGCAGTCGAACCTGAAGCAGGTGTGGTTGGAGTGCGGTGGAAAAAGCCCGAACCTGGTGTTCGATGACTGCAAGGACCTGGACCTGGCCGCAGAGAAAGCCGCATTCGGCATCTTCTTCAACCAGGGTGAGGTCTGCTCGGCCAACTCGCGACTTTACGTGCAGCGCTCGATCCATGACGCGTTCATCGAGCGTCTGATCGCCAAGGCGCGCGAGTGGCAACCCGGTGATCCGCTCGATCCGGCCAGCCGCGCCGGCGCTATCGTCGATGCGCAGCAGACTTCGCAGATCATGGCCGCAATCGGCCGTGCACACGAGGAGGGGGCGTCTCTGGTGGCCGGTGGGCGTCAACTCAGCTTCAACGGCTCCAGCAACTTCATCGAACCGACGATTTTCACCCATGTCGACCCGCAGTCGTCGCTTTCGCGTGACGAGGTCTTCGGCCCGGTACTCGCAGTGACGGCCTTCGACACTGAAGAGGAGGCTATCCGCCTGGCTAACGACAGCCTCTATGGGTTGGCCGCGTCGGTCTGGAGCGACGACCTGAACCGCGTGCATCGGGTTGCCAGGCAGCTCAGGGCCGGCAGCGTTTCGGTCAACACCGTCGATGCGCTCGATGTGGTCGCCCCGTTCGGCGGCTACAAGCAGTCGGGCTTTGGGCGTGACCTGTCACTGCATGCGTTCGACAAGTACACCCAGTTGAAGACCACCTGGATCCAGCTGCGCTGATCTCGGGCGCAGCGTTCAATGCCGTGGCGGCCTGGCACAGTTCAGTGCCGCCACGGCGACCGCCAGCGCCGCCCCGGCGTAAGCCCAGATCGCTGGCACCTGCGGTAGCAGCACACCGGCCAGCATCGGCCCGAGCCCGGCGCCGATGTCGCGCCACACGGCATTGCTGGCCAGCGCCTGAATGCGCGCGTGTGGATTGCGCAGCGCGACGAGGGTCATCACCAGCGGCAACTGCAAGGCGCGCAGCACCAACACGAAGAAGGCGCCGATGAACAGCCAATGGCTGGCGAATACCAGCAGCGCCAGTGACGTGGCCAGCGACAGCACCACCAACATGCGCAGTGCGCCGAAGCGGTCTGCCAGGCGTCCGCCAAAGGGGCTGAAGAGCATCTCGCTCAGATAGCGCACCGCCATCAAGACACCGGCCACCAGTACCCCCGACTCGCCCATATGGCCTTGCGCATACAGCGAGAGGCCGAATATGAACAGGCCGTCCAGCGTCACCCCTTCAATGAAGGACCAGGTGGCGATGCTGTCCGGCAGGCGCAGACGCCGACCGCTGCGCGCGGCAATGTCATGGCCGCCGCAAGGCAAGGCGCGGGCACGCCACAGGCCGCACAGGGCACTGATGCACAGTACGTAGAACACAGCGCGCGGGCCGTAGACCTGGGCCATCAGCGCCCCCAGCGGCAAGGCCAGCATGGGGCCGATGGCCAGGGTTGCCCGCGAGCGCCCGGCGCGGCGGGCTGCACCTTGTGCTTCGGCAGTGGCGAGCGTCTGGGTACTGAGGTTGAAGGTCGCAAAGCACAGCCCCCAGACCAGGCGCAGCACCAGCAGTGCGGCGAATCCGCCAAGGGTGGCGTTACCCAGTGCACACACCGCTGCGGCAAAGGCCGCCAGGCTGCACGCCGCACGATCGCCATGGCGTGCATAGAACCGCACCACCCAGCCATAGCCGATGATCCGTACCAGGCGATTGGCCGCCAGCAATACACCCGCCTCGACCAGGGTCACGCCGAAGTCCGAAGCGTACATGGGCAGTAGCAGATAGAGCAGTACGTCACTGGGCAGGCACAGGCCGAGTACCTGGGCGGCGTTGCGCGAATCTCGGTCGGCGCGCAGGGTTTGCGCCGGTACGGCAGCGGACGACATGACAGTCTCGTGGCAAAGGGCGGGGGTACGCAGCATAACCTCAAGGGTCATGCCGGTAACACCCGTGTCATGGCGTCGGGGAGGTTGGCCGCCGTCCAGACCTCGCATTTAGCAAGCGCTCAGAACGATCATGAATAAAATTGCAGATCATCTCGAAAAAAATGAGTTTGTCTCAAGGTACGATGATCCTGACAATCCCCCCATCGAATTTTCTCCCAGGGTAGGCAGCCGTTCGCTGCCCCGGTGAGGTGATGCAGGCCATCACCGCCCAACAGGATGTCAGAGACCGATGAACAACGAATTTACCTTTGCCATCAAACGCACGCGTTTCGATGAAGACTATTGCCCCGCGGAAAACACGCGTACCACGACAAACTTTGCCAACCTGGCCCGTGGGCGCAATCGCCAGGAGAACCTGCGCAACACCTTGAGCATGATCGACAACCGGTTCAATGCCTTGGCGCACTGGGACAATCCCGAGGGCGACCGCTACAGGCTTGAACTTGAAATCATTTCAGTCGAGATGACCATGGAGGGCCCGCAGGCCGATCACAGCCTTCCGCTGATCGAGTTGCTGAAAACGACGATCGTCGACCAGAAAACCAAGGCGCGTATCGAGGGCATTGTTGGCAACAACTTCTCGTCCTACGTGCGCGATTATGATTTCAGCGTGCTGTTGCTGGGGCATAACAAAGGCCAGCCCGACTTCAGTATTCCCGAGCACTTCGGCGATTTGCACGGCAAGTTGTTCAAGGCGTTCGTGAACTCCAGTACTTATAAAGCGCATTTTGCCAAGGCACCGGTGATCTGCCTGAGCGTGTCGAGCAGCAGGACCTATCGCCGCACGGACAACCAGCACCCGGTATTGGGCGTCGAGTACCAGCAGGACGCCTATTCCTTGACCGATGAATACTTCAAGAAAATGGGCCTGACGGTCCGCTACTTCATGCCGCCTGACAGCGTCGCGCCCTTGGCTTTCTACTTTGCCGGCGACCTGCTGGAGGACTACAGCCCGCTTGAGCTGATCAGCACCATCAGCACGATGGACACCTTCCAGAAGATCTATCGGCCAGAGATCTACAACGCGAACTCGTCGGCTGGCAAAGCCTACCGGCCAAGCCTCGAGCATCAGGATTACTCACTGACGCGCATCGTCTACGACCGTGAAGAGCGCAGTCGGCTGGCGATCGAGCAGGGCAAGTTCGCCGAGGAACACTTCATCAAGCCGTACCAGGCGGTGCTTGAACAGTGGTCGTCCCAGTGCGCGCTCTGATTGAACAAAATGCATAAGGTTTATCTGTCATGAAAAAGCTGTTACCCACTTCAACCGCAGGCAGCTTGCCCAAGCCTTCGTGGCTGGCCCAGCCTGAAACCCTTTGGTCCCCCTGGAAGTTGCAGGACGCGGAGTTGATCGAGGGCAAGCAAGATGCCTTGCGTTTGTCGCTGCAAGAGCAGCAGCAGGCCGGTATCGATATCGTCAGCGATGGCGAGCAAACCCGTCAGCACTTTGTCACGACCTTTATCGAGCACCTGAGCGGTGTGGATTTCGAGAAGCGGGAGACGGTCAGGATTCGTGATCGCTACGACGCGAGCGTGCCGACGGTCGTGGGTGCCGTGGCTCGGCAGAAGCCCGTGTTTGTCGAGGACGCCAAGTTCCTGCGCCAGCAAACCCAGCAGCCGATCAAGTGGGCGCTACCGGGACCCATGACGATGATCGACACGCTGTATGACAGCCACTACAAAAGCCGCGAAAAACTGGCATGGGAATTTGCCAGGATTCTCAACCAGGAAGCCCGGGAGCTGGAAGCTGCAGGCGTCGATATCATTCAGTTCGACGAGCCGGCATTCAATGTGTTCTTCGATGAGGTGAATGACTGGGGCGTGGCCACCCTGGAGAGGGCCATCGAAGGGCTGAAATGTGAAACCGCGGTGCACATTTGCTACGGCTACGGCATCAAGGCCAACACCGATTGGAAAAAGACCTTGGGTTCGCAGTGGCGGCAATACGAGGAAGCGTTCCCCAAGTTGCAGAAATCCAGCATCGATATCGTTTCGCTGGAATGCCACAACTCGCGTGTGCCCATGGACCTGATCGAGCTGATTCGCGGCAAAAAGGTAATGGTCGGGGCCATCGATGTGGCCACCTCGACCATCGAAACGCCTGAGGAAGTCGCCGACACCCTGCGCAAAGCCCTGCAGTTTGTAGATGCCGACAAACTCTACCCCTGCACCAACTGCGGCATGGCGCCTTTGCCACGTCACGTTGCCAGTGGGAAGTTGAGGGCACTGACGGCGGGTGCAGACATCGTTCGGCGAGAACTGTTGAACGCGTGATGAACTCGGGAGGCCGAAGGCGGGCGCTTTCAGGCCTCCCCTGACCGTTGCGAACGGCCCCTTATCCAGGATCTACGCATGTCACTCCCCTGTACGGCTGTCGAGCCATCGCGCTTTCGCCACGCGCTCGGGCACTACGCCTCCGGCATCACGGTGATCACCTCTCGGCTCGATGACGAGCCGGTTGGGTTCACTTGCCAATCGTTCTATAGCGTGTCGATGAGCCCGCCGCTGGTGTCATTCAGCGTCATGTCCAATTCGGCCAGCTACCCCAAGATCCGCCAGGCTGGCCGCTTTGCGGTGAATATCCTGGCGTGTGGGCAGCATGACCTCTCCAACCAGTTCGCTCGACGGGGCACGGACAAGTGGCACGGCGTGCAATGGCAGGTTTCACCCTTGGGGAACCCGATCATCCGCGACAGCCTGCACTGGCTGGACTGCGAAATTCACGCCGAGCATCCTGCGGGCGATCACCTGATCGTGATCGGTGAAGTGAAAGCGGTGAACCTCCAGGAAGCAGCCGCAGCAACGCCTTTGCTGTATTTCAAGGGGCAGTATTGCAATCTCGCCGCACAGGGCGCGTTTTGAGCCCGCGCGGCGAAAGGGTGGCTGGCATCCGTAGCACCGCTCATCCGTTGCGCCGCAATTAAAACGAATCCTTCTGGGTGTGTCGAACTCGCTTATGTAGGCCCTCATAAAAAAGCGAGAACCCCCATGAAAACCAATCTACTGGCCACAGCGCTGCTAACTGCCTGCTTTACCTTGCTCGGTGGCTGTTTCGACCGTGATAACGACCACCCGGCCAAGGACGCCGATCCAAGCAAACCTTCGCTGCAGATGCAGCAGCCCGATACATCCACGACCAATCCGTCCCCCGAGACCAAACCGCAAAATCAATGAGCGAGGTAGCGGGCATGGTGGAGCTGACAAAGGGTAGGGCGGCAACCAGCAAGGCGACCGATGGGCTTGAACATCGCTATCGGGCACTGCTCGAGGGCAGTGACCCGACGACCGAGGCCTGGCTTAGCGAGCAACTGAGCCATGTCCGCACCTTGGCGGACGACTTGCCGGATGATCCTCGGCAACTGCCGGACTGGGCCGCTGCCCATTCGCAGCGGGTCGCCAGTGAACACGCGGCCTATCTTGAACAACGGCGTCAAGGGGCCCCACGCCGGTACTTCCAGAACCGGGCGCAGGCCTTGTGGTTTCTGCAGCAGGTCGCCCCGACCAAGGCGGTCGATGGCGCATGGCTGCACGGCACCCTGTGGCACTGGCGCGACCCACGGTTTCATGGATTGATTCGCACCTTCCTCGAAGAGCTGGGTGATGGCGATCTGCGCCGCAACCACGTGCTGATCTACCAGCGCCTGCTCAGCCGTCTTGGCTGCCTGCAGAGCGCACCGCTGGCCGCTGAACGTTACCTGCAGGGCACGCTGCAACTGGCCCTGGGGCAGCACTGCGAGCGCTTCCTGCCGGAAGTGATCGGTTACAACCTGGGGTATGAGCAGCCCCCGCTACACCTGCTGATCACCACCCATGAGTTGGCCGAGCTGGGCATCGACGCTCATTACTTCCAGTTGCATGTGACCATCGACAATGCTGCGAGCGGTCATGCGCGGCGCGCCCTGGAGTGCTTCACCGAACTCGGTCAGGACCAGGGGCCGGCGTTCTACGAGCGTGTCCGGCATGGCTATCGGCTCAATGACCTGGGTATCGACACACCGTCGCTGATCGCTTCGTTCGACCTGCAGGCCGAGTTGCTCGGCGCGTTGGAACGCAAGCGTGTGTACGGGCAGTGCATGCATTCGGACAGATGCCGCCTGCAAGGGCGCACCATCAACCAGTGGCTCGCCGAACCCGGTGCGATGCCCGGTTTTCTGGATGCACTGCAAGCCCAGGGTTGGATCAAGCGCGACAGCGATCCCAGGGAAAGCCGCTTCTGGGCGCTGATCGACGGTCCGGTGGCAGCCATGTTCGGTGTGTTCGATGCCTATGAAAAGCAGCTCTGGCACGACTGGATCGCCGGCACCTGGCAGGGTGCTGCGATGCGTCGGGTGCCGCCGGGGCAGTGGGAGCAGGCGTTGCAACTGGAGGAAGAGGCGCCCGGCGAAGCGCAGGCGGCGGACATGGCTGTGCTGATCGAAGCGATGGCCGGCAATCGACATTCCACGCCCCAGGGCCTGCGCGCCACCCGCGCATTCATCCAGGCTACCGGGTTGATGAGCGGAGGGCCGAACTGATGCTGCTCGACCAAGACCAGAGGCGTGCCGACGAGGCATTGCTCCAGCTGGGACGTCGGCTGCGCGCCGACGGCTATCGTTTCACCTGCGTGACCCCGGCGACCCAGGCCAGGGTCAATGCTCGCAGCGAAGCGCACCAGGCCCGAACCCTGCGCGATGTGTTTGGCTGGAGTCGACCGTTCGAGGCATCTCTGCTCAGCGCCGACGAACTGGAACAACTGCGTATCGCTGGCGTGCTGGAGCCACAGGGTGCGCTGTGGCGCAGCAGGGTGCGCTGGTCGACCCTGGACGACCTGCTGCTGGTGCACTCCGCCTGGCCGACCGACAGCCGCGACGCGGTGTTCTTCGGCCCGGACAGCTACCGGTTCGCCCAGGTGATCCAGGATCATCTGCAGCACAGCCCCCAGCGTGTGCAGCATGCCGTCGACATCGGTTGCGGCAGTGGCGTCGGCGCGTTGCTGATCGCCCGAGCCGCGCAGCATGCGCAGGTCACTGCGGTGGACATCAACCCTGTGGCCTTGCGTCATACCGCTGTCAATGCCGCGCTGGCCGGGGTGGCCAATGTCTCGGTAGAGCTCAGCGATTTGCTCGGCGGCATCGCCGGGACGTTCGATCTGATCGTCGCCAATCCACCCTACATGCTCGACGTCGGCGAGCGCGCCTACCGCCACGGGGGTGGCGCGCTGGGCGCCGAACTGTCGCTACGGATTGTCGAGCAGGCCCGTGAGCGGCTGTCGGTCGGCGGCACGTTGCTGCTGTACACCGGTGTCGCCATCGTCGAGGGGCGCGACGCGCTGCTCGAAGCCGTTCGCCTGCGCCTGGCCGGGCCTGCGTTCGGCTGGTCCTACCGGGAACTGGACCCCGACGTATTCGGCGAGCAGTTGCTCGAGCCAGGATACGAGCAGGTCGAACGCATCGCTGCCGTGGCCCTGACCGTCACCCGCCGAGGCTGATGCCCATGGCGCGGCCTTGCACGTTCGGCATCGAGGAGGAATACCTGTTGGTGGATCTGGCCACGGGGCGGGTCATGGCCGCGCCGCCCACGGCCGTGGCCCGCTGTTGCCGCGATGCGCTGGGGCCATGGTTCGCCGAGGAGATGTTTCGCAGCCAGGTGGAGATCGCCTCGCCGGTGTTCGATACGCTGCACCAGGCCCGTGATTTTTTCACCGAGCAGCGCCAGCGCCTGAGTCAGGCATTGGCGGGCGAGGGCGTCGGCTTCTACGGCGCGGGGAGCCACCCCAGTGCCCAATGGCTGCGCCAGCTCCCGCGGGAAACCCCCCACTACCGCCAGCTGTTCGACGATTATCGGCTGGTGGCCCGGCGCAGCCTGTTGAACGGCCTGCACGTGCACGTCGGCGTGCCGCAGGGCGTCGATCGCATGCAGGTGATCAACCGGGTGCTGTACTGGTTACCCCTGCTGCTGACACTCAGCACCTCCTCCGCGTACTGGGGCGGACAGGACACCGGCTACATGAGCTACCGACGCGTGTTGTGCGGGGAGTGGCCGCACATGGGGCTGCCCGAACCGCTACCGGACTGGCGCGCCTACGAGCGTTACCGGGCGCTGCTGCAACGCACTGGCAGCCTGGCCGAGGATGGTGACTTCTGGTGGGCGATCAGGCCCTCGCGGCGGTTTCCGACAGTCGAACTGCGCATCTGCGATGGCTGCCCCCGGCTGGACGATGCCTTGGCCATCGCCGCGCTGTTTCGCCATCTCGTCGAGCATGCAGTGCAGCGCAACGACGCTATCGCCAGTCGTGAAATGCGCTGGATCACCCACGAAAACTATTGGCGCGCCCTGCGTGAGGGCCGTCGGGGCACGTTCATCGGCGTTCACGACCAACAGGCGGTGAACGCCGAAGGCTGGCTGACACAACTGCAGATGCAATGTCCGCCCGACACCGCCGACGCTGACCGCGCCTTCATGCACGCCCGGCGCATCCTGCGCGACGGGACCAGTGCCGACCACCAGCGTGACACCTATGCGCTGGCCCGCGAGCAGGGCCTGAATGACCGACAGGCGATGCGCAATGTGGTGAAACAGGTGATGGAGCACCAGTTGTCGGTGCCCGGGATGGGTTGAGTAAACCATCCGCAGATCGTTTGCCTCGAACGCAGTGTGATTCGCGATCAGGCAACCCAGCCAAACCAGAAGGAGTCCAACCCATGCCCAGCAAGCCCCAGGATCAATTCACCCTGCAAAATCCCCTGACCCAATACCCACATCCGCCTTTTCCGGCCCAGGGCCAAGCCGCCCCAGGCCTGGATGCGCACATGCAGCCCAAGCCCGACCACGGTGAAACCACTTACAAGGGTTTCGGGCGCCTGGCCGGACGTCGCGCGCTGATCACTGGCGCCGACTCGGGTATCGGACGCGCCGTGGCCATCGCCTTCGCCCGCGAGGGTGCCGACATTGCGCTCAACTACCTGCCCACGGAGGAGCGAGATGCCCGTGAAGTGGTCCAGCTGATCGAGCGCGAAGGCCGCAAGGCCGTGGCGCTTCCCGGTGATCTCAAGGACCCGCGCTTCTGTAGCCAGTTGGTGGACCAGGCCCACGAACAGCTCGGCGGCCTGGATATCCTGGTCAACGTGGCCGGCAAGCAGGAGGCGCGCAAGGACATCGGCCAGATCACCCATGAGCAGTTCGATCACACCCTCAAGACCAACGTCTACGCCTTGTTCTGGCTGTGCCAGGCAGCAGTGCCGCTGATGCCGGCCGGAGCGACCATCATCAACACCGCCTCGATCCAGTCGTACCAGCCCTCGGCGACGCTGCTGGACTACGCCACCACCAAGGCGGCCATCGTGGCCTTCACCAAGGCGCTGGCCAAGCAGGTGATCGAGCGCGGCATCCGCGTCAACGCGGTGGCCCCAGGCCCGATCTGGACCGTGCTGCAGCCCAGTGGCGGCCAACCACCGGAAAAGATCCCCGACTTCGGTGGGCATACCCCGATGAAACGCCCGGGCCAGCCCGCCGAGTGCGCCCCGTTGTACGTACTGCTTGCCAGCCAGGAGTCGAGCTATATCACCGGTGAGGTGTTCGGCGTCACCGGCGGCGATCCACTGCCATAGGGCAACGTCGAGTAAACCTTGGCCGCGCCGCGCAGTCAGTCATTGTAAGAGGCCCTTCATGCGGGCCAGGGAGGTGGCTGATGAAACTCGTCTGCCTGCTGCGTGGCTGCCAGTGGCGCAGCCTGTTGATCCGTGAAATCGCCGGGCTTGACTGCCAGTGCTGCGAACGCTGCGGCGCGCTGCGCTACAGCCAGCCCGGCCAACCATTCGATGCGTAGGAACCGACCATGGCCCGGGCAATCTGGAAAGGCGCGATCAGCTTCGGCCTCGTGCATATCCCTGTCTCTCTCAATACCGCCGTGCGCACCGAGCGCGTGGATTTCGACTGGCTCGACAAGCGCAGCATGGAGCCGGTGGGCTACAAGCGGGTAAACAAGGTGACTGGCAAGGAGATCGACAAGGAACACATCGTCAAAGGTGTGGAGTACGAGAAGGGCCGCTATGTGGTGATCAGCGAAGAGGAGATTCGCAAGGCGCGGCCCGAGGCGACCCAGACCATCGATATTTTTTCCTTCGTCGACGCCGGTGAGATCCCGCTGCAACAGTTCGACACGCCTTACTACCTGAGCCCCGACCGTCGTGGCGGCAAGGTCTATGCCTTGTTGCGCGAGACCTTGCACAGCACCGGCAAGGTGGCCTTGGCCACCGTGGTGCTGCACACCCGCCAGCACCTGGCGTTGTTGCGCCCGCTGGAGGATGCGCTGGTGCTGATTACCCTGCGCTGGCCCGAGGAAGTCCGTGGCCTGGAGTCGCTGGAGCTGGACAAGAGCGTGACCGACACCAAGATCGACAAGCGCGAACTGGACATGGCCAAGAAACTGGTGGAGGACATGAGTGGGCCATGGAAGCCAGACGAGTACCACGACGCGTTCCGCCAGACCATCCTCGACCTGGTTGAAGAGAAGGCCAGCAAAGGCAAGATCGCGACGGTGGACAAAGGTGAGGGGACAACGGCGGAGAAGGGCGCCGACATCATCGACCTCACCGAGCTGCTCAAGCGCAGCCTTGGCGGCAAGACCAAGGCGAAGAAGCCGGCGAGCAAGCGACCGCGCAAGGCGTCCTAGGGCGGGAGCGCACCCTACCGCACCAGTCCCTCCAGAGCGCTCAGGTAATCGCCGAAGCCTTGGCGAGCCCGGCTGTCCCGCCGACTGCTGGTGGCCACGCTGTGCGCTGCGGTCCAGACGATCTGCGCGCCGTTGGCCTCCAAGGCCAGCACCAGTTGCACATCTTCATCGGCTGGCAATGGTTGGAATCCGCCGGCGCGTTCATAGGCCTTGGCACACACGCCCAGGTTCGCTCCATGGATGTGCCGGTGCCCGTCCCGAGCCTGGTAACGGCTGCGGTATAGCTGGCGCAGCGCGGCGTTCTGCCAAGGCTGCCAGCGCTCGATGTGCACGGTGCCGCAGACTGCGTCGGCGTGCCATTGCAACTGCGACACCAGCCAGTGCTCGGGCACGCGACTGTCGGCGTCGGTAAAGGCCAGCCACTGCGCACCGCGCTCGATCATCCACTCGGCGCCCACGCGCCGGGCAATGCCGACGTTGCCGGCCTGCAGTTCCAGGGTGTGCACGCCATGACGGCGGGCGATGCGTGCGCTGGCGTCGATGCAGCGATCGAGCACCACCAGCACCTCGACCACCAGGCCCGCCGCCTCGGCCCGTGCCACCGCCCGCTTGACGGCGCGCAGGCAGTGTCCGAGGCGGCGGGCTTCGTTGTGAGCGGGAATGATGACGGCGATCATAGGCAGGTCTCGTCCAGGTCCACGACGCTGGGTTGGCACGACCAGTATTCGAGCAGGAAATCCGCCTCCTCGTGGCGTAACAGCGGGTACAGCGGCAGATGTCGGGCAAGCAGGGCGTGGACCTCACGGCCATCCTGGGGGCAACCGGCGATGGGATGGCGCCAGTGGCATACCAGCAGGCCGCCGTCGTAGGTCAGGCTGGCCACCGATTGTTCGATCACCTGCAGCCAGTCGGTGGGATCGAGGTAGTAGCCGATTTCGCTGAGCACGATCAAGTCGAACTGTCCGCCGGGCCAGTCGCCCGGCAGGTGCCCCTGCTCGACGCGGGCGTGGCTTACGCCCGCCAGTCGCTGGCGGGCCAGGGCCACGGCGGTGGCGTCGATGTCCTGGCACAGCAGGTCGGCGCAGCGCTCGGCCAGCAGCACACTGAGCTCGCCGTTGGCACACGCCGGCTCGAACACGCGCTCGTAGCACTGGCGAGGCAGGCTGGCCAGGGTGAGGTCGCGTTTGCGCCGTTCGTACCAGCGGGTACGAAAGGCCCATGGATCATCGTTGCTGGCATACAGGTCGGCGAAATACTGCGCATCGAGGCTCATGGTGACTCCATTGAGGGCGAGACCGGTTCCAAAGGTTGCAGCCGGTGGTCGGCTGAGGCAGATGCTGGTCAAAGTTGCCATGCCCCTGCCGGCATGCCGGTCAGTTGCTGGCCCAATTCGGCGAGGTCGCGCTCCGCGTGACTTTGACGCAGGTACACCGGCAGGTCGGCGCTGAGCCGGGCGAAATGGCTGCTGCGGCAGAACGGTGTGGCGCCCAGCGCTCGGCCGACATGCCGAATGACTTGCTCGACCGCCTGCTCCACCTGGGCGCGGGTGCGGCGCACCTGGAAACTGGCATCGTCCTGAGGGTGCCGGTCGATCCAGGCGGCGCATTCGCGCAGGGCGGCGCGGGCCCCGAACAAGGCGGCATCGACCGCGCCCAGGTGGGCGTCGGCGTGCGGGTCGGGCCGGGGTTTGGCGCAGTGTTCGCGCAGGTAGGCCGCGAGGGCTTCGGCCGCGCCATACCAGCAGGCGGCGATGCCAGCGCCGCCTTGCCAGAATCCCGGGCGGGACAGGTATTGGCCGGGAGCGCCGATCGCCAGGCCCGGCGAATCATCGAATGCGAGGGTGACACTGGCGGTGGTGGCCATGCCCACGGCCTGCCAGTGCTCGGCCTGAATGCGCTGGCTGGGATGGGACAGCTCGATGGCCACCAATTGCGGATGCTCGCCTTCCCAGGCGGTGACCAGCGCGCGATCGATCTGCAACGCCCCCGAACACCAGGCTTTGCAGCCTTGCAGCCGGACTTGATCGCCGTCGCGGGCGACGATGCGGGTGCGTGCATCCGGTGGCTCGGCGGCCCACACGCCCCAGATCCCGTCGCCGGCGTGGTGCTCGGCGGCGCATTCGCTGAGGATTGCCAGGGCGTCCGTGTGGCCCTCGTAGAGCTTGGCCAGGGTCAGGTCGCAACCGGCGACCCGCGCCAGGGTCCTCCAGCGCTCCAGGGTGCGGCCCTGGCCAGGCCGTGGCAGTCGGTCGAGATGATCGGCCTGCAGCAGGTGCAGCAGCTCTGGCAACTGGGTGTCGAGGTCGATGGCCTGCGCTCGCGCGCTGAAAGGGCGCAACAGGTGATCGAGGCGCTCCAGGTCGAAGTCATGGGCGATGCTCATGGGCTTGGCGCTCCTTGGGTGTTCTTCTTCCAGCCACGCAGGTTCATGATGCACAGGCAGAACTGCAGGACGATCAGTGCCCAGGCTTGTACCTGCCAGCCCCAGACCACCCACAGTACATTGCTGGCGATGAAGCAGCAGAAACCGATGCGTCTGCGTCGCGGGCGGCGCGAGCCGATGCACCATGCCGCCGCGATGGTCAGCAGCATGGCGGGCCATTGCAGCAGATCCAGCATTCGCTCCATCAATCGATCCCCAGTTGCTTGCGCATACGCGCGGTGATCGATTGGCGGGTGCTGGCCATCTCGGACCAAGGGTCCTCGACCTGCGCAAGTCGCTCGTGCAGATTGCCGATGTTCCATTGATCGGCGCCTTTGAGCTGGCTCAGCTCTTCGCGCCAGATCGGCACCGAAACCGGCAGGCCTTCACGAGCACGCAGCGAATAGGCCGCCACGGTGGTCGCGCCCTTGCCGTTGCGCAGGTAGTCGATGAAGATCCGCCCGACGCGGTTCTTCGGGCCGGAAACCGCGCTGAGGCGATCAGGGAACAGCCCGGCCATGTGCTCGACCAAGGCATGGCTGAAGTCCTTCACCTCGTCCCAGCCAGCACGCCGGGTCAGCGGCACGACCAGGTGCATCCCCTTGCCGCCGCTGGTCTTGAGAAAGACCTTCAGGCCCAGTTCATCGAGCAGGGTCAGGGTCAGTTGGGTGGCCTCGAGCATGGCTTTCCAGGGCAGCGCGGGATCAGGGTCCAGGTCGAGCACGAAGCGGTCGGGCTTGTCGAAGTCCTTGTTGGTGGCGTTCCAGGTGTGCAGTTCGAGGGTATTCATCTGTACCGCGCCTAACAGGCTGTCGGCGCGGTTGAGTACCATGGCCGCCTGGCCGGCCTGGGCCTTGCTGTAGCTGAGCACCTTGGGAATATGCAGCTGGCCGGCATTCTTCTGGAAGAACAGCTCGCCAGCCAGGCCATCCGGTGCCCGGACCAGGGCGACGGGCCGATCCTTGAGCTGTGGCAGCAGCCAGTCGGCGACCTGCGCGTAGTACTCGGCGACCTGGCGCTTGGTTGCACCGATGGTTGCGTCGACCACGCGGTCCGGGTGGGTCAGGCGCAGGGTGTCCAGGCCCTCGGGTTGTGGCTGTGCTGCGCGCTTGGCGGGCATCGCTTTCTCCAGATCGATGGCGGTGGCGGGCTTGTCGTCGCGCAGGCCGTGGAACACCGCGTGGCGCACGATGCCTTCGCGGGTCATCTGGGCATAGGCCACTTCTGCCAGCAGGTGCGGCTTGAGCCAGTGCACCCCGCGGGCTTCGGCGCCGGTGGGGGGGCTGGGCAACGGCGCTTTGGCGACCCGCAGCGGCTTCAGGCGGGCGAGGATGCTGTCCAGGGTGGCGGCGCTGAAGCCGGTGCCGACTTTGCCGGCGTAGCGCAGCTGACCGCTATCGTGGTCATGCAGGGCCAGCAGCAGGGCGCCGAAACCCTGGCGGCTGCCTTTGGGGTCGGTGTAGCCGACGATCACGAATTCCTGGCGCTGCTTGCACTTGAGCTTGATCCAGTCGCTGCTGCGTCGCCCCACGTAGGGGCTGTCGGCGCGCTTGCCGATCAGGCCCTCCAGCTCCAGCCGGCAGGCGCTGTCGAGCAGCGAGTCGACCGGTTCCTCGAAGTCTGCGGAGTACCTGAGCACCGGCGATGCGTTGTCTTCCAGCAGCCGGGCCAAGGTGTCCCGACGCGCCTTCAGCGGTAGTTCGCGCAGGTCTTCGCGCCCCAGCCAGGGCAGGTCGAACAGGTAATAGGTGATGCGTTCGTCGTGCTCGGTGTCGAAGGCATTCTGCAACGCCTGGAAATCGGCGACGCCGTTGTCATCGACCACCACCATTTCGCCATCCAGCCACGCAGCGTCGAGCCCGAGCGCCTTGAGCGCCTCGACCTGACGGGGCATCTTCGCACTCCAGTCGTGGCCATTGCGGGTGAACAGGCGTACGTCGTCACCGTCGATGCGCGCCAGGATGCGGTAGCCATCGAACTTGACTTCATAGCGCCAGTCGCCGCTGGGCGGGGAGTCGACCAAGGTGGCCAGTTGCGGCTGGAGCTTGTCGGGCAGGGCTTTGGCGCGGGCCTTGTGCTTGCGCGGGGTAGCGGAGGTTGTCTTGGCCGGACGCCTTGGCGGCAGGCTGCGCTCGCTGAGGACGCTGTCCGGCAGGGCTTCGACGATGCTGTAGTCGACCTCGCTGCGCGCCTGCCCGTCATTTGACTTGACCAGCATCCATTGTTCCTTCTTGCCGGCCAGTTGGGTGCGGAACAGGTTCCAGACCCCCGACAGCTTCTCGCCCTGCAGGCGAAAGCGCAGCTTGCCTTTGGCATAGGCTTGATGCGGATCGCCTTCGGGCTCCCAGATACCCCGGTCCCAGACGATCACATCGCCAGCGCCGTAGTGACCCTCCGGGATGTGCCCTTCGAAGTTGGCATAGTCCAGCGGGTGGTCCTCGACATGCACCGCCAGGCGCCGGACCTTCGGATCGAGGGAGGGCCCCTTGGGGATCGCCCAGCTTTTCAAGGTGCCGTCGAGTTCCAGGCGGAAGTCGTAGTGCAAGTGGCTGGCGTCGTGTTTCTGAATGCAGTACTGCAGCGCGTGGCCCGACCGTGTTCTGGCGTGTTTGCCCACCGGTTCGGATGTGGCGTTGAAGTCGCGCTTGCGATGGTACTCCTGCAGGGGCTTGGCCATGGCGGGCTCCGGGAGGGTTCGCGGGTCTCAAGATTGGGAGGCGGCGAGGCGGCGCGGAGTTCAAAAAAAGCGCGGGGTAGGGCGCGGCAAGAAACTCTGAATCATTTGTGTGTGCGCGGAGTCGACCGAGTGAAGCCCACAAAAGGAGAACGCTCATGACCCTACCTGATGACCCAAGACCGCAGGTCGAGATCGACGACACCGAGGACCGCATGGGAAGCGTCCACGAGCTGGATTTCAGTGAGCGTCGTGATGAACGCCAGGGGCGTGTCGGTGACGAGCGTCCGGCGCGCGAGATCGCCGAGGACTATCCACCCCGACGTGTTGCCGAAAGCGGCATGACCGGTGGCGAGGCCTTGAGCGACAGCCTGCACGAGGACAACGTCACCCTGGACGACCTGAGCCCGGACACGTTGTTCGATGAAACCGGTGCTCGCGACCCTGATGAGCCTGGTAGCGGTAGCAGACCTGCTGACCAGACCCTGCGGCATGTGGACGCTCATGAGATCGGAGGCGGCATCGGGCTGGACGAGGCGGAGCTGGCTCGCTCGGCGCCTTTGGACGGTGAGCCGTGGACCGACGAGGTGAGCTCTGAAGATGACAGGAGAGAACCCTGATGAACGAGCAACGATGTTCCTGCAACCACTGTTCTTGCACCGTGGATGCCAATACCGTGGTCCAGGATGGCAAGGCTTATTGCTGCGAGGCCTGTGCTACGGGGCATCGCAATGGGGAGCCTTGTCGTATGGCGGACTGTAATTGTGGTGAGCTGACTCAGCCGAAGGATAGCTCGGTCGATAATGCGCTGGATGAAACGTTCCCGGCGAGTGATCCTATTTCGCCGTAGAATTGCTTTGCGAGCGGGGTGGTTTTTACAGATGTAAGCTTATTCGTTTGCGAGGGTGACTATGCGTCTCCCTCGTAAATGAAAGTGCTTATGACTTTTAAAACACACACTCTGAAAGTTGAATGCTAGAGAGGTGGGTTTTTACAGTTGTGAGCATATCCGTTTGTGAGGATGACGCTTAGTCACCTTTTCGCCCTTACGGCGAGTCACTTTTTGTCAGACGCGACAAAAAGTAACCAAAAAACGCTGCGCTCCATTCATCCGGCCCTGCGCTTCGCTCCGGGTTCCCTCATTCCGGCCTTGTTCCCGGGAGGACCGCGCTGCAGGGCCCATCCTGGGCCCCAGCGCTTGACGGGCATCCATGCCCGTCACCTCCCTCCGCAAGTCCTGCGTTCGGCCTCCTGAAGTCGCGGAGGTACGGGTGGTGCCTGGGCTGGCGTAGCTGTCGCTCGTGAGGTATGAGGCTGAATTCTTGATCGGCAATGGCAACGGCAACGGCATTGAGATTGCCTTGTAAGGACGCAGGCGTTGCGTAAGGCTTCTAAGCGCACGATTGATCAGGCGCCGCCAATCGCGACTTCAGGAGGCCGAGTGGAGTTCTTGCGGAGGGAGGTGACGGGCAGGGATGCCCGTCAAGCGCTGCGCCCCAGGAGGGGGCGTTCAGCGCGGTCCTCCCGGGAGCAAGAGCGGAACGAGGGGAGCCGGAGCGAAGCGTAGGGGCCGGATGAATGGAGCTAGCGGTTTTTGCCTTCTTTTGCCCGCGTGCAAAAGAAGGTCGCCGTAAAGGCGAAAAGGTGAATATGCGTCTCCCTCGTAAATGAAGGTGCTTACAACTTTCAAAACACACACTCTGAAAGTTGAATGCTAGAGGGGTGGGTTTTTACAGTTGTGAGCATATCCGTTTGCGAGGGTGACGCTTAGTCACCTTTTCGCCCTTACGGCGAGTCACTTTTTGTCAGACGCGACAAAAAGTAACCAAAAAACGCTGCGCTCCGTTCATCCGGCCCTGCGCTTCGCTCCGGGTTCCCTCACTCCGGCCTTGCTCCCGGGAGGACCGCGCTGCAGGGCCCATCCTGGGCCCCAGCGCTTGACGGGCATCCATGCCCGTCACCTCCCTCCGCAAGTCCTGCGTTCGGCCTCCTGAAGTCGCGGAGGTACGGGTGGTGCCTGGGCTGGCGTAGCTGTCGCTCGTGGGGTATGAGGCTGGATGCTCTTGATCTTGCTTCTAAGTGCGCGATGGATCAGGCGCCGCCAATCGCGACTTCAGGAGGCCGAGTGGAGTTCTTGCGGAGGGAGGTGACGGGCAGGGATGCCCGTCAAGCGCTGCGCCCCAGGAGGGGGCGTTCAGCGCGGTCCTCCCGGGAGCAAGAACGGAACGAGGGGACCCCGGAGCGAAGCGTAGGGGCCGGATGAATGGAGCTAGCGGTTTTTGCCTTCTTTTGCCCGCGTGCAAAAGAAGGTCGCCGTAAAGGCGAAAAGGTGATTATGCGTCACCCTCGTAAATGAATGTGCTTATAACTTTCAAAACACACTCTAAAAGTCAAAGTCAAAGGCGAGCGGGGTGGGTTTTTATAGATGTAAGCATATCCGTTTGCGGGGATGACGCTTAGTCACCTTTTCGCCCTTACGGCGAGTCACTTTTTGTCAGACGCGACAAAAAGTCACCAAAAAACGCTGCGTTCCAATCATCCGGCCTCCTTAAGTCGCTGAGGTACGGGCGGTGTCTGAGCTGACGTAGCTGTCGCTCGTGAGGTATGTAAGCGTCCGCCCAACTCACCTTGCGTGAGCTGGGCCGGAATCCACTGACGGAGTAGCAACCCGTCCTTAGTGGCCTCTTTGTCAGCTCCGGCACCCTAGCGAGACTGCGCTGCTTGTTGACTGGAAGACGTTGCAGCACACTAAGTGTCCAACGTAAGGAGACGACCCCACATGAAGGATACGCCTAGCATCCCCCTGATTATCCTCGATGTTCAGGATGCTATCGATCAGCCTGTTTGGAATGGTAAAAGCCACCCTGGCTATTTGTCCGTAATCCAACGCCTTCTGCGGCACTGGCGATCAAATGGCTGGCCTGTCCTTCATGTGAAGCATGATGAAGAGAATCCCACCTCCAGCTATCACGTTCATGGCCCTTGGAATGGGATCAAGAAAGAAGTGGCTCCGATAGAGGGCGAGATTGTCATCATCAAGCATGAGAACTGCGCATTCATAGGAACTCAATTGGATGCCATTCTCAAAAGCATGCAAGTAAAACGCATTGTGTTGACCGGTGTTGTGGTTCATAACAGCATGGATGCCACTATTCGAGCCGGGAAAGCGCTTGGGTACGAAATTATTCTTCCAGCGGATGCCACGACTGCTGTACCCGTAATCGGGCCGCAAGGAACGTGTTGGGACGCCTCAACCGTTTATGAGCTGACCTTGGCCATACTGGGCACCGAATATGCCCAGGTCATGTCATCAGATGATGTGATCACAGCTCTGCCTATGAAATAGCGGCAGGCCCCCACTGATGCGGTAGCAAGTGCCCGATTTTACTGGCCCCGCGGGGTCGGCAGCCGCATTAGAACATCCTTGAGATGGGCGTACGGATCGTGCCCATTCATGCGCGCTGAGGTATGAGGCTGGATGCTCTTGATCTTGCTTCTAAGCGCGCGATGGATCAGGCGCCGCCAATCGCGACGTCAGGAGGCCGAGTGGAGTTCTTGCGGAGGGAGGTGACGGGCAGGGATGCCCGTCAAGCGCTGCGCCCCAGGAGGGGGCGTTCAGCGCGGTCCTCCCGGGAGCAAGAACGGAACGAGGGGACCCCGGAGCGAAGCGTAGGGGCCGGATGAATGGAGCTAGCGGTTTTTGCCTTCTTTTGCCCGCGTGCAAAAGAAGGTCGCCGTAAAGGCGAAAAGGTGACTATGCGTCTCACTCGTAAATGAATGTGCTTATAACTTTCAAAACACACACTCTGAAAGTTGAATGCTAGAGGGGTGAGTTTTTACAGTTGTGGGCATATCCGTTTGTGAGGATGACGCTTAGTCACCTTTTCGCCCTTACGGCGAGTCACTTTTTGTCAGACGCGACAAAAAGTAACCAAAAAACGCTGCGCTCCATTCATCCGGCCCTGCGCTTCGCTCCGGGTTCCCTCATTCCGGCCTTGCTCCCGGGAGGACCGCGCTGCAGGGCCCATCCTGGGCCCCAGCGCTTGACGGGCATCCATGCCCGTCACCTCCCTCCGCAAGTCCTGCGTTCGGCCTCCTGAAGTCGCGGAGGTACGGGTGGTGCCTGGGCTGGCGTAGCTGTCGCTCGTGAGGTATGAGGCTGGATTCTTGATTGGTAACGGCAACGGGAACGGCATTGAGATTGTCTTGTAAGGACGCCGGTGCGGCTCAAGCCACTTTGCGTAAGGCCTCGATCAACTCTCCCTTGCGCATGGTCGAGCGACCGGCAATGTGCTGTTTACGCGCACGGTCCATCAACTCGGCCTTGGTCATGTCCTCCAGCTGTTGTCCGGAACGGGGCACGCCATGCTTCGTCGCGACAGCACGCCGGGCCGAGGACTCCCGTGCCTTGGCCTTGGCCGTCGGGCTTTTCCGTTGCCCCGAACCGCCTTTGCGCTCACCCCCTCCGGACTGCTTGTTGACCGTGGCCCAGGCGCGGGCTTCGGCTTCGTCCTTGGACACGCCCTTGGCCTCGTAGCTCTGTTCGATATGCTCGGCCTTGCGTTTCTGTTTATCGGTGTACTTGTCTTTTTCTCCACGTGGCATGGTCGTTCTCCTCTACGTCAGTGGGTCTGCCAGACACCGTTGCTGCGTTCGCAATCGCTACGCGCCTGGCCCAGGCTGGGGGTGTCGTAGTAGTAGGTGATGATCCGCGCGTCCTTGGGCACGGTGGGGCGGGTGGAAGGCTCGCTGCGCCCCGCGGCATCGGGGTTGGCCAGGGTTTCCTGGGTCAGCGGTGCGATGCAGCTGCCGACGCTGCCGTCGGCGCAACGCTCGACTCGGCGTTTCTGGCTGTTGAGCATCTCCTTGCTTTCATTGCTGCACGACCAGGCAATCGCTTCGGCCGGCATGTTGGCGTAGCTGTAGCAGGTATGCTGCTGCACCGGGTTGACCGCATCGCTGGATGAGCGCGTGACCACGTCGCAGCCTTCGGCCATTGCCTGGCCGCTGGCCAGGGTGGCCAGCAGTGCAATACATGGAACGATCCGCATGATGTACCTCCCGGGCCCCACGGCCCATCAGCGCTTGTCGAGGGCTGGCTCGACCTGTCGGCGCAAGGCCTTGGCGCGTTTCTCGAGGATCAGGTAGGTGACCACCGCCAACAGCAGCGGGATCAGGTAGTACAAGGTTCGATAACCCAGCAACGCGGCCACCAGCGTGCCCTGGCCGAGCTGGCCATGGAGCAGGGCCAGGAAAACGGCCTCCAGCACCCCAAGCCCGGCGGGAATATGGGCGACCACGCCCGCCACGCAACTGATCAGCAACACACCCAGCACCGAGGGATAGAACAGCTCCGGTGGCAGCAGCAGATGGATCAACGCCGCCATCAACGCCCAGTTGCTTGCACCCAGGGCCACCTGGCACAACGCCAGGCGCAGACTCGGCAGGGTGACTTGATGCCCGCGCAGGTCCCACGTGCGCCGCTTGGCGAAGGCGCAGGCGAAGAGGTAGGCCAACGCGACCACGACCATCAACACGCCGATCAGCCGCAGGCCGCCAGCGCCTACCGTCCAGTTCTCCGGCAGCTTGACCAGGCCCAAGGCGAATACGGTGCCGGCCAACAGCAGGTAGCCCATCCAGTTGGTCAACAGGCCCAGGGTGAGGATGCGGGTGATGGTCGGGGTATCCAGGCCCAGCCTGCCATACAGCCGATAGCGCAGGGCCACGCCACCGACCCAGGTGGTGAAGTTGAGGTTGAACGCATAGCAGACGAATGCCACCGGCAGCACCTGCCGAGCTGGCAGGCGGTGGCCGGTATAAGCGCGGGCGAGCAGGTCGTAGCTGGCGAACACCAGATAGCTGCACAGGGCCAGCAGCAATCCCAGGACCAAGGTCGAGGGCCGGTAGGCCCGCAGCGACTGGCTGACTTCGTTCCAGTCCAGGTTGCGCGCCAGGGTGAACAGCAGCACCGGGATCAATACCAGGAACAGCACGGTCAGCAGGCGTTTGCCCCAGGTCTTCCAGCGTGGCGTGGCCATCAGGTCTTGCCCTCTTGGTAGTCGGCCGGAGCCTCGCTTTCGCTTTGCAGCGACTGCAGGCGTTGCCGGTGTGCCGGGAACCAGCCGGCGATACGCGGGAAATAGCGGGTGATATGGAAGCCCAGGAAGATCAAGGGGGCACGCCACCAGTAACCGCGCACCATGCGCTCCAGCGTCACGGCCTTGCAGTGCTCGCGGGTCAGTTCGCTCAAGTGTTGGTAGAGCACAGCGTTGAACGCCCGGTCGCGGATCAGCAGGTTGGCTTCGAGGTTGAACGACAGGCTCAGTGGGTCGAGGTTGCTCGAGCCCACCGTGGTCCACTCGTCGTCCACCAACGCTACCTTGCCGTGCAGCGGGCGCTGGCAGTATTCGTAGATGCGCACCTCGTCACGCAGCAGGTAGTTGTAGAGCAGCCGGGAGAGTGCGCGGACCCAGCGCATGTCCGGTTGCCCCTGAAGGATCAGGGTCACCTCGACCCCGCGCCGAGCGGCGTTGCGCAGTTCGCGCAGCAGGCGGTAGCCGGGGAAGAAGTAGGCGTTGGCCACGACGATACGTTGCCTGGCTTCGCGCAGGGCTTGCAGATAACAGGCCTCGATATCGGTGCGGTGGCGCCGGTTGTCGCGCTCCACCAGCACGGCGCTGGCCGGGCCTGCGGCGATGTTGTTCGGCTGGACTCGGCTGGCGGCATCCAGCACGGGGGCGAGCATTCGGCAGGAGGACGCGTGCACCTGGCCCACTACCGGGCCGACGACCTCCACGGCGTAGTCCTGCTTGGCTTGTGGGCCGAAGTCGCCGAGGTGGTCGGCGCTGTAGTTGATACCGCCGATAAACGCGCGTTGTCCGTCGATCACCAGGATCTTGCGGTGCAGGCGACGGAACAGGTTGGTGCGCATGCCGGCCAATCGTGGTTGCGGATCGAACGAATGGAAACGGACCCCGGCCTCGGTCATCGAGGCGATGAATTCGTCGGGCAGGTCGGCGGTGCCGTAACCGTCCACGGCGACTTCGACCCTTACCCCGCGCCGAGCGGCGTCGATCAGGGCCTGGCGCAAGGCCTGGCCGACCTTGTCGTCGTAGATGATGAAGGTCTCGAGCAGTATTTCCTCACGAGCCTGAGCCATGGCCTCGAGCACGCGCGGATAGTACTGCTCGCCGTTGACCAGCAACTGGACGTGATTGCCTTCGCTCCAGGGCAGCTTCATAGCGTCACCTGCGCGACCAGCGGGGCATGGTCGGAGAGGTGTGACCACGGGTATCTGGACAGTACCCGGGCGTCGCTGGCTTGTGCGTTGCGCAGGTAGATGCGGTCCAGGCGCAGCAGCGGCAGGCGCGCGGGAAAGCTGCGCGCCGGCTTGCCGAAGGCTTCGACCAGATGCCCCGAGAGCCGCACATCCGCTTTCAGGCGCCAGTCGTTGAAGTCACCTGCGACGATAACCGGCTCGTCCGAGGGCAGGCTGTCAAGCAACGCCAGCAGCAGGTCGACCTGCTGCTGCCGGTGCTCCTCGCGCAGCCCGAGGTGCACGCAGATCGCGTGCACCTGCTCGTGGCCCGGCACTTCGAGCTGGCAATGCAGCAGGCCGCGCTCCTCGTTGCCGCGGATCGTGACGTCAAGGTTATCGTGGGCGCGGATCGGGAATTTGGACAGGAGGGCATTGCCATGGTCGCCATGGGGATAGACCGCGTTGCGTCCGTAGGCGAACTGGGGCCACATGCTGTCGGCGAGGAATTCGTACTGAGGTGCCGTCGGCCAGGTCGGGTGGCGCTCGGCATGCTGCTGATGGCTGCCGTGTACTTCCTGCAGGAACACCAGGTCGGCCCCGGTCGCGCGCACCGCCTCGCGCAGTTCCGGCAGGATGAAACGGCGATTGAACAGGGTGAAGCCCTTGTGCACGTTGAGGGTCAGCACCGTCAGGCAGTGCACGGCGGTCACCTTGTCGATGATGCAGCGTGGGGCGGGCAAGGTTCCGTTCATAGCGACTCCTGCGGTTCGACGCCGGGCTCGGTCACCAGCTCGCCGTCAAGGCCGAGCTTGCCCAGCAGGCGGCGGGCATCGTAAGGGGCATGCACCTTCTGGTCATTGTCGAAGTAGCAGTACACGTCACGGGAGGCACGTTTTGCCGGCGCGCGACGCACGACGCGCTGGGCATCCTCCGGCTGACCGCCTGCCGCCCAGGCCTGGATACGCATGCGCCAGCGGCGCAGCGCGCTGGCGGTATAGCCGCTGCTGTAGAGCTCGACATCGCCATGCAGGCGCAGGTACATGAAGTCGGCCGTGACCTCCTCGACATAAGGCCATTTGCCCGCGCTGTCGGCGACCACCAAGGCGACCTTGTGTTTGCGCAACAGGTCGATGAAGGTGTCGCAAAGGAAGCTGGGGTGGCGGATTTCCACGGCGTGGCGCAGGCGTGCGTTGCCCTTGATGGCAGTCCCACCGCTGCCTTGCAGGCGCTCGGCGGCGTCGCGGGCAATGCGGCGGGCGGCCGAGCGGTCATGTGGGAGCTTGGCGAGAAAATCGCTGAACCGCTGCACGTCGAATTTCAGGTTTGGGGGAAACTGCCAGAGAAAAGGACCAAGCTTGTCACCCAGCAGCAAGGGGCCCGAGGCGAAGAAGTTGGCCAGCGCTTCGTCGATCTCGCGAAGCCTGCGCACATGGGTGATATAGCGCGGCGCCTTGACCGAAAACACGAAATCGTCGGGCGTCTCGTCACGCCAGCGCTCGTAGCGTTCAGGGGTCTGCAGCGCGTAGAACGAGCCATTGATCTCGATGCTGTTGACTGCCCGCGAGGCGAACGCCAGTTCGTCGTCCTGACGCAGCCCCTTGGGGTAGAAATCCTTGCGCCATGGGCCATAGCGCCAACCGGAAATGCCAATGCGGATCTCGCTCACCACAGCCCCCTGGATTGAGTAATCATCAGTAGCGACCCGTGGCGGATCGAGAGGGTTCAGCAGGATTGACGAGTGGCGTTACCTGGAAAGCGCGGGGCCTTCAGCCATCGGATTGTTCTTCTGGAGGTACCTGGCCTTCCGGCCAGTCGGGTGCCTCTTGTTGCGGGTCGGGCGCGGGTATCTTCTCGCCGGGATCGTGTGGGACTTCATCGACATAAGGATCTGGATGATTGGGGTCGCTCATGGTCGGTCTCCTGGGCAGGTAGGTCAGTCGCTTTTTGTCAGCCATGAGGGGGCACCTCTGGTCGAACACAGGAACGCCTGTGTTCAGCTGTGACCAGGGCGCGAGTCATCGCACTGCAAAGATTCTCGGATTTCCAGACCAATTGCCTGAAGGACCGCGGGACAAACATTTAGCGGGTGAACAACAGCAGTACTGCGCGTGGCCTGCATTGCGAGCACGCTCGCCGGTGGGGGAAGAAAACCGGAACTTTGCCCGTGCTGCGGGGCTCCACCGCATGCAGGAGCACACATCGAGGTAAACCATGAAATTCGATCGATTTGCCCAATGGTTGGCCAACCGCAGTGGACGTCCGATGACCTTCGCCATCGCACTGGTGCTCATCATTGCCTGGGGGGTGAGCGGGCCGTTATTTGACTTCAACGATACCTGGCAACTGGTGATCAACACCTCGACCACGATCATCACCTTCCTGATGGTGTTCCTGATCCAGAACACCCAGAACCGCGACAACGACGAGTTGCACATCAAGATCGACGAGCTGCTGCGCACCACGAAGCGGGCGCACAAGGCGCTGCTGGACCTTGAGGACATGGGGCCGGCGGAACTGCATGCGCTGCGCAAGCATTACCAGCGAATGGGTGAGCACGACTCGGCAAAAGCGAGCCGTGATGCTCAGGAAAAGGACACGTCTGACTGAGCCTGGAAGAAGACAGGGCCAGTCAAATGATTCACCCAACTGACCCGATCGACTCCGTGATCTCCTCTAAAAGCGCTGTTCCACGGCACTGCAGTAGGGGCGAATGAACATCGCCACACAGGGCGGCGAATCCAGCCAGGTCCCCGTGGCCCGCGCTTTGACGGCGCAGCGCCAGGTCAATAGGGCACCGAACCGCACAGTGTCTCTATGGCCTCGACCAGTTCGTCATAGCCCACCGGCTTGTTCAGATGGCGATCGAAGCCTGACTGGCGTGAGCGGTACTGGTCGGCGCTGGCGCCGTAGCCGGTCAGGGCAATGGCCGGTGTGTAGCGCAGGTGTTCCAGGCCCCGTAGCGCCTTGATCAAGGCATGGCCGTCCATTATCGGCATGCCGATATCGGACAGGATGATCTCGTAGCGTCCGTCGGCAGCGGCCTCGAGCGCTGCTTGCGGGTCGCTGTAGGCCTCGACGTTCGCACCCTCCATCTCCAGCAACTGCTGCATGACCTCGAGGATTTCCTTCGAGTCGTCTACCAGCAGCACCTTGATACCGTCCAGGCGGCCGTCGCTGTCCTGCGCGGGCGCATCTGGCGGGGCCTGGTGCTCGGGTGCGGACAATGGCAGGGAGACTGTAAAGGTACTACCGCAACCAAGCCCCGGAGAATAAGCCGCCACCGTCCCGCCATGGGCCTCGACCAACTGGCGCACCAGCGACAGGCCGATGCCCAGCCCGTCGCGGTGGTTGCCGGACGACTGCGTGGCAGCCTGGGTGAACAGGTCGAAAACGCTCTCGAGGCTATCCGCGGTCAGGCCCACGCCCTGGTCGATCACTTCCAGAAGGGCTTGTGTGTCTCGCCTGGCGAGCGCCACGCGAATCTCGCTGCCTGCGGGACTGAATTTCAAGGCGTTGTTCAGCAGATTCCAGATGATCTGTTCGAGCCGCGTGCCATCGGCATCGACGTAGACCGGCGCGCCATCGGCCGGCAACGCCAGGCGCACGGTGCAAGGATGCTGCTCGTTGAGCACCACCGCATGGATGCCCTGTAGCACTGCGCACAGGTCGATCAACTGGGTCTTGAGCTTGAGCTTGCCGGTGCGGATGCGGGCGACGTCGAGCAGGTCGTCGATGATCCTCGCCTGACTGGATACTGCGTCACAGATGATCCCGACAGCCTTGCTGGCGGCGCTGGCAGACTTCACCGCCGGCGAGCGGCGCAGGATCTCGGCGTTGAGTTGGATCAGGTTCAGCGGATGCTTGAGCTCGTGGGACATGACGGCGAAGAACTCGTCCTTCATGTGGCTGCTGCTCTGCGACTCGGCCAGTTGCTTGCTCTGCTCGTCGTGCAGGCGCTTGTGGCCGGTGAGGTCGCGGGCGATCTTCACGTAGCCGCGCAGGCTGCTGCCCTTGAGGCGGGACACTTCACCGCTGCAGTAGAAGCGACTGCCATCCTTGCGCACGTGCCAGCGCTCGTCCTGGCCGCGGCCATGGAGGCGTGCGCTGCGCAGCTCGTGTTCAGGCACACCGCTGGCCTGATCCTGTTCGGTGAAGATCAGCTGATAGTGCTGGCCGAGGACCTCGTCCTTGCCATAACCGAAAATCAGTGCGGCGCCGGTGTTCCAGTCGGTGATCAGACCTTGCTCGTCAAGCAGGATGATGGCGAAGTCATGGGTGCTTTCGGCCACCAGGCGCATGCGTTCCTCGCCCTGGCGCAAGCGTTCTTCCGCGGCGCGGCTCTGGCTGATGTCGATGAAGGTCAGTACGGTGCCATCGACATTGCGCTCGCTGGCCCGGTAGGGCAGCAAGCGGGCCAGGTACCAGTGCTGGTTGTGGCCGACCACCTCGCGTTCGATGGTGGTCTCGCGCTCGACCACGGCACGGGCGTCGTCGGCCAGGCCGGGGTAGTCGAGACGATGGGTGATATCGAGTAGCGAGCGCCCGGTGTCCACCGGCAGCATGCTGAAAATGTCGGTGGCCCGTGGGGTGAACCAGCGGATGCACAGGTTACGGTCGACGAAGACCGTGGCGATGTCGGTCGAGGCGATCAGGTTGCTCAGGTAGTCGTTGACCTTGTCGGTCTCCTCGACCTTGGTCTTGAGCTCGTAGTTGACCGTCAGCAGCTCTTCGTTGATCGACTGCAGCTCTTCCTTGCTGGTTTCCAGTTCCTCGCTGGCCGAGCGCAGTTCCTCGTTGATCGCCTGCATTTCCTCGTTGGAGGCGGTCAACTCCTGGCTGGAAAACTCCGATTGCTCGATGGTTTCCTGCAGTTGCAGCCGCGTGCGGTGCAGTTCGCGCTCCAGGTTGCTCAACACCATGCCTTCGGTCTGCTCGACGGCAGCGTTGGTGCTGGCGCTGCTATCGACTTCGACCGTCTGGAACACCACCAGCAGGCAATCGGTACCACTGGGGTCGTCCTGGTGCGGCTGGATCAGGATTTGCACGGTAGTGGGCTGTTCGTCGAGGTTGACCGCGACACTGCGCGAGGTCACCGCCTGGCCGCTGCCTTGCGCTTGCAGCATGGTACTGCGCAGGGCCGGCCGCAAAGGCGCGATGATCAGGCTGAGCAGGTTGTGGCTGAGCTCGCCACCCGCATGGCGCAGGAAGCGCCCGACACCTTCACTCATGTGCAGGATATTGCCCTCGCTATCGACCACCAGGCTGGGCGGCGTGCAGCGGGCGAGTGCGCGGTGGTGGATCTCGGCGTAGGACAATCGGCGAGTGCTACGCGCGCGGGCCGGTGGCGCGAGCGCAGGCTCCGGGGCCTGCAGGCGCGGCGGATGGCTGGTGGTCGGCACTTCTCGGGCGCGGAAGATACGGTTGCGTTTGTCCACGGCGACGAACAGCTCGGCCGCAAGGTCAGTCGACTCGGAGCTACCGAGGAACAGATGGCCGCCTGGACGCAGGGCGAAATGGAACAGACGCAGGATATCGCGCTGCACCTCGCGGTCCAGGTAGATCAGCAGGTTGCGGCAGACGATCAGGTCAAGCTGGGAGAACGGCGGGTCGGATAGCAGGTTGTGACGGGCGAACAGGACCTTTTCCCTGATTTCCTTGCGTACCCGCAAGTGCTGTTCTTCCTTGATGAAGAACTGGCGCAGGCGCGCCGGTGACACGTCGGTGGCGATGGCATCCGGATACCGGCCGGCGCGACCGATAGCGATGGCGCGTTCGTCGAGGTCGGTGGCGAAGACCTGCACCTGGGCACTGCGCTGTTCCACCGCCAACTGTTCGGTCACCAACATCGCCAGGCTGTAGGCCTCCTCGCCGGTGGAGCAGCCCGCTGACCAGAGGCGTACCTCGTGCGCGGACTCTTCGCTGGCATCCTTGTTGACCAGGCCGGGCATGACATGGCGCTGCAACGCTTCGAACGCTTCGCGGTCGCGGAAGAAATTGGTCACTCCGATCAGCATGTCGGCCAGCAGTGCCCGCGACTCCTCCGGATGGCGTTGCAGGAAGTCGAGGTAGCCGGCCAGCTCTGTCTGGCCGGTGACATGCAGGCGGCGTTCCAGACGGCGCAGTACGGTGGCGCGCTTGTAATGGCTGAAATCGTGCCCGGTATCGCCTTGCAGCGTCAGCAGGATCTCATCCAGCAACGGGTCACTTGCCGCCGGGTCGCCTTCACGCTCTCCCAGAGGCGGCGGCAGGCTGTCGTCCTCGATTTCCGGCAGTTTCACCTGGCGCGCCGTGCGCCACAACTCGACCAGGCGCCCAGGCATTTCAGCCACTGGCAGCAGCATGTCGACCATACCGGTGGCCAGCGCTGCACGGGGCATGTCGGGGTACTCGGCATCATCGGGTGCCTGCACCAGGGTCACGCCACCTTGCTCCTTGATGCGCGTCAGGCCTACGGCGCCGTCGCTACCGGTTCCCGAGAGCACGACGCAGAACGCATGGTCCTTGTGCACGTCGGCCAGATCGCGAAAGAACAGGTCGATGGCCACGTGATCGCCGCGGCTGCGCTTGGCCGGGGTTACCCGCAGGTAGCCGTCGTTGGTGGACAGGCGATTGGCCGGCGAGATCACGTAGACATGGTTGCGTTCGATCGGCACCGGCTCGCTGACCTGGCGTACCGGCATGCGGGTGACAGCCTGGATGATCCGGTCGGCCTGGCTCTGGTGGTCCGGGGAGAGGTGTAGAACGACGACGAAGGCCATGCCGGAGTCGTCCGGGGCGTGCTGGAAGAAACGACGGATCGCCTCCAGCCCGCCGGCTGAGGCGCCGATGCCGACCACGGGGAAATCCAGGTGGCTGGGACTGAGCGCCGAGTTGTGCGGCGAGGCGAGGGACGTTTTGCTGGACGACTTCATGGCATCAGCCTTGTACGGACCGGGAAATGGCCTGGGGCGAATCGCCGGGCACTGGGCGCAGATTATAGGCTGGCGCTCACTTTGGCGATGAGCGGCTGCCCTCGAGGAGGGCCAAATGCTCGATGGCCTCCTGATAACGCTCGGCTGCCTTGCGCCGCAGCCCCTGGTAATGGTCGAAGTCAAAGGCGTCGAGCCCGACGCCTTCGAGTAGGGCAAAGGCTGCGCGGTCGAGTTCATAGGCGCTGGCGAACAGCCGGCGATTCTGCTCCAGAGCGAGCTGTTGGCAGGCGCGGGTCATGGGCATGGGAGCTCCGGTAGGCGAGGTGGTATTCAGACCTATGACTACCGCGCAGGCAAATAAGTGCGAACGTTTTGACCGGATGGCTCTTTTCTATTTCGGCGGCGACCAACGACTGTGCCCGTGGCCTGGGGACAAATGGCAAAATCTGTACATGAAGATAGAATATCTGTACATCATGCTATCTTTGTACAGTATTAGGCCGCGCTTGAGGTCAATATGGTTCACCGTGCTCGTTGGACGTGCCTTTGCCTGCTGATCGTTGCGTTTTCGGCGACGGCGGACTGGCGCTCGCAGTTGCCCGGAGCGCAGCGGTTGGGTGCCGGTGAGTTCACTTGGTTCGGCCTGCGTCTTTACACCGCCCAGCTATGGACGCTGGGGCCGGCGCTGGACTGGAACCAGCCGTTCGCCCTCGAGCTTCTCTATCACCGGTCGTTGTCCAAGGACACGCTGGTACAGGCCAGCCTCGAGGAAATGCATCGTCTCAACGCTAGCGGCATTGCGCCCCAGCAACGCCCGGCTTGGACCCAGGCGCTCGAAGCGGCATTCGTGGACGTGCGCCCCGGGATGCGAATTACAGGCTTGTACCTGCCGGGGCAGGGGTGCCGCTTTTACGTCGAGGGTGAATTGAGCCGCGAAATCAACGACCCGGCCTTTGCCCGGGCATTCTTTGCCATCTGGCTCGATCCGCGTGCCAGGGACCCACAACTGCGTCAGCGCCTGCTCGGGCTGACTGGCAGTGAACGAGGACGCTGAATATGTACAAAGCACTGTTGCTGGCGTTGTGTCTGCTTCTGGGCAGCTGTGGCAATGTCGGGGTCGAACGCTATGCGCAGGAGCAGCCGAAGCTCGACCTGATGGCGTTCTTCTCGCGGCCGGTACAGGCCTGGGGGATGTTCCAGAAGCGCTCCGGTGAGGTGGTCAAGCGCTTTCATGTGCGCATCGATAGCCGTCGTGAAGGTGAGCATCTGATCCTCGAAGAACATTTTCTCTATAGCGATGGCACCCGTCAGGAACGCACCTGGCGGTTGGTGCCCGACGGCCCTGGCCGCTGGCGCGGAACGGCGGGGGACGTCATTGGCGAGGCGAGGGGGGAAGTGGCGGGTAACGCGTTGCGCTGGCGTTATCAGCTTGACCTGCCTGTCGACGGGCGTAACTGGCAAGTGGACCTGGACGACTGGATGTACCTGATGGATGACGACACCCTGATCAATCGCTCGAGTATGAGCAAGCTGGGCGTGGAAATCGGCCAGATCACCCTGTTCTTCCGCCGCCTCCCGGAGGGTACGCCGTGAACCTGGTCACGCTGTTTCAATGGGTCTCGACCGGCGAAGCGAAGGCGCTGGAACTGCTGTCGCTGGAGGGCGGCTTCTACCTCCTGCGTGCCTTGACCGACGCTGGCCCCGTGACTCTGAACGATGCCCATGGGCAGCCCCTGCGCGTGCGCTCCACCACCGAGCTACGCCAGTTGCTGACGGGCCTGCCAGCCGTGCCCTGCACGCTGGTGCAGCACGTGGTACATGATGAGATGTGCGGGCAACGTGACGGCCCCATCGAACCACTGCGCGTCCCGATAACGCTCGCCAGCCAGTGGTAGGCGAAGCGATGCGCCTGGGCCTGGTGCTGGGTGACCAGCTGTCGTTCGACCTGGCGAGCCTGAGCGCTCTCGATCCTGCCCGGGACGCTATCTTGATGGCGGAGGTGGAGGGTGAGGCCCGGTACGTGCCGCACCATCCATTGAAGATCGTTCTGATCTTCAGCGCCATGCGGCACTTCGCTCGCTGCCTGCGCGAGCGGGGTTGGCAAGTGCACTATGTCGAGCTCGATGCGGCAGGCAACAGCGGCAGCATCGTTGGCGAGTTATGTCGCTGGCAGCAGGCCTTGGGCGCTACGCAGATCCACCTGACCGAGTGCGGCGAGTGGCGTCTGGAGCAGGCATTGCGTGATGCCGGGTTGCCGCTGGTGTGGCACCGTGACCGGCGTTTTCTGTGCTCGCGCGAAGCCTTTGCGCGCTGGGCCGGCGAGCGGCGCCAACTGCGCATGGAGCACTTCTACCGCGGCATGCGCAAGCGCACCGGCCTGCTGATGGAGCTCGATGGCAGCCCGGCAGGTGGGGCCTGGAATTTCGATGCCGACAATCGCAAGCCGTTGCCGCGTCAGCTACGTGGCCCATTCGCTGCGCATTTTGCGCAAGACGAGATCACAGCAGCGGTACAGGCGCTGGTAGGGCAGCGCTTCAGCGATCACTACGGGGCCTCCGACGGCTTCGACTATCCAGTAACCCATGCCCAGGCCCAGCAGCTCTGGAAACACTTTCTGGAGTTTGGCCTGGCGGCTTTCGGGGACTACCAGGATGCGATGGCCGAGGGCGAGCCTTACCTGTTTCATGCACGCATCAGTGCGGCGCTCAACATCGGGCTACTGGATGTGCGTTGCCTGTGTGACGACGTCGACAGGGCGTGGCGCGAGCGGCGAGTGCCGCTCAATGCAGCCGAGGGGTTCATCCGCCAGTTGATAGGCTGGCGCGAGTATGTGCGCGGGATCTACTGGCTGCGCATGCCGGAATATGCCGGGCTCAATCACCTGGGCAACGAGCGCGCGCTGCCGGAATTCTACTGGACCGGGCAAACCCGTATGCGCTGCATGGCGCAAGCCATCGGGCAGACCTTGCGGCTGGGCTACGCACACCATATCCAACGGCTGATGATCACCGGCAACTTCGCCTTGCTGGCCGGTATCGTGCCAACGGCGATTTGTGAGTGGTACCTGGCGGTCTACATGGACGCCTTCGACTGGGTCGAGCTGCCCAACACGCTTGGCATGGTGATGCATGCCGACGGTGGCTACCTGGGCTCCAAGCCCTATTGTGCGAGTGGTCGGTACATCCAGCGCATGTCCGACCACTGCGCGTCCTGCAGTTACAGGGTTGGTCAGGTAACCGAGGAGGATGCTTGCCCGTTCAATGCTCTGTACTGGCATTTTCTGATTCGCCATCGCACCTTGCTGTCGGCTAACCCGCGGCTGGCTCTGGCCTATCGTGGGCTCGATGGCATGTCGGCCAGCCGTCGCGATGCCGTATGGCAACGCGGCCAGTCGCTGTTGGCGCGACTGGATGCCGGGCAGGCAATATGAAGAAGAGCCTGTTGCCCAGCAAAGTCTGTGTGGTGTGCGGCCGGCCGTTCAACTGGCGCAAGCGCTGGGCGCGCTGCTGGGAAGAGGTGCGCTATTGCTCTGAGCGATGCCGCAGGTCAGCGCCACGCCGCCAGGCGCAAGAGCAGGGGCAAGGTGAAGGCCCAGATGGGCGCCAGTAGCAGGCCGGTTTCCAGCGTGCCCGAAGGCAATCCCACCCCGGCCAGCCTGGCGCCCGCCAGGTAAGCCAGGGGGCCGCCGATTGCGCCTAGCAGTGCACCGAGCCGCCAGTCCCTGGCGATCCATGCCAGGCTGTGGCGCATGCCGCTGGCCAGCACCAGCCACAGCAGCGCCAGCCACAGTGGCAGCGGCCTGGCATCGAACGCGAATACCCCCAGCGCTCCCAGCACCGTATCGAGCAGGCAGCCGGCCAAGGTAACGCGCCACAGGGCCTTGAACTCGCCGCTGACGTCCTGGCTCAGGCGCAGGTGCACGCCCAGGCCGAGGATCACCAGCAGCAAGAGCCAGGGCCGTTCGGCACCCAGTACGCAGGCCCACCAGCCAACCTGCAACCAAAGGGCATTGGCGACCAGCCTGCCGCCGTGCATCAGGCAAGGCCTGGCAAGGGCGCACGACGTGCCTGGGGCGCGGCCAACAGCAGGTGGGCAACGCCGATGGCGCGCTCCTCGAAGCCGCCTTGGCAGTAGCACAAGTAGAATTCCCACAGGCGCTGGAACGTGTCGTCGTAGCCCAGGTCGGCCAGCGCCGTGCGTGCCTGACGCAGGTTTTCCCGCCAATGCTGCAGGGTGAGGGCGTAGTCCTGGCCGAAATCTTCCATATGTACAAGGTTCAGCGCGGTGTGCCGGCTGGCGGTATCGAGCATCACGCTCAGCGAAGGCAGGGCGCCTCCGGGGAAAATGTAGCGCTGGATGAAGTCCACCGAGCGCCGTGCCTGGTCGTAACGTTGGTCGCGAATGGTGATGGCTTGCAGCAGCATCAGGCCATCGGGCTTGAGCAGCGCGGCGCACTGGCGGAAGTACACCGGCAGATAACGATGGCCTACCGCCTCGATCATCTCGATCGAAACCAATTTGTCGAAACGGCCTTCCAGGTCGCGGTAGTCCTCGCGAAGTACCGTTATGCGCTGCTCCAGGCCCAGCGCCCGAACGCGGTCCAGGGTATGGCTGTACTGCGCTTCGGAGAGCGTGGTGGTGGTGACCTTGCAGCCGTATCGGGTGGCGGCGTGAATCGCCAGGGAGCCCCAACCGCAGCCAATTTCCAGCAGGTGATCGTCAGGGCATAGCTCAAGTTTCTGGCAGATACGCTCCAGCTTGTGCACCTGTGCGTGTTCCAGTGTCTGCCCGGGATGCTCGAACTGGGCTGCCGAATACATCATGGTGGGGTCCAGTAGTCGCTCGAACAGGGCGTTGCCGAGGTCGTAGTGCGCCAGAATGTTACGCCGGGAACCGCGTTTGCTATTGCGGTTGAGCTGGTGCAACAGCCGCAGGGCAGGGCGGCCGAGGCGTGCCAGGCCGCCCTCGAGCGCGTCGAGCACTTCAAGGTTGGCGACGAACAGGCGCGTCACCCGTGCAAGGTCCGGGCTGCGCCAGTAGCCGTGAATATAGGCTTCGCCGGCACCGATCGAGCCATTGCCGGCGATCAGGCTCCAGGTGGCGTCATCGAGCACCTCCACTTCGGCCTGCAACGGGCTCTCGGCATCGCCAAAACTCCACTGCTGGCCGTGGCACAGCAGGCGCAAGTGACCGTGGCGCAGCTTGCCCATCCGGGCGAGTACGGCGCTTCGTGCCAGACCGCCGAGCAACGGCGCAAGGCCGGCGAACTTGCTAACGCTCAGGGTGTGATTCGACATCATTCGTGTCCTCGCAGGAGTGGCCGAGCGCCAAGTGATTCTGGCGGGCAGTGTGGTCATGGATGGGGGTGCGTTTGAACAGCAGGCGCAGTGCTTGCCAGTAGATAGCCGAGAGGGTGCGCAGGCTCATCCACGGGAAGGCCAGGATGTATCGATGCAGACTGGTGCGGTCCAAAGGCTGGCGCTGCAAGGCGAGGTCTGCCTTGAACACCGTGCGCTCGTGTTGGTGGTTCTCCATGTGGATACGTATATGTTGCGCATTCAGGGAGAAGCGAAAGCGATAGTCCATGTCCAGTGGCATGAACGGCGACACATGGAAGGCCTTGGATACCGTGAAGGGTGTGCCCAGGTTGTCGTGGACCGGCAGCACGTAGTGGAAGCGTTCACGCCAGGGGGTGTTTCGTACTTCCAGCAGGATCGCCGCCAGGTTCGCGTCGCGGTCATGGCAGAAATAGAAACTCACCGGGTTGAACGACAGCCCCCAGCAGCGCAATTGCGTGAGCAGGTGGACCGGGCCTTCGGGCATATGCCCCGTGGCTTGGTGGACGATCAAGCGCGCGGCCTGTGCCAACGTGTGTCCCTGCTGGGTCAGCGCTGGCAGGTAGTCGGTCTGGCGAAAGCTGAGCGGTGCCAGGCGCCAGCGCCCTAGCCAGCGTGACAGGCTCATCAGCCAGGTTTGCTCGTCCAGATCCAGGTAGAACATGCCTGTTCGATAGCGGAACGCGTGGGCGCGCGGCGTCAGGCGATGGTGGCTGATCCAGCCCAGGCAAAGGCTGCTGTTCACAGTTGCACCCCGAAATGCGCGGCCACCTTCAGCGCACTGACCACACCGTCCTCGTGAAAGCCATTTCCCCAGTAGGCACCACAGAAGTAGCTGTGCTGCTGACCTTGCAGCTCTGACTGCCGAGCCTGCGCCGCGGATGCCGCGAGGCTGTATTGAGGATGGGCGTACTGAAAGCGGGCAATCACCTGCGCAGGGTCTATCAATGCGGTCTGGTTGAGGCTCACGCAGAAGGTGGTCGGTGCCTGAATACCTTGCAGGATATTCATGTTGTAGGTCAGCGCGGCGGGAGCCTCCTGTGGGCCTCCCAGGCGGTAGTTCCAGCTCGCCCAGGCGTGCTTGCGGCGCGGCAGCAGGCGGGTGTCGGTGTGCAGTACGACGTCGTTACTGGCGTAGCCGATGGCCCCGAGCACGGCACGCTCCCGTGCGCTGGGGCTTTCCAGCATTGCCAGGGCCTGGTCGCTATGGCAGGCAAACACCACATTGTCGAAGCGTTCGGTGCCGGCCGCGCTCACCACGGTTACCCCACCTTCGTCGCGGCTGACCCGGTGAACCTTGCAGTCAAGGCGGATGTGCTCAGCGAAGGGGCGGCACAGTGGCGCGATGTAGCTGCTCGAACCACCGTTGATGACCCGCCACTGTGGACGGTGGTTGACCGACAGCAGGCCGTGGTTGCGACAGAAGCGGACGAAGAACTCGAGGGGGAAGTGGAGCATGTCGGCGCGGGACATCGACCAGATGGCCGATCCCATCGGCACGATATAGTGGTCGATGAAGCGCTGCCCATAGCCCTGTGCCTGAAGGTAGCTACCCAGCTTGGTGCTGGCATCGATACGCTGGTTGTCCAGGTCGGACAGTGCCTGGCGGTTGAAGCGCAGAATATCCCGCAGCATTCCCCAGAACCCTGGGGAGATCAGGTTGCGGCGTTGTGCGAACAGTGTGTTCAGGTCGTGGCCGTTGTACTCGAGGCCTGTGGCCGGGTCATGCACGGAAAAACTCATTTCGGTGGGCTGTGAGGTGACCTTGAGCTGGTCGAGCAGCCGAATGAAGTTGGGGTAGGTCCAGTCGTTGAACACGATGAAGCCGGTGTCTATTGCATGGCGCTGGCCCTTCCAGACCACATCGAGGGTGTGGGTGTGGCCACCGATCCAGCGCTCGGCTTCGAAAACCGTGACCTGGTGGTTGCGTGACAGCAGATGGGCGCAGGTCAGCCCGGCGATGCCGCTGCCGATGATTGCTATACGCATGAATCAACCTTCCTGTTCATGACGGGCGAGGCGTTGCCCCAGGGCCAGACGCAGGCGCGCCGGTAGCGCACCGAGCAGGCGCAATACACAGGTGAAAAGACCGGGGAAGTTGATTTCCACGGGGCGGTGGGGCAAGCGCCTGGCGATGTGTCGGGCGGCGCGCTGCGCACTCCACAGCTGCGGCATGGGGAAATCGTTGCGGCGTGTCAGGGGGGTGTCGACAAAGCCGGGGCTGACCAAGGTGACCGCAATACCCTCGCGAGCCAGGTCGATCCGCTGTGACTCCATCAAGTAGCGCACCGCGGCCTTGGAGGCGCCGTAGGCACCGGCGCGGGGCAACGCCAGCCAGGTCACCGAACTGCCCATCACCACCAGGTGAGGGCGCTCGCCCTTGCGAAGCAGGGGCAGTGCCGATGCCAGGCAGTAGGCGACACTGAGCAGGTTGGTGCGCATCACGCGCTCGACCAGCGCCGGATCGAACTGCCCCGGCTCCAGGTATTCGCAGGTGCCGGCATTGAAAATGGCCATGTCCAGCCCGCCCCAGGCCTGCTCGATCCGCGCGGCGATCGCGGCGATATCCTCAGGGTTGCCAAGATCGCCGATGGCCAGCAGTACCTGCCCAGGAAACTGTTCGGCCAGGGGTGCAAGGCGATCGGCCTGGCGTGCGCCCAGGGCCACTTGATGGCCTTGCTCCAGCAGGATGCGAGCGAGCTCGGCACCGATACCGCTGCTGGCGCCGGTCAACCAGCAGCGGCTCATGCCAGCCTGCCTTTGAGCCAGCGAATGGCGCCGCCCATGATGGGAAGGTGTTCATAAATGAGGGCGCCGGCGTCGAAATAGTCCTGGTGAAAATGCACACGGTCGCGCCAGTGCAGGCAACTGCAACCTTGCAACGAGATCTGCCGCCCGCTGGCCAGGCGTGGGTGGCGGAACTGCAGGGTCCAGCGCAGGTAACCCTGTCCGGGACTCACCTCGTCGGCGCTGAGAAAGGCATAGCGGATATCGGTGGCGTTGGCGTACAGCTGCTCGAAATAGGCTCGCAGCGCTGGCAGGCCCTGTATGTGGTGCAGAGGGTCGCGAAAAGTGATGTCTTCGCTGTACAGGTTTTCCAGCGTGCCGAGGTTAGCCCCATCGAGGCTGGCGAAGCGCTCGGCGAATTGCTGTAGGTATGCTGACATGTGGGCTCCAGGAAATCCTGTACAAAATATATTTGTTGTACAGGTATAGCTGAAGCGCCGAGATTAATCTATACAGATTGAGGGCTGTGTATAGCTTTTTTTTAGCGCTTGTCCTGGCCGAGCTGGCGGCGCAAGCGGGCCACTTCGGCCTCGAGCTCGCGCACCTTTTCTTCGGCGCAAACCTGCGCTGTCACATCGCGCTGGATGCCGATGTAGTAGGTTAGCTGGTCTGCCTCGTTGTACACGGGCGAGATGGACAATTCGTTCCAGAACAGGCTTCCATCCTTGCGATAGTTGCGTAGCACCTCGCGGCAGGGGCGGCCTTCACGGATCGCATCGCGGATGCTTGCGAGGCCTTCCTGGTCATGATTCTCGCCCTGCAGAAAACGGCAATCCTGATAGAGGATGTCGTCGGCGTAATAGCCGGTCAGTCGCTCGAAAGCGGGGTTGACGTAGATGAGGATGCTGTCGTTGCCCTCTTGCTCGGCAACGACGATGCCATCGTTCGAATGCTCGACCATCAGTTGAAGGAGTTTCGCGGTGATCATAGGGCCCACCTACAGGCGTTTTATATGCGAGATGCGCAGATTGCTTCTGTGTGGAAGACCTCGGCGCCGTTGGTTGCATGATGGACCATGGAGGCTCGCCGCAGAAAGTCCATATGAGTTTAGAATGCTCGATCTCCCGGATATTCTCTGATTATGACTGACACCACCCCACCCGATTTGCTACCCATGCGCGATGTGGTCAGCTTGACCGGCATCAACCCGGTCACGTTGCGCGCCTGGGAGCGGCGCCATGGGTTGATACGCCCGCAGCGCACCGAGGGCGGCCATCGTTTGTACACCGCCCGGGATGTGCAACGCATACGCGACATCCTGCGCTGGACTGCCAACGGCCTGCCTATCAGCAAGGTCGGCGACAGGCTCACCGGCCGGCCTGAGGCGCCAGTGCAGCAGGCCTCGGCCTTCGACGAATGGCGAGACGCTGTGGTGCGTGCATCCGAGGCATTCGATGCACAGGCGTTGGAGGGGATTCATGGCCAGTTGTTCACCCTGTTCCCCAAGACCTCCGTGCTGCGCGAAGTGCTGATGCCGGTTTGGTACGAGTTGGCTTCAGGGGCTGCTCCAGGCCGGCGTAGCCAATGGCTGTTTCTCGATACGTTCCTGCGTGCCCGCTTGCTGGCGCGCCTGCACTTGAATCAGATCCCCGCGCCGCGGGTGCTGCTGGCAAGCACCGAGGGGCTGGCTGAATTCGAGGTGCTGTGCGCTGGGCTGATGTTGAGCAGCGAGCAACAGCGCATCGACGTATTGGGCTGCGGACAGTCGTTGGAAGAGTTGCCGTTGCTCTGCACCGCCATGCAGCCTGCGGCGCTGGTGATAAAAGTCCAGGCGCCGGTGAGCCCCGCCTTGGCCAGGCGCTTGCGTACCTTGCAGATGGACATTGCCTGCCCGCTGGCCTTGGTTGGCGAGGGGTTGGCTGATTCGCTGCATGCGTTGAGCGGAATCCCGTTATGCCTGCTGGACGAGGGAGGCGTTGACGCTGCGCGCAGGCTGAGTGCGTTGCACCGTGGCGCGCTTGACCTTTAACGGGTCTGGGCTCCAAACATGGAACTTTGCCCCACGGATTGGCTTCCCTTGTTCAAAGGCCAAGCTGAGGAGAGCAGCATGAAAAAAGAGACCCAGACTCAAAAGCCGGGGACGCAGACCGGGACCCAGGGGGAGGAGGAGCGAGACAACGACGCCCATCGTCCGGACGGATCTACCGGTACATCACATGACTCGACGGCGCAAAAAACGGCCCGTGATCATGGTCAGCACAAACGCTGAAACTGCCACCCGACAGGGTTGAGGCTCGCCACGCTGGCGAGCCTCTGGGGCGGAGCAGGGAAATCGCAGGTGAGACGTCAATTCAATGGAATTCTCGGTCCCATCGCCTGTTCTACCGGACTCAGCTCCTGGCTCATCTCGTAGCTCGGACCCCACTTTCCGGAGCAGCGAATGCCTCGAATCATTACCCCAACCACCCCTGAACACGAGATCAACGAGCACAATGCGAGGATGTTTGGCTCTCCCAAGGAGCGCCTGGACTTCTACCGCCGCGAGATCCAGTACGAAACCAGCATCCTGGCCAATCGCACGGATGCCTACCTGGCGGCGCAATCATTCCTGGTCATCGCGTTCGTTTCTTCCATGGGCAACCTCAATCAAGGGTGGGGCGAAATGTTCACCCTGATCGTGCCGGCGTTCCTTGCCTTGCTCGGGGTATTGAGCTCGCTCAACGCCTGGCCTGGCATCCGGGCTGCGTACAACATCATCGATCACTGGCAGCTCAAGCAAAGCCACCTGCTGCGCAGCGAGCCGTTGATGGGGTTGGCCTACGACGAGTCGCCGCTGTTCTCCGAGGCAGAGACCTCTCGTGCAGGGCATCGAAAATCACTGCTGTTTTCGTTACGCACGCCGTGGATCTTTCTGGTCTTCTGGGTGCTGCTGGGTAGCTACTCGGTCTACATCCAACTGGCCTGAGCGCGTCGATCCTGGACGTTCGGTTCGAGCATCCAGGGCTCGACGCGGGCTCAGCGGGCGAGGTGTGCCGTAGCGCCAACCTCAGTAACGTCAGCCTTTGCTGTGCTCGTCAGAAGTGGGCCCGGTGCCTCGCTTGATGCCTCGTGGGCCAGCAACGCCCCAGATCCCCAGACCCACGAGCGGTAGCGCCAGGATCAGCAGGGCCCAGGCCGCTTTGACGGCATCCGTCTTGTCGCTCCTGAACACGCTGACGATGGCCCACAGGTCGATGAGTAGAAGAATTGCCGCCACGGCAATCCAGAAGTAACTGGCTAAACCGTTCATGACCTTGCCTCCTCTACACGTAGTCAGGGCCCAGGGTGCCCGCCGCAGCGCCTGGCACGAGGATGACCTTGCGGCAGTTGTCCTGCTTCTGATCGAAGATCTTGTATCCCATCGCCGCCTCCTCGAGCGCCAGGCGGTGGGTGACGATCAGTTCCGGTTGCAGGCGTCCTGCTTCGATGTGCTGCAGCAGTTCTGGCAGGTATTTCTGGACATGGGTCTGACCCATCTTGAAGGTGAGGCCCTTGTCGAAGGCGTCGCCGAACATGAAGGCGTGGATGAAGCCGGCGTACACACCGGGGACGCTGACAACCCCGCCACGGCGAACCGCAGCAATGCTCTGGCGTAGCGCCTTGCCACTGCTGCCTTCGATTTTCAGCGCTGTCATCACCGTTTCTGCAGTGCTGCCCTTGGCCTCGAAGCCGACCGCGTCGATCACGGCATCCACGCCGCGCATGCCAGGTGTCTGACGGATGATGCTGTCTGCAGGGTCGTCGTCCTGCTCGAAGTTGATGGGTATGACTCCGTAGGCCTCCTGGGCATACGCCAGGCGGTAATCGTTGTCGTCGACCATGAAGATGGTCTGGGCGCCGAGCATCCGCGCGCAGGCAGCACTCAACAAGCCCACTGGCCCGGCCCCGTAGATAGCCACTGACGAACCCTGGCCGATGTCGGCATTGATCACCGCCTGCCAGGCGGTCGGCAGAATGTCGGAAAGAAACAGCACCTTGTCATCGGCAAGGTTCGTGGGCACTTTGAACGGGCCGACATTACCTTTGGGCACCCTGACATAGTCGGCTTGGCCGCCAGGGATACCGCCATACAGATGGCTGTATCCGAACAAGGCAGCTCCTGGGGGAATGCTTTTTTTGTTGATGATCGCGCCGCGCCCGGTGTTGGTAGTCTCGCAAGCCGCGAACAGATCGTGCTGACAGAAGAAGCAACTGCCGCAGGCGATCACGAAGGGGATCACGACGCGATCGCCGATCTTCAGATTGGTAACGGCACTGCCGGTGTCCTCGACGATACCCATGAACTCGTGCCCGAAAATATCGCCCGCTTCGGTTTGCGGGATTTTGCCTCGATAGAGGTGCAAATCGGAGCCGCAGATGGCGGTGGCGGTCACCTTGAGGATGATGTCGTCTTGTTCCTGGATGATGGGATCAGGGACGTTATCGACCCTGACGTCGTGTGCTCCGTGGTAGGTCAATGCTCTCATGAGTGTCTGCTCCTGCAAGTGCATGTTTGCGTGGTAGGTATGCAGGGGAAGCCATGACAGTCAGCAAAGTTCAGGTGAGTAAGTCCGGTGGTACTAAATACTGACTCGCTAAATAGCGTCTTCTGTTCGATCGGGGTAAGCGGGAACAGGCTGCATCCGGCAAGCACCATCGGCCCTGATCCAATGCTCATTGGAACGTTGCGCGCAGGGCGGGCTCTCACAAAGAGGGGTACAACGAGGCGTCATCATGAGCATCGAACGCAGCTTTCCTGAACTTGAAGCCTGGTACGCACAGTACGACGACGTCAGTTACCGGCGCGAGTCGCCGGATGCCTACCACCATGAACTGGTTCGCACCGCCGAGGCGCTGCGTGACGATGGTGCCATCGACTGGGATGACTGGCTGGCGCTGAAGGCGTTGGCCGATCAGGCCCATGTCCGGGCACTGGAAGACGCCGTCCAGGCCCACGTGAATGACCCTGACGCATGAAAGCGCTGAAGATTGCCACCTTCAATATCAATGGCATCCGCAGCCGCCTGCCCGCGTTGTTGGCCTGGCTGGCGCGGGAGCAACCGGACATCGTCTGCCTGCAGGAATTGAAGGCGGCCGATCAACAGTTTCCTCGCGAGGCGCTTGAAGCGGCGGGTTATGGCTGCCTTTACCAAGGGCAACCCTCCTGGAACGGTGTTGCAATCCTGGCGCGCGATAGCGAACCACTGGAGGTCCGTCGTGGGCTGCCCGGCATGGAGGACGATGAGCAGAGCCGCTATCTCGAAGCTGCGGTGCAGGGCGTGCTGGTGGGCTGTCTGTATCTGCCCAATGGCAACCCGCAACCCGGCCCGAAGTTCGAGTACAAATTGCGCTGGTTCGAGTGCCTGATCAAGCATGCCCAGGCACTGCATGGCAGCAGCCATCCCACGGTGCTGGCGGGCGATTTCAATGTCGTGCCGACTGACCTGGACATCTACAACCCACGTTCGTGGCTCAAGGACGCTCTGCTGCAACCTGAGTCACGGGCGTGTTTCGAACAGTTGCTGGCGCAGGGCTGGGTCGATGCTGTTCGCCACCTGTACCCAGAGCAGCGCATCTACACGTTCTGGGATTATTTTCGCAATCACTGGGCACGCAATGCCGGACTGCGGATCGACCACTTGCTGCTCAATCCCGACCTCGCCCCCTTTCTGAAGCGAGCGGGTGTGGATGCCTGGGTACGCAACGAGGCCAAGGCCAGCGATCATGCGCCGGTCTGGATCGAACTGGGCAGCCGCCGCCAGCAACGTTAGCGGTCAGCGTTTCGGTCGACCACCGTCGCTCAGATGACGATGTAGTCGCTGCGCTGCAGCGTGCCTCGATGTTCGCCCTCGACCAGGTGCACGTAGCGACCGTCGACCAGGTCCACCGGCAGGCAGTCGTCGACATCCACCACTGTGTCGGTATGCGGCTTCAGCCAACCGGCTGCCATGCGTCGCTTGCCAATCTGCTTGGCGGCGGCCTTGTCGGTAGCCGTTACCAGCAAGTAGCGGTGATCCTCGCCAAACACGCCAGGTGCGTAGCCTCCCAGGTTCAGCAAGAACAAGCGCATGGCGCCGGGCGGTGGTGCGGCGTGGCCGAGCTCGACGCGATAGCCATCCACACCGTGGACTTCCAGCCAGGAATCGATGTGCAAGCCTTTAGGGCTACCGAACCAGGCGCTGCGCAGCTGCGGGTAGGTCTGGTCGAGCGTGTCGGCGTGGGCGAAGACCACGTCGTGGACTTCGATGCTGGCTCGAGGATGTCTTCCTCCGAGCATGACAACGTAGAGCATGGGTGAGCCTGTGGTACGGGTCAGGGGGGCATATGTTGGCATAGCGCTTCGTTGATTGCTCGGCGGTATGCGGGCTTCGTCAAGTGATGCTCGCAGCATGCTGACGCCGCAACCATGTGTGCTCCCGCTCACAGTCGTCGACACTTGATTTGACGTAACCCTGTCAGGCAACTAGCTTTCCATGCCTACTTCCTCCGATGCTCTGCATCCGGGCGATAACACAGACAAGGACTGTTGCGTCATGACCATTTCCCTCAAGCACGGGCTTGCGGCATTTCTCTGCTGCGGTGCAGTTACCGCACAAGCCGAACCTTCCTCGGTCGGCGACTACTGGCTCATCCACCAGCAAGGCGGCATGTACAAGAACGAAGCCTTCGTCGTCGATGGCGAGCCTGCCAATATCTTCCAGCGCCCGGGCGGTATCCGTTCGCTTGGGGTATTCAGGCTTTACGAAGAGGGCGCCAAGCCGACCATGACCGCCTATGACGTCGAGGTCGATTGCGCCAAGAATCGTGTGCGCCTCAAGGGTGCGCAGAACGTCGACAAGTTCTACAACGATATCCGGCCGGTGAAGGTCTCCACTCAGTGGCAGAAGAAGCCCGAGACGTGGTTGGCGCAGAGCCGTGACTTTCTTTGCCAGCCAAGCCAGCGCCAGGCCAAGTTCATGATTCCGATGGGCAAGATGCTGCCCACCCAGATGGTGGCGACCGCTCCAGGCCTGTTCCAGTTGCGTAACCGAGAGCATGGCAGGGACCTCATCCTGAAGATGGTCGATCAGGCCTTCGACCAGATGCCCGCCCGGAATGCACCTGCCAAGGAGGTGGTGCGATGAAAACACTGCTCTCGCTGATGATCACCGCACTGCTGCTCGTCGGCTGCTCTGCCATTCCGACCCTGCCCGAAGCCCAGGCCCGCAGTTACTGGAAGAACCGCCCGGTGGCCCAGGCGGTCGATCACTTCGGTACACCCAGCGAGATCGCGCTGGCACCGGAGAAGGACTGGGTGGTGCTGATCTATCGCCGCGACACCTCTTATGTGTCGCGTGAAGCGCTGGGTACCTACACCGGTCCGCAGAACGGCCAACTGGTGCATACCGAGTATTGGGGCGATGTGGTCAACTCGGCCAGCTGTGAAATCCGCGTGGCGGTCAATCGGGCCAGGCAGGTGGACTACCTGCTGACTCGGGGTCGCTGTGGTGGCATCAAGCTCACCCCCAGCGCCTGAGCAAGCCAGCTCGGGGCTCTCAGACCTGCTGCCTGAGCCGTTGCAACTGCTTCCCGGGACACAAGCTCGATGAGAAATTCCCTGCCAGCTTCATCAGGCTGGCAGGGAGTGGCCCCATCAGGCGGCCCGCTGCTCGCCCTTGAGCAACTTTTTCTGGGTTTCCATGGTTTGCCCGAGCTGTTCCAGCATGTCTTTGCCAAGGAGTTTTTTGGCGGTCGGGAAGAGCTCGCCTTCTTCTTCCTCGATGTGATGCTCCAGCAGCTCTTTCATGACCTTGACCCGACCGGCAAACTCAACGGTGCCGGTGTCAGTGCCGAGAAGGTCAGGGATGACGAGGGAGTCGACAGTGCGGTGCTCCTCCTTGGCCTCGTAGTACATCTTCGCTTCTTCCTTGCCCCCGGCTTCCTTGATGGCCGGGTAGAGGATTTCCTCCTCGAGCGCCGTGTGAATCTGCAATTCCTGCTCGATTCTCTGCAGTAGCTCGGCACGTTTTTTCACGGCTCGCTCTGTGGTGGCGGACAGTTCTTCAAGAAGCTTCTTCACCAGCTTGTGATCCTGAATCAGCAAATCGATAGCGTTCATGGCGTTACCTCATCACGGGTTGAGAATACAAAACTTGCCTGGGGTTGAGTCACGGCGAAGCGGCGGGGTTCAACGTTCACGATGGGTGGCATCAGCGATCCAGGCACAGATCAGCGATGACCAGCGCTGCCCGATTAACAGCCAGGTGGATAAGGTCTTGTGATGGGTTGCCAAGTAGAAGGAATTTAGGCGTGGCGTGGAAATCATATGTCATGCGAGAGACATTGAATGCGCCAGATCCTTTCACCCACCCTCAACTGAACAAGAACAAAAGGGGGCTTACATGAGTTGTCTAATCTGCGCTGGTCAGGCTGAGTCCGTCGAATGCATCAGCGGTTGGGAGGAGCGGCGATGCTCCCGATGTGGTTGTTACCGGATGTCCCATTCACTCATTCTGATGATGATGGAAGAGGGGCAGATTTTCGATGCCGAGCGTATGCGCGAGTGGTTGATGTCCCATCGCGACAGGATGCCCGTTCCCAGCATCGATCATGCCCAGGCGATATGGGTGCTTTAGTCGGCTGGAATGATCGAGATCTTGCCATTGCGCTCCACGATGGCAAATTTCACCTGCTCGATGTTCTCGATACCCTGGCTATCCCGCGCCGACTCAAGAATGTCGTCTTCCGTGAGGCGCGCGCGGCGCATTCGGTGATGCAGAAAGCGCCCGTTTTCGACGACCAGGGTAGCGTGCCCATCCAGAAGCCGCGCCAAGGGCTTGGAGTTGAGCTTCGCCAATGACAGCCCTACGTCGAGGACGATCAGCGTAGCAATCACCAGCATGGCGTTGGTGAACGAAAAATCCTCACCCAGCAGCGCCTGTTGAGTCGCCTCCCCAATAATCAGCAGCAAGACGAAGTCGAAGGTGGTCAGGTCGGCCAGAGAGCGTCGTCCGGCTACGCGGAATACCAGCATAAGGGCCAGGTACATCCCAGCTGCGCGGAGGATCGAATCCATGACGCACTCCTATGGGTAAAGGAATGTGGAGAAGTGGACAGCGCTTCGGGGGCCTGCCCTGACGACGCCCTCCAGGGTACCCACGTGATCACTTCGAAGCGTCAGGTACAAGGTGGCCACGCCGTCGTTGCGGGTACCCAGTTGCAGTAACAGGGCAGGGCCGTGCGACATCGAACGTTGCGGTTCCGGCTGCATGGTCTCGATACTGGCTGCGCGAAGTAAAGAGCCCTCGAGCTCTACCTCCACCGGCTGCCCAGGCTCGCCTCGAACAGTGATGTAGAGGTTGTCGGTCGTACCACTGCGACTGAGGCGCTGATACTCGACTTTGACACGACCATCCGGGCTGACCACCTCGGCATCGCTGAGCGGGCCGTTGCCGAACAGCCCCGCCAAGGCCAGCAGGACGATGATGACGAGTACATACCAGCCAACGCGCTCGAAGCGCCAGACGCGTTGCTGCATCGACATGTCTTCTTGAACAGGATTGCGTCTGGACGCCCATTCGTCTTCCGGCATGATCCCTTGCCCTCAGGCGCGCTCGCCGCGAAGCCAGCGTTGGTGATAGTGAGCAAGCCGCGTCAGCCCGAACAACGCTCCCTGGCGCATGACCTCAGACCGCTCACCGAAGAAACGTTGGGTACGGGTAAATACGGCTGTGGGCTCCCCGGCAAAAGCCCAGGCAAAGCACAGGGTGCCCGGTGGCACACCAGACTCAGGCGCGGGCCCCGCGACGCCGGTGGTTGCGATCGCAACATTGGCGTCGCTGTCTCTCAACGCCCCCAGCGCCATTTCCCAGGCTACTGGTTCGCTGGTCAGGCCGTAGCGTTCGATGGTTTCGGCGCTGACGCCAAGCAAGCGTTTCTTGGCGCTGGGGGAGTAGACCACATAGCCACTTTCCAGCACCTCCCCGGTGCCTGGCACCGCCGCCAGAAGCGCCACCATGCAGCCTGCCGTGCACGACTCTGCGGTCGTCAGGATCAACTTGTTGTCTTTGAGATAGCTGAGGGCAGTCAATACGGGTTCGCTTGCCATAAGACATGACTCGCTTGTTGTTGTGCGGTGGACGCAATCAAGCGGTGATTGGTTCAGCGCAATCGGTGTCCACGGCGCAAAAACCAGCACGTGAGGAGGGGTAGCACAACGCTGATTCCATCCCGAAAATCAGGAAGTAGGCTCGCCTTCGGCGAGCCTCTTTTTCGTCAGAGGATCGGTTTCCCGCCGGTAACAGCGTACCGTGAACCACTGATGTAGCTCGCCTCGTCGGAGCCGAGCAGCACGTAGATTGGCGCGACCTCCACCGGCTGTCCTGGCCGCCCCATGGGGTAGCTGGAGCCGAAGTTTCTTACGGCCTCGTCGGGCATGGTAGCCGGGATCAGAGGCGTCCAGATGGGGCCGGGCGCAACGCTGTTGACTCGAATCCCTTTCTTCCCTAGTAGCTGAGCCAACCCAGCCGTGAAGTTGGCAATGGCGCCCTTGGTCGTGGCGTAGGCCAGCAAACTGGGGGATGGGTCGTCGGAGTTGACCGAACTCGTGTTGATGATCGAGCTGCCCTTGGGCATGGAGGGTAATGCTGCTTTGCAGATCCTGAAGATAGCGGTGATGTTGGTATCGAAGGTTTTCACCCATTCGTCATCGCTGATCTCCTCCAGGGTCTCATGGGCCATCTGGAAGGCAGCGTTGTTGACCAGGATGTCTATGCGCCCGAACTGTTTGACGGTCTTCTCGACGATGTCATGGCAGTGCTGTTTCTGCGCCAAGTCTCCAGGGAGCAGAAGACATTTTCGCCCTGCTGCTTCGACCCAGCGCGCAGTGTCCTGCGCATCTTCATGTTCGTTGAGGTAAGCGATGGCGACGTCAGCACCCTCGCGTGCATAGGCGATGGCGACTGCCCGCCCGATGCCACTGTCAGCACCGGTGATGAGCGCAATCTTGCCTTCCAGGCGGTTGTGGCCGGTATAGGAGTGCTCACCACAATCTGGATAGGGCTCCATCTTGCGTTGTGAGCCGGGGACGCTTTGCGGTTGCGAAGGAAAGGGCGGCGTAGGGAAGTCTCGCATGGTAAAAGCTCCTGCGGTTGTGCTACGGATTTTTTAAGGCTGATCGTGTCAGCGCGCCTTGCCTTTTTCGGTGTGCTGAGAGAGGGCTCAACCGACCAGCATCTTGATCAGTTGCTCGTTGAATGCCGGGATATCGTCCGGCTGGCGGCTGGTGATCAGGTTGCCATCCACCACTACCTCTTCATCAACCCAGTCACCGCCTGCATTGCGAATATCGTCCTGCAGCGTCTTGTAGCTGGTCATCCGCTTGCCTTGGACCAGGCCGGTCGACACCAGCAGCCAGGCGCCATGACAGATGACCGCCAATGGCTTGTTTGCAGAGTCGTGGCTTTTCACCAGCTTCTGGGCGCCGGGTATCAGTCGGATGGTGTCGGAATTCTGCACGCCGCCCGGCAGCACAATGGCGTCATAGAGATCCAGGTGGGCACTGTCGAACGTTGCATCCACGGCAAACTCGTCTGCCGGCTTGTCATGGTTCCAGCCGCGTACAGTTCCCTCCTTGTCACTCAGGATGTCGACCACGGCGCCAGTTTTTTCCAGGGCTTCACGCGGGCCGGTGAGCTCTATCTGTTCAAACCCGTCAGTGACCAGGAAAGCCACGCGTTTGCCGCTCAGTTGCGCATTCATTGTGAATTCTCCGTTTACGATGGACCTGAAAGGGAAGGCCATTCCATCACCCGCGAAGTTCAAAGACGATGCTTCGAATCGCGTCAAGCTGACCAATGGGCAGCAATTGAAAAAAATTGCAGGCGTGATTGCTGGCGTGGCGTCGTATTTTGCCGCCTGGCGTTTCCTTTGAATTTTTCTCGTCCTTCGTCCCTCACAGGCACATGAGTAATATTGCCGGGAGGCTTTGCTATGCAACCAAAAACCGAAGGTCTTGAAGAGCACGGCCCAAGTGGTGTGCCGTTCATCAACGATCCGGAAAAACCGACTTCACCGCCTTTGAATGATGCTGACGCCACTGGTGCTGCAGAGGCTGAGGAAGACATCGAAGACGATGGCCAATCTCTCTGAAGAGCGCCAGGGCGAGTTCTCGCCCTGGCACCTTCAACATTGGCCAACGGCCTTAGCTGTTGCGACCGCCTCCGTGGCTGTTTTGTCCGCCCTTGCGGCCCGCCTCCGAGGCGCGTTCACGGTCGTTGGCAAAGTTGCCGCCCGAGGATTGGCCACCCTTGCGCCCCGCCTCGGACGCTTTCTCTCGGTCGTTGGCAAAATTGCCGGGGTTGTTCTGTGCAGTGCCGCCTTGATGCCCGCGATTGGTTTGGTTGTTAGCCATGATCTTTCACCTCATGTCAGTCACACAGGAAAGTCTGTGTTCAACTTCGACCGCTAGCCTGGTGGCAATCACTCCCACAAATTCGCATTCACCGGACGAAACGCGTGAAGTATTAGGCGCTTTATTTCATGTGTCCTAGAGCCTGTGCCGCAAGTAGCCTGCATCGCTACTCATCAGTCCTCTGGCATTGTTTCCACCAAAGGTGGTTGCTCAAAGAAATTCCCGCAATACCAGCCAATAGGCTGAACGCGGGCTGCTGGGGCAGGGTCAACAACTGGCGATGGAGTGAGGAGGGTGAGGGGTGGAAATCAATGCATTATTGACCGAGCTGCTGAATGCTCGCGGCCCTGGCGGCCAGGAAGATGAGGTACGGGCCATCTGTCAGCGCGAATTGGCTTCTTTCTGCGACGATGCGCGTATTGACGGGGCTGGCAATGTCGTGGGCGTCGTTCGAGCGGGGCATTCCCGTAATCCAGAAGACGCCATCAGGGTCATGGCACACCTTGATGAGATCGCAATGATCGTCAAGAACGTCCGCGAGAACGGAACGCTGGAAGTTTTGGCCTTGGGTGGTGCTCAGCCGATCAGCTTCGGTGTCTGCCCTGTCGATATCCTTGGCGATGAAAAAAACCTGCCCGGTGTTCTGTCCTATGGCTCGATGCACAACAGCGGTCGGACTTCCAACGGGCGAGATGTGCTCGCAGGCAATGTTCAGTGGAAGGATGTATACGTAGTCACGCGCATGTCGAAGCGCGAGCTGCAAGGCGCTGGCGTGCGCCCCGGCACGCGCGTGGTGCTCAGTCAGCATTGGCGCAAACCGTTCACTGTCCATGACTGTGTGGCTGCCCATTTTCTTGATGACCGTGCACCGCTCACTGCGGTGATCGAGTGCGCCCGTTTGCTGCGAGCAAGGCGTGAGGAGTTGCAACAGGATGTGTGGTTCGTCTTGACCACGCTGGAAGAGGAATCCAATGCGGGTGCGCTCTACGCGGCAGCCAGGTTGCCGGGAGAGACCACCATTGCGGTCGAGGTCGGGCCGGTGCTTGAAGAATATGGAACGGAGCTGACGGCCAACCCGATCATCAATACCGGCGATCAGAAGGGATACTACAGCCGCACCGTGGTGCAGGCGCTGATGACCGCCGCTCGGCGGGCAGGGTACGTTCCCCAAACCGCATTGCTGGTAGATTTTGCATCCGATGCCAGCGCGGTGTTGAGTACAGGTATTGATGCCAAGGCTGGCTGCATCGCGATCCCGACCGAAAATACCCATGGTTTCGAGATGGTCCTGCTGGAAGGAATCTCGGCCTGTGCCGTCACGCTCGTCGAATATCTGATAGATCCGCATCCTGACAAGCGGTCCGACGCCTCATCCACAAGATGAGCGCCGCCCCGGATAGCTGAACCGCAACCCGCGCCTGAGCGCGGGTCTCGGGCAGGGTCTATTTTTTACTCGGCAGTACTGAACTGAACACTTGCTTGGCAGTCTGGACGATGACACCACCCTGATTCGGATCGCCATGAAGCAACGCGCTGGCGAACTTCTTCGCTTGCTCAAGCTTGATGTGGGGTGGCAACGGCGGGACGTCCGGGTCGGTCTTGAACTCGATCAGCACCGGTCGGTCGGCTGCCAGGGCGCGCTCCCAGGCGCTGGCAATGTCTTCTTCACGCTCCACATAGATGCCTTGCAGGCCAATGGAAATGGCGAACAGGTGATAGGGCACGTCCGGGATCGATTGCGAGGCCTCGAATTTGGGGTCACCTTCCATGACCCGTTGTTCCCAGGTCACCTGGTTGAGGTCTTCGTTGTTGAACACCGCGCAGATCCACTGCGGGTTGTCCCACTGGCGCCAGTACTTGGCCACGGTGATGAGCTCGGCCAGGTTGTTCATCTGCATCGCACCGTCACCCACCAACGCCACCACCGCGCGCTGAGGGTGGGCGAACTTCGCCGCGATGGCGTAAGGTACCGCCGCGCCCATGCTGGCAAGGCCGCCGGATAATGAGCACTGCATCCCTTGGCGGATCTTCAGGTCGCGGGCGAACCAGTTGGCGCACGACCCAGAGTCGCTGGTGACGATGGCGTGGTCCGGAAGGCGCGGGGAGAGTTCACATACCACGCGTTGCGGGTTGATCGGGTCGGCCTTGGCCAGCGCGCGCTTTTCCAGGGTCTTGTCCCACTGTGTGCGCCAGCGTTCGACCTTGCCGCGCCAGCGCCGCTCGCTCTTGTGCTGCAGCAAGGGCAGCAATGCTTGCAGGGTTTCGCTGGCATCGCCGACCAGGTTGACTTCCATTGGATAGCGCAGGCTGAGCATGTCCGGTTGCAGGTCGATCTGCACGCCACGGGCCTGACCTTCCTTGGGCAGGAACTCGGCATAGGGAAAGCCTGAGCCGATCATCAGCAAGGTGTCGCACTCGTTCATCAACTGGTAGCTCGGTTCCGTACCGAGCAAGCCTATGGCACCGGTGACCCAGGGCAGATCGTCAGGCAGCACGGCCTTGCCCAGCAGTGCCTTGGCCACGCCGGCGCCGAGCTTTTCGGCGACAGCGATGACCTGCTCAGTGGCCTGCAAGGCGCCGGCACCGACCAGGATCGCCACCTTTTTCCCGGCATTGAGCACCTCGGCCGCCCGCTGCAGGTCAGCGTCGAACGGCACGACCTTGGGCTTGCTGTAGCCGATGCCCGAATGCACCGTGCCGTGTGCCCTTGCCGGCTCCTGATAGGGCAGGTCCTGTAAGTCATTGGGCAGGATGATGGCGGTGACCCGACGTTCGCCGACGGCAGTACGCACTGCACGATCGAGCAGGTGCCGCACTTGCTCCGGGGTCGAGGCCTGCTGTACGAAGGCTCCGGCCACATCCTTGAACATCGACAACAGGTCGAGCTCTTGCTGGTAATGCCCGCCTAGCGCCGCACGCGCTTGCTGGCCGACGATGGCCAGTACCGGCTGGTGATCCATTCGTGCATCGTAGAGGCCGGTCAGCAGGTGCGAGGCGCCGGGTCCGGAAGTGGCGATGCACACACCGAGCTCACCGGTGAACTTGGCGTGAGCGCTGGCCATGAATGCGGCCATCTCTTCATGGCGGGCCTGGATGAATTCAATCTTCCCGTTGGCTCGGCTCAATGCACCAAATACGCCATTGATGCCGTCCCCCGGGTAGCCGAAGATGCGTCGAACGCCCCACTGGTACAAGCGCTCGACCAGGAAGTCGCCTACCGTCGTTGTCATCGTCTTCTCCCTATCTGTGATCAATAGGGTCTGGACTGGGCCGCGAAGGGTAAAGTTTCAACAGGTTGTAGGTGGTCAGCCCATAGGAACCTCGGCACGGGTATGGCTTCTCAAGGACATTACCAGCCTGATCAGGATGCCCTCATGATTGCCATCGACAGTAGCGCCCAGCCCATCCAGGCCTTGCGATTCGAGGACGACGGCGCGACACCCAATAGCCGTTTCCCCGTGTTGCTCTACCAGCTGAAACTTGCGCCTGCGCATGACAACGCCAGCGCGTTCGAGTCCTTGTTCGCCGCTCATCAGTGGACCCCGCTGTGGCGGGCCGGGATTTTCGACTACCACCATTTCCACCCCAATGCACACGAGGTGCTCGGCGTTGCCCGCGGCCAGGCTCGGCTCATGCTGGGCGGCGCAGCGGGTCAGGCGCTGACGGTCAAGGCGGGCGATGTTCTGGTTTTGCCGGCAGGGACAGGCCATCGTTGCATCTCGTCCAGCGACGAATTCCTGGTCGTGGGCGCCTATCCCCAGGGGCAGGAAGATTACGATACCCAGCGACCCGAAACCGGCGCTCACCAGCAGGCGCTGGCGCGTATTGCCCGAGTGCCGCACCCGGAGCAAGACCCGGTGACGGGCGTACATGGTGCGCTGATGAGGCTCTGGCAGTGATCAGCAGCAAACGCGTCAAATGAACGCCTGGATTTCCGCTTGAGAGAAACCCAGGCGAGATCAGCTGGCCAGCCGAACCTTTGCGTCATCAAGATCGTTCACCGGCGCCGACGTTGGGCATGGGTAATGACGAACCCGGCGAGGAACCCGATCACTGCGGCACTCAGCAACAAAGGGGTTTTGGCCTTCGGGGTTCTCCATCCGCCTTCGATACTTCGCCGACCAATCGGCGGTTCAAAGAGGTTGCCTGAAGACTTCGCTGCGCCAGGGCTACGGTTCAATCCCCAGCGCGTGAGCCATCCCGACAGCGCCGGTAACCCGGGCATCAGATAGCTGGCCAAATGCGCGAGGCGGGCGCTTGCACCGACAGTGGTGTTGGCGTGAGGTGAAATAGCGCAGGCCACCATCGCCTTTGCCACGAGCTCTGGATCGTAGATGGGCCCTGGCGGTTTGAGCGCATGGCCTGTGTAGTTGCCGCCATCGCGGAAGCCAGGGGTATCCATTACGGCTGGGTAGATGTCACAGACGTGGATGTCGGGGAATTCAGTGAGCTCGCCCCTGAGTGCCTGAGTGAGCCCGCGCAAGCCGAATTTGCTGGCTGAGTAGGCTGCGGCATAGGGTTGTGCAACCCAGCTCCCTAGCGACAAGGTGTTTATCAGCGTACCGCTGCCCTGTTTCTTGAAGTAGGGGAGCGCTACGTAGGCCCCTCGAAGGTAACCCACCAAGTCGGTCTGGATGACCTGCTCATGGGCTTCGAGCGGCGTCTCCTCGAAACTGCCCACCGCACCCACGCCCGCGTTGTTTATCCAGATGTCTATTCGGCCATGACCAAACTCTGCAGCACGTTCCGCCAAGGCGAGTACCTGATCGCTCTGGGTCATGTCGGTCGTTACGGCGACAGCATCGGTGCCGCAATCGGTGCATTCATCCAGCGTTTCGAACAACGCCTGCTCATCTCGTGCGGCCAGAACCAGACGCGCGCCTTTGCAGGCAAAGGCATGGGCTGCGGCGCGGCCTATGCCACTGGACGCTCCGGTGATCACCACCACCTTGCCGCGCAGCGGGCCTCTGATCGGCGAGCGAGTCAACGGGGGCGGCTCATCGGCGGGTGAAATGGGCTCGCTTATCGGCGCCGTGAAGGTCTCACTGGTTTCGATGCGCGAGAGCTGGAGGGAAGTACCGTCCACAAGATTCAAGGTCAAGTCGCTGATGGTGCCGGCCACCCGCCCAGGGAAAATGGGCTCGCCTTCAGCATCGAGACTGTCGTAGATGAATCGGTCGCCTTCCAGCCATCCGATAGCCGTCAGAAGCTCTGGGCTGAGGTAATACTTGCCGTCTTGGAAAAAGCCTGGGAACTGATGGGCGCGTTCAAGGTTTTCAACGCTGTACCGTTCACCTGGCTTCATGCCTGTTGCTTGATCAATCATGGTGCAAGCTCCCTAAAACGTGGGGGGTATGCAGGGGAAGGCTGTTAGGCGGGCAAAGTTCAGAGCAACTGGTTCAGTGGTGGTGTGATGCAGGCATGGATGACGTGACAAGCACTTCGAAGCTGGTTCCCTCGACAACCTGAGAGCATGGTGAAGGGGCAGGCGCAGCAGTTGGACCCCTGCGGTATGGCGCATTAAGCCGTTATGGCAACGCCAGTCGTCAATCGGGGTGAACGGAGGCAACGGAGTCAGGCTCAACCTGGAAGATTCGCTTCTCACTCCAACCGCCCTAGGACCTTCAAAATGCCCAGTTACCTGTACTTGATCAGCTATATCCTCGACAACCAGCCCGGTACTTGCGAGTTCCGCAGTGACCAGGAAGACCTGAGCCGCGAAGCTGCGCGCGAATACTTGCAGGGCCTGCATCGCAACGAAGCGTCTTCATTCACCGACGTGCAAGTGCAGCGTCTTGAGCATGACCACGAGCCCGGCACATCGCCAGGACACTACCAGCAACCCTGAGGGGTTGCCGGGATGAACGCGATAATCGAAATAAGCCAGGCAGAGCGCCGACTCGTCTCTGGCGCCTCTTGTTCGGCGCTTTGCGCTTATTGAACGACGACCTGCCTTGACGACTCCATTGCAGCAACACAGTGCTTTGGAATGCCATGATGATTCATCTGGGGTGCGCGGGCTGGAGCTTGTCCCGCCAGTACGCCGACGAGTTTCCGCTGCCGGGCAGCCACCTGCAGCGCTATGCCGCGCGGCTTGATGCCGTGGAGATCAACAGTTCGTTCTACCGTGCGCATCTACCTGCGACCTATGCCCGTTGGGCTTGCTCGGTTCCGGAACATTTTCGCTTCGCCGTCAAGCTGCCCAGGCTCATCACCCACGAGCTACGCCTGGAAGGTTGCGAGGTTGCGCTTGATGCGTTTCTTGGCCAGTGCCGGCAATTGGGGGACCGTCTGGGTTGCCTGCTCGTTCAGTTGCCGCCGTCGCTCGCCCATGATGCCGGGCGCGACCGGCGTTTCTTTGAAGTCCTGCGCGAACACTATGCCGGGCCGATCGCGGTCGAGCCCAGGCACGCCAGTTGGCAAGCGGCAATGTTGATCGACTTGCGTATTGCCCAGGTGGCGGCGAGCCCTTCACGCTTCGCTGCCGACGCACAACCCGCTGGCTGGCCTGGATTGGTCTACTGGCGCTTGCACGGCGAGCCGCGGATCTACCACAGCGAGTATTCCCAACAATACCTGCAACAGCTGGCTGAGCGGCTGCAGCGCAGCCACGCTGCAGGTGTAGATACCTGGTGCATCTTCGACAACACCGCCTCCGGTGCAGCACTGGGTAACGCGCTGACGCTTGAGCGGTATCTGCGCTGATGCAAACCGGATCAAACTTTTTGGCTGCATCAGGGCTCTTCTGAGAACACATTAGACCGCGAGGAACAGCCCATGAAAGCTGACGATGGCAAGAACGGCGACAAAGTCCCACGGCCGCTCTCTTCTGAAGAAGCACAGCAAGGCGAGCGGGTGCCAGGCCCGTTGCTTGAGCGCCCGGACCAGGATACCGAGGCGGTGGACAAGGTCATTACGCCCACGTCTATCAAGGAACAGGAGGAAAAGACGCGCCAGATCGAAAAGCGTCTGGCCGAGGTCGACAGGAAAGCCCGTCGCTGAATATCCGTGCAGGTGGCCGGGCGCTACGCCCGGTCGCGTCCTTTCGGCAGCGCTGAAGATGAACGGTTGATCGTTCTTACGCGCATAGCCGCCGCCCTTATTCGCTTGTTTACAGACTGAGTAAGATATTCATTCGCCTCCCGGAAGCACATCTTTTGGCAGTGGTTACGAGTGGACGATGCCAAAGCGTGCCGCTTACGCTTTGGGTTTGTCCCAGTCGCTACGCGTCGCAGCCGTCAGCGCATCCCAGTCATCAGGAGGGTTGCCGCGGCCCAGCATCTTTTCGAATACGGCGTAGGGATCGGTTTTGCTGCCTGCGGACCGTAGGGTATTTTCGTCGTTGACCCATGCATAGACGATCACCTTGGATCTTGAGTCGTAGCGAAAGAACAGCCGAAAGCGCCTACCGATTTTTGCCCGCCGCCAATGTCGGTAAGCGGTGCCGAGCGTGTTGCCTTGGCGGAACTCATCGCGGCCTGGGTCAGCAGGCACAGCCTCCAGGATCAGATGGCTCAATGCCCGAAACAGCTTCACGTTAGCGTTGCTTTCAAAACCTTGCGGGTCGTTCTGCTCGGCCCGGGCGGCGGCTTCTTGCAATTTGCGTAGCTGTAAAATCACACCTTCATGGAACAACAGTGTCCAGCCATGTCGCAGCATCAGAGCGCGACCTCACCATCGATATCTTCGTCCAGGTTTACGGAGTGCTTTGCGTTGGCGAGCATGGTTTGCGCCAAGTCTTCCGGCAGAGTGGTGAGGTTGCGGCCGCCTCGGATATCAGCCTCCAGCAAACCCAGGAACGCATTGATGGCAGGATCTTCGTGGGTGGTTTCTACGCGGTTGACCACGACCTCACCGCCTCGTACGTCGAATGCAATCTTGTCTCCAGTGCCGAGGCCTAGAAGCTGGCGAACTGACTTGGGCACAGTGACCTGACCCTTTGAGGTCAACGTCGCGATTTCGTGGATGGCAGGCATGAGTGATCTCCCGGGGCTATTGAACGGAGGGTAAGGAATAATCCTTACCATGTCAAATCTTGGTCTCCTGCTCATCAAGCGTAAGCGGGGCAGTCGCTCAACAGGATTGCCCTACCTTCCGGTAGCACTATTTCGCAGTTGGTTGAGCAACCTCTAGCGAGTGGTGTCGACTTGAGGGTTGTGCAGCACGGGATAATTCGTGCGTCGTTGAACGTGTGCTAGCTTCACCCCCACGCAACTCAAGGAATTTTGATCCCCAATGCATTGAGCAGGTGACGCGCTGTAGTGTCCAGCCGCCAGGCGCCAAACGCCAGCAACCGGTTGGCCTCGCTGACGATCAGATTGGCAGCACCATCTCGGTTTCCCCGGCACGATCTCGCTCAGACCATCGACCTTCATTGCCGCTATCACCGACTGGATCCGCTCGCTGGCGGTGCATGGCTTCGAGAAAATCCTCTTTCTCAATGGCCATGGTGGCAACGTGGCCTCGATCGAGGCGGCGTTTTCGGAAATCTACACCGATGCCAGCTTTGCCCTCCGACCGGCAGGGTTTGCTTTGAAGCTGTGCAACTGAGGTCTTCGGTACTGGGCTGGCTGAACCAGGGGGCCAGACCCAGTGTGATGACCGTCCTTACCAGGCTATCGACATTGTGCCCAACTCGGCAAAGAACGCCGCCGCGCTCCTGCTGAAGCTGATTAACCCATCGGCGCAGTGCCGACTCGAACAAGCCTTGCGAACGGGCCGCTTCGGCATGGCTGTAGCCTTGACAGTTAGACAGCTAAAGAGACGAAGGTCGAGCTCCTTGGCTCGGCCTTGGATTATTTATGTCGGTTTGCAACCGATGCGATCTCGACCTTCGCCCCTTTCGGCAGGCGTGTGATTCCAACAGTGACCCTGGCGGGATAGGCAGTTGAAAAATAGGTGCCATACACCTCGTTCATTTTGCCAAAATCTTCCAGGTCCGTGAGGTAGACGGTGGTGGACACGATATCGCTCATCTTCAGCCCGTCGACTGCAAGAATGGATTTGATGTTTTCCAGTGATTGCCGAGTCTGTGATTCGATAGTGTCATCTATAGGCAGGCTTCCGGTAGCCGGGTCAATTGGCAGTTGCCCTGAAAGATACAGCGTATCTCCAGCGCGAATCGCTTGTGAATAGGGCCCTATGGCGGCTGGCGCGTTTGTGGTTGTCACGACCGCATCGCCGCCAGGTGAAGTCGCAGCCGCTGAAAACTGGGAATGGAGTGCGATCAAGGCGAGAGCTGATATCCAGCCGGTGGGGATGCGTGCGGTCTTGAGTTTCGAGCGAATGATCATGGCAGCAACTTCTGAATGTTAGGGTAGGGCGCCAGCCAATTTCACTAGCGTATCCAGTTGGTTTCGATTTTGATCTGCCTGGTAAGTCTGTGTGTCACCGGGCCGATCAGACACGCTTGATGCCAAGGGGCAGGCCTTGGGGCGATACCGTCAACGGACGCTCCAGCAATGAATCGGTATCACCGGGCGCTAACGGCTCGGCCTCGGACTAGGCCACTACGCCAAATCGTATTTCTCACGCACCAGATGAGCGATGGCCATGCGTTCCAACACGCTCATGGGGCACAGAAAAGTCACGCGCACCGTACCGGGCAGGCGGCTGATGTCGATGGAGCCGGTGATGGTCGCGCGATTAAGTATTTCGTCATACGGCAGGCCAGTGACATTAGCGGCGCGCTGCAGGCCGTTTTCCACAGCCAGGTTGAGATTTTCGCCGCTGCCTATGAAGGTGATCGGACCGCTCTGCTCGATTTCCTGCTGGCCCCAGTGCTCGCTCAGCGCACGGACATCAGCGCGCTGACGGGCATTCATCGGCCGCGCCATCGGCGGCAGATCATCGATGTTTTGCAGGAGGATCGGACCTTCCAGCGTCAGGTTCTTCACCACCTCCACCACCACTTCGGTTTCCCCGGAGCAATCGGTGGCATGCCCAGCAATTTCACCGTTGCCCTGCTGGGCGTGCATGTCGCCCATGTACACCCCGGCGCCTGGCACTTTCACCGGGCAGATCAGCACACAACCCTCGCGGACCGAGTTGGTGTCCATGTGGCCATCGGTCTTGGCCGCGTGCAGCTCTTCTCTTGTCATACCGAAACGGTGCGGGGCGCTGATCAGGTACTGGCCGAAATCCGCGCAGTTATGGGAATCGGGCAAGTCTCGCGACGGCAGGGTGCCAATATTGCCGAGAAACGGCCGCATGTGCGCGGCGACACCAGGGATATCGGCGCGGGCTAGGGACAGGATCGAATGCTGGGCGGCGAATTCCGGCAGTGCTGACATTTCAGACGCCTTGCCTGCCAGACGATTGGCGATGTCCTGATTGACCGTCAGGCTGACCTGATTCTGCGCATCGAACACGATAACGTAACCATGGCTGAAGCGGAACGCACTGACTTCGGCGCCACAGTGGTTACAGCGAATCGAGTCTTCGCCGATGCCTTCGACATGGCTGGCTGGGTGTTCGGTGCCGCAATTGGCGCAGAACTTGGAAACGAACGGATCACCATTGTAGCGACCCTCGACGAACGACATGACCCCGGACGACGTGGCCAGGGAGGTGACGCGCATGGTCTTGATCTTGATCGCCACGGCATCGCCGATTTCAGCGCCTTCAATGGCCACCGGTTGCGTCACCTCATGGCCGCCCTCGAAGGCTGGGGTGATCATCGGTCCCCAGCAGCCCGGCGGCGTGCCGGTGATCAGGGTGCCGCCATCAGCCAGCGGGCCGAGCATAGCCAGGCTCGGCCCGATGATTCCATGGGTGTATTGATCGACCCGCAGGCGGTCGACCGGCGTGACATTGAGGGTGGAATCAGGAACAGGCGTTGTCATTGTGGTCCCCTTGGGAATCAGGCGCGAACGGCTGCCGGCTGAGGCAGCCCGAGAAGGGTCAAACAGCCTGCATAGTTCAGCGCAGCTTTGTATCTACTTTGTGTTCGGGGAAGCTGGGAAATTACGGGGACTGTATCGGAGGGCTGCGTGGATACATTGCGATACACTCAACAGAAGATCTCGTCGCGTCGGGCCGCGGTGCTTCTCTGCCGAATAAAACTTAATGCACGACCCTGCAACGGGAACACACACGGCTGTAGGAGCGAGCATGCTCGCTACAGGACTGCGGCTTGGCAGTGCCAGTCTTTGTATATTCAAGGAGTGCTGAACATGCTCGGAGCTTTTCTGCCCTTGGCCTCGCACCGGTAATAATCAAGCGGTCGGTAATGCAGGCATCTAATTGGGAGCTTAATTATTTATGTTGCATTACCAGTGTGCAATTTCGCATGCCTTTTTAACTATGCTCAAGCCGGCGCCATATCCTCTTTGAGCTTCTCATCTTCGGCCCTTTAATTGGTGTGTTGGGCCGCACGCATGAGCATGCGGCCGTGAGCGCTGCTCACCGTTTCGCTTCCTCCCCGGGTGTAGCCGAGCGGCTAAGGAACGCTCGAGTTATTTCGGGTAGGTGCTCCCTTAACCAGTCAGCCATGGCGATCTCTTCTTTCAAAATCGACCGGCAGGCTTCTGCGGTCAGCTCATCACCGGAGAAGTTAGCCGCTTCAATAAGCACGGTGTAAGAAGCGATCTCTAGATTTTCAAATACGTAACCGGACATCGCGCCCTTGACCACTTCATCGCTCATCGTCATGCCGCCCACAGCCTGTCCAAACGCCATGAGCTTTCCTGCCAGATCTTTCAGGGTTGAGGTGCTTCCTCCCAACCGTTCAATGCACTCAACTAGCAATCGCTGTTGCCCCTCGGTTTCGGTGATGTGCTGAACAATACGCTCGCGCAATTTTGGGTAATGCTCCAGCCGTTCCGCTTGTGCTTTAAGCATTTTTTCCGCTTGCTGTTCCATTGCGTGGGCGTCGCGCAACCAATCAAGAAGGTTCTCGGTAGGCTGAGTCATGATAGTTCTCCGTTATGCCAGAGTAATTGAGAATTTCTGTCACCAGCACGTGTTCAAGTGGCCTGACGAATGGTTTGGCGCGCAAACTATTTGGGTCGGCTTATTTGCGTAGCCGATCTGAACTTTGTCGCTTGTTCCGTTCGTTTTTGATTGCGCTTTGCACCCAATTCTTTCTTCAACACGCCTATCCACCAATAAGTATTTCAATATGTCGGGTGGACCAGACGGCGGGCCCCTTGGAATTAAGGGGAGGCGTGGGAGTACGTCGAAAATCCTTTCTCTGCCGTTGATGGTGGTGACGGCCCTGCTTCGGTAGAGCTGTCAGCCCCTGATCATTTGGTACTTGAAGCCATGAAGCTGCGGACCGAGTCGCCGTTGGGGGGCTGAAAGCCATAGCTCTAATGCCACGCACGTGCGGCCCATGCAACCGTTGTGGATACGCCAATCGTCAATCGGGGTGAACGGATGCCACTGCGTCAGGCTCAACCCAGTAGATCGCGTCTCACTCTATCTCTGCCGTGGGATCCTCAAAATGGCCAAATACCTGTACTTGATCAGCTACATCTTCGACAGCCAACCCGACACCTGCGAGTTTCGCAGTCAGCAGGAGGGCCTTACTCGCGAGGCTGCGCGCGAGTATTTGCAGGGTTTGCATCGTAACGAAGCGTCATCGTTCACCGATGTGCAAGTTCAGCGTGTCGTGCATGACCACAAGCCCGGCACATCGCCAGGACACTACTAGCAACCCTGACGGGTTATCAGCATGAACGCGATCAGCGGACAGATAGACCAGGAAGAGCGCCGACTCGTTGCGATCAATAGGTGGTTTCTGCGTTACGACGACGTGGAGCAAAGACGTGATTGCCCCAGTACCCATCATGAAGAACTGTTGCGTCAAGCCGACGAAATGGACCGCCTTGGATTGGTGGAGTGGCACGAATGGCGAGACCTGCGCAAGCTCGCAGACAGGGCCTTTCTCAAAGCAATTGCCGGTGCTGATTACTAGAGTGCAGCCATGCGCACCGGCTGCACCGACAGGAGACATGACTAGGGGGAGAAGATGTCACGGCTGCCAATAATCGGGGTGACGGCCTGTAGTTATAAGGTCGGCCCACATGCAGTGCAATTGAATGACGACAAGAATGCCCGGGCAGTAGCCACTGCTGCCAATGGATTACCGTTGATTCTGCCGATGTTTCCAGAGTTGCTGAACATCGCAGACATAATCGATGGACTGGATGGGCTGTTCTTCACCGGCTCACCGTCCAATATCGAGCCTCACCATTACGATGGCCCCCCGAGCCCGCCTGGTAGTAAAAAAGATGCTGCTCGTGATCACCTCACGCTACCGCTTTGGCGTGCGGCAATAAAAGAAGGACTGCCAGTGCTAGGCGTGTGTCGGGGTTTTCAGGAGATGAATGTGGCGTTCGGCGGCACGCTCGTTCAGCAGCTCCATCAACCTGGGGTAGAGCATGAGCCCCCAAGCAATGACCCTATTGAAGACCAGTACGCGCCTGCTCACAGGCTCACGGTACGATCAGGTGGGGTGTTACACGGGTTGGGGTTTCCCGAGGTGATCGAAGTCAACTCGGTACATGGGCAAGGTATAGAACGGGTCGGTGAAGGTTTGCGTATTGAGGCTGTGGCAATGGATGGCCTCGTCGAAGCGTTGTCGGTGGAAGACAGTCGCTCATTCGCCCTTGGGGTGCAGTGGCATCCGGAGTGGCAGGTGATGTTCTATCCGCAATATCGCGCGATTTTCGAGGCGTTTGGAGCCGCTTGCCGAGCTCGAGCCGCGCAACGGCTCAGGTAGTCTCCATCTGATCGGTCTTTAATCTGGACGGGCATTTTGCAATGCCAGCAACGCTGGGAGGAGATCCTCTACTGGGGGGCTTCAGCATCTGCCTCTGCCCCCCACTTTCATCAGACTGCAGCACTTGGCCGACTAGGGGACGGTTAGCGCGCCAGTGCAACCCATGCCGCGGCAATCAAGCGTTATCCGCCCGTCGGAGGGGGACGCGGATATGCAAAACCATTGATGAGTGCGTTCGTCAGAACAGTTGTAGAGTTGGTTCGACTCTCCACATCAGGTCTTCGGCCCGCCTCGCTGCGGGCCTTTTTTTCGGCTTCAGAAGGCCATAGCCTGGCGGCTCGCGGCACGTCAACCAACGGGCGGCATCGAAGCCGATCAATGCCCGCCCTGGCTTGGGTAGAACTCCTGGCCCCGCTAGTGATACTTACGCATGGCCTCAATGGCTTGGTTGGTGAGCGGTTCTGTCACCTCTCTGCACGAGTACATCACCAGATGTTCTTGGAAACGGCCCAGAAGAGCACGAAGCGCATGCGCGGTGACATTGTCCTCTAGAGGCTGTCAGGATCCCCGAAGAACATCTGTATCCGCGACCGCAACCACCGCTCCGCCGGGTCGTTGTCCTGCGCCCCACGCCAAGCCATGTGCAGTTCGAAGGTACGCACATCCAATGGCAGGTCTTCGGCGCGCAGGCCGCCGGCGGCGGTGAGGGTTTCTGCTGCATAGTCCGGTACCGTGGCGATGATGTCGGTGCCGGCGAGCAGGGTACCGAGGCCGTTGAACTGCGGCACGGCCAGCACCACATGACGCTTGCGACCGATTTCCTCGAGGGTTTCGTCGATGAAGCCGGAGAGGTCGCCGGCGAACGAGACCAGTGCATGCGGACGGGCGCAGAAGTCGTCGAGGGTGATGTTGCCCGGTACGCTGTCGGCGCGCAGCAGTTTCGGCTTGCTGCGCCGCAGCACCTTGCGCTTGGCGTTGGCCGGGAGGTCGGCGGTATAGCTCACACCCACCGAGATCTCCCCAGAGGCGAGCAGCGTCGGCATCAGCAAATAGTTGACTCGCCGTACCACCAGGACGATGCCTGGCGCTTCGGCGCGGATGCGCTTGAGCAACTGCGGCAGCAAGGCGAACTCGGCGTCGTCTGATAGACCGATGCGAAAGACCGAGGTGCTGGTGGCTGGGTCGAAGTCAGCGGCGCGGCTGACGGCGGTGGAGATCGAATCCAGGGCCGGTGAGAGCAGGGCGAAGATCTCGTGGGCGCGAGCCGAGGGCTCCATGCTGCGCCCGGTACGGACGAACAGTGGATCGTCGAACAGGTTGCGCAGACGTGACAGTGCCGCACTGATCGCCGGTTGGCCGAGAAATAATTTTTCGGCTGCACGGGTTACGCTGCGCTCATGCATGAGCGTCTCGAACACGATCAGCAGGTTGAGGTCTACGCGGCGCAGGTCGTTACGATTCATCGGTGCGTTTCGCCTTGCTCAGGTGGGTCGGGGTGAATATTAAGGCCAAAGGCTGTTACCCTGCACGGGTTTACGGGTGCCAATGCAGCGATTTGCCCGTAGCCCAATCAATGACAGGCATGTCGACTATTAACGGCCACTGATGGTCTAACGTGCAAAGCCCGGATAAAGTCCGTGGTAATACGAGGTTCACAAAGGCGAGGTATGCGATGTCCCGCATGATCCGTTTCCACAAGTTCGGCCCGGCCGATGTGCTCCGTTGCGAGGAGCAGGCCGAGCCGTCTCCCGCAGCGGGCGAGGTGCAAGTGCGCGTCGAGGCCATCGGCCTGAGCTGGTATGACGTGCTCTGGCGCCAGAACCTGGCACCGTCGCAGGCGCGCCTGCCGGCAGGGATCGGTCACGAAATGGCCGGGGTGGTCACGCAGGTCGGGGAGGGTGTCGACGATATCGTCGTGGGCGACCGTGTTGCCAGTTTCCCGGCGACCAGCCCCAATGAGCATCCGGTCTATGGGGATGTGATCGTGCTCCCCCGCACGGCCATTACCCGCTATCCCGAGCACCTCACCCCGGTCGAGGCCAGTGTGCATTACACACCGCTGCTGATCGCCTACTTCGCCTACGTCGACCTGGCGCGGGCCAAGGCTGGGCAGACGGCGCTGGTTACCGATGCCAGCCATTGCGCAGGGCCCGCCTTCGTGCAGTTGGGCAAGGCCTTGGGCCTGAAGGTGTTCGCCGCCACCAAGGAGCCGGAGCAGCGTGAATACCTGCTGGGTCTGGGGGCTGACAAGGTGATCGTCACCGAGGAGCAGGACCTGCTGATGCAGATCGGCAAATACACCGATGGCCGCGGCGTGGACATGGTCCTGGACGGCATGGGTGGGCCGCAGATGTCGCTGCTCGGCGATGTGCTTGCGCCGCGTGGCAGCCTGGTGCTGTACGGCCTGCAGGGTGGTAACCAGACGCCATTCCCGGCTTGTGCGGCATTCCAGAAGAACATCCAGTTCTACGTGCACTGCATTGGCAACTTCACCGGCAAGCCGGAGCTGGGTATTGCCCAGGACCAGGTCGCGCTGCAGCGGGCGTTGCGAGACATCAATCAGTTCACCGCCGACAAGCTGCTGACGCCACAGATCATCAAGGTCTACCCGTTCGAGCAGGTTGTCGAGGCCCATCGCCTGATGGATGAATGCCCATGTGGTGGGCGGATTGTGCTGGACATGGGATCTGCGTGATTCCAGCGCGTCGAGTTGCATGAAAAACCGGGCTTAGGCCCGGTTTTTTTCTGATATTTCCTACAAAAAATTAATAACTATCCGACGTAATAACACTGCCGCGGCAACGACGGTTAATTGCCACTGCGGCCATGATTCCACGCTTGGGTTTTTCTTTATTGTCTGTAGATCAATGCTGCTCTACTGAATGGTTTTTTTACCAGGATCTGTATCTTTTATTCAGTCGACAACCCTCGATAATGGCGCTGTGATACTTGGCGCGGCTCGGCGGAATCAAGTACGTGGCCACTGCTGTTGAGGCACAGGGCGCATGCAGGGGCATGGTAAATGCCTTTGCTTCCAATGAATGCCGGCCTGTTGTTGCTTAGAAATTTCCTAATGGTTTGTGGGAAAGTTCTTTGAAGTGAATCGCTACTTGTTTCTTATGTCGGTTAATGCCGGCTTTCTTTGTGCTCAAGGAATGGAGTGGGCTATATGAGTAATATCCATGAGCAGGCCATGCACTACATATATCAGCAGGTACTCGATCGTCTGCTGGAGCATATGTCCCAGGCGCAACGGGCCTGCGTGCAATTGCTGATCCAGCGTCTGCTGGTGGCGGCAGGTGGCGTGGAGTACATCGGGGACTTTCGCGTGCTGGTCATACACGGGCATGACCGATGTAACACACGCCTGCTGGCATTTTTACGTGCTGCGCAACTGAGCATCGCGCTGCGAGCGCCCGATACCTTTCGCCTGCAAGTAGTGGTCGCGTGCCAGCCCGCACCGGGGGCAGCAGTGCTTCGCGGCCTGGAGAGCACCTTCAATGCACTGTTCCTGCAGGATGACCCCCGTGTGGAGTTACTGCTGGCTGGCGGCCAACAACTGCAGCCTTTCAGCCGCCACGCCGCGACAGTTGCCGGCACACCGCTGGGGCGCGAGGCGCTGCTGACGTTCGGTCATCTTGCTGCCGGGCGCCCGGAATCCTTGCTAGGCAGCCGTTTGTACCTTGAACTGGCCGAGACGCTGCGCTGCGTCCTGTCCCAAGGGACGCTCCCCAGCGCGCTGGTCACGGCGATCCCGGTGCGGCAGCGGCGTCGGTACCTGGCGTGGAGTCGCACGCTCATGCGCCTGACCGGCGAGCGCGGAAGCCATGCCATACACCAGTGCGCAGCGGTGTTGTGCGAAACGCTGGGGCGCCTGCGAACGCTGGCTGCCAAGCCGACGGAGCATGTCGAGGCAAGAGTCCCGTCATGCCAGAGCGAGGCAACCTTGCGAGTGATCGCGGTCGATGATCTGATCAACGACAGTCGAGCGGACGACACGTTGTTTCACATGCTGGGTATCGAGTTGCCTGTGTCGGCTTGTGAAGAGCCGCTGGCCGCGTTTTTCGACCCGATGTACCTGACACACCTGCAGCGGCTGCGTGATCAATGGCAGTTGGACAAGTGCGACGCCGTCCGCTCGGGGGAGGGCAGGCATCTGTTTCAGGAGGCCTTTGCGATCGACGACAACCAATTGACCTGTCTGTTGTACGCCCCGTTCGCCGAGCAGGGTCGTGGATTGCCGGCATTCCTGCAGCGTTGTCACCCGGCCATGCGTGTCGCACTGCCTTATCTGCACCGCGCGCTTCAGGGGCAGCCCTGCCCGGAAGCCGTGGCCCATTGGCTGATTGGCACCAGCGGGCTGAGCCTGGCACAGCTGCGGGTCATTTATTCGGGTGAGCTGCCGCAGACGGCATCTCGCCTGATGGCAAAGCTGACACGGCGCGATGTGCGGTTGCGATTGCTGGGGCGCCCCTCGCCCCGGGCCGAGATGGCGCAGGCCGCCAGTTGATGGGGCGTTCCGTGCGGCGCGAGTTCGCCTATCAAACGGTCTATCGCTACCTCGAAACGCTGATCAGCCATGCGTGCGAGGGAGGGGACCCGCGCTTGCCATCGCTGCGTGACCTGGCCCGGCGCCTGCGGGTTTCCCTGGCCACGGTGCAGTACGCCTACAGCCTCTTGGAGCGCGAGGGACGGGTACATTCGGTGCCCAAGTCCGGATATTTTGCGCTGGTGCCGGTCGATGGGCGCGCCGGTGCGCCGAGGGCAATTGCCAGATCTGGCCAGTGTGCACCGTTCATTCTCCCGCCATTGCCATGTGGGGCGCTCGAGCCGCTGTTGCTGGCGCATGAGCGGCGTCTGGCGCGTCAATCCGCGACGACGCAGACCGGCAACGCGCTGTTGCGCAGTGCGCTGGCGGCCCGCCATACCCGTTCTTCCAGGCAGTTCTGGCGGGCTGAGGACGTGCATCTGGCAACGGATGTCCAGGCGCTACTGCAGACATTGCTGCTTGCGTTGGACTTGCAGGGCGGCACGGTGCTGGTGGCGACGCCCTGTTGCTGGCAGCAGTTGCAGGTGTTGCAACAGCTGGGAGTGCGGGTTATCGAGTGGCCGTTGGATAACCAGGGGGGGCTGGACCTGGGTACCTTGGCGCAGCTGTTCAAGCGTGAAACCGTGCGCCTGCTGCTCATGCCGTCGTGTCTGGCGACACCTCCCGGACGCCTGATGTCGCTGGAGGAACAGCGTGAAGTGGCGCGTCTGCTCGCGGGATATCCGGCATGGCTGCTGGAAAATGACCTGGATAGCGAGCAGTGTTTTGCCGCGCCACCTGCGACACGCCTGCGCGATTGGGTCGATCCGCACTGGCTGCTGGTCATGGGTTCGCTGGAAGGAATGATCGGTGCCGAAGCGCCCTATGCCTATGTGCTGAGTCGGCATCCAGCAGTGTGTGAGGCTTTCGTGCGCCGCAGCTTTTTGTTGCCCCCTCGGCGCCAACAGGCTGTGGCCTGTCTGCTGACCCGAGGCGATGTGGACAGCCATCTGCAGCAAATGCGCGACCGGCTGGAGTTGCGCATGGCGATTTTATGCCATGCCGTCGAACAGCATCTGGGCAGCCTGTTGGCGTTCAGTGTGCCTGAAGGCGGACGCGTGCTCTGGTGTCGCCTGGACTTGGCAGTGGATGTACGTCAGTTGTTGGAGGCCTCGAGTACCCCGGCGCTGCTGGCGGCGCCTGGAAATCTGTTCAGTTTGCAAGAGAGTTACGATCGCCACCTGCTGCTGGCTTGGCAGGGGGACGATGCAGGCGAGCTGGAGGATGCACTCGGGGAACTCGGGCAGCGGTTGCAGTGCTTGCGTGCCAACGCAAAGGACAGGTCGGACTGACCGTCGATCCGGCGCGCTTGCCAGGCGGCTATATCTGTATGTATAACCAGTGCTCATGCCAGCCTGCGACGCCATGCCGTGATTGCCCATTCCGTCGAAGATCCGCTCTATTACCTGCATAACTTCCGCCAGGTGCTGAGGTGGGTCGAACACCGATACGCCGATATCCTTGACTCGCACGAGCAAGACTTTCTCCGAGTCTTCAGCGGGCTAGCCCAGCCGACGCAGGCACTGCTGGTGCGTATGGTCATGCGCAAAGGCGAGCTGTTTCGCGGCGACCGGCTCGAGTATGCCGAGATCGGCGACACGGACGCGGCCTTGCAGCCTTTGCTCACCCTGGGATGGGTCTGCCCGAGGCCGGTACTGGGTCTGGAACAGCTGTTCGCCTTGTTGCGCCGGGACGAACTGCTCACCTGTTTTGCCGATCACCTGGCCCATCCTCGCGCGACCAAGACCCAGTTGCTGGCCACGCTGCGGCCATTGGACCTGCCGGGCAGGCCTCTTTCTGCCTGGTTCGCGCAGGCGCCGGTGCAGATTCTGCAATGGCGTCTGCAACCCCTGTGCGACCGCCTGCGCCTGTTGTTCTTTGGCAATCTTTATCAGGATTGGTCGGAGTTCGTACTGGCCGATCTGGGCGTGCTGCGCTACGAGCAGGTGAACTTCAGTGCGGATTCACGCGCCTTGCGCCAGCGCGATGAGGTCGATCTGGCGATGGCCTTGCATGCTTGCGCCGAGCGTCTGGAGCAGGGAGAGGCGCCGAGTACGTTGCTGCAGGCACTGGAACGGGTCGACAGCACCAACCCCTGGCTGGCCCGGCGTCGTGCACGTCTGCTGTTTGCAATTGGCCAGCGCTGCGAGCGGCTTGGGCAGTGGGACCTGGCCTTGAGCGTCTACGATGGGCTCGACCACCCCGAGGCGCGCATTCGTCAGGTGCGCGTGCTCGAGCGCAGCGAGCAGTGGCAGAGGGCGCAGGCACTGGCGTCACACATGGCCCAGACCGTGGCCAATCCGCTTGAGAGCCAGGCGTTGGCGCGCATGCTGCCGCGCCTTGCACGCAAGCTCGGAGGGCCGCCCCGACGCCGCCCGTCGCCCGCCGCGCAAACGCTCATCGAACTGGAGTTGCCCGTGGAAATGGCCGAACGGGGTGTGGAGGAGGCGGTGCGCTTGCACTTGGCGCACGCTGACGGCGAGGTCCACTATGTCGAGAATACCTTGTTCAACAGCCTGTTCGGCCTCCTGTGCTGGGAGGCGATTTTCGCGCCACTGCCCGGCGCTTTCTTTCACCCTTATCAGGCGGCGCCGCAGGATTTGCACGACAGTGATTTCCTGACGCGCCGCGCCGCGCTGTTCGAAACCTGTCTGGGGCGGCTCGACGATGGCAACTACCGACAGGCGATACGCGAATGTTTTGCCACCAAGCACGGCCTGCAGTCACCGTTCGTGTTCTGGCAGGTACTGAACGAGGTGCTGCTCGAACAGGCCTTGGCCTGCATTCCTGCCGAGCATCTGAAGCGGTGTTTCCAGCGCCTGCTGCAGGATATTCGCAACAACCGCGCAGGCATGCCCGACCTCGTCCAGTTCTGGCCTGCGCAAGGGCGCTACCGCATGATCGAGGTCAAGGGGCCGGGTGATCGCCTGCAGGATAACCAGTTGCGCTGGCTGGACTTCTGCCGTGAGCACGGCATGCCGGTCGCGGTATGTCATGTGCGGTGGTGCGAGGTTGCGCCGTGAGTCTGAGTGTGGCGGTGCGCGCGCTGTGTGAGTTTGCTGCCAAGGTCGGCGACCTGGACTTGCGCTTTACGCCGTCGCCCACCGCCCAGCAGGGCATCGATGGCCATCGGCGGGTCGTTGCCCGGCGCGGGGCTGGCTACGAGGCGGAGGTGTCGCTGGAGGGCGAGTACCAGGGATTGCGGGTGCGGGGGCGAGCCGATGGCTATGATCCGCTGCGCAATCGTGTGGAAGAGATCAAGACTCACCGTGGCAGTCTCGACCGTCAGCCGGACAACCATCGGCAATTGCACTGGGCGCAGGCCCGGGTCTACGCCTGGCTATTGTGCCAGTCGCGTGGGCTGGAGCGGATCGAGGTCACGCTGGTGTACCTGGATGTCGACAGCGACCGGCAGACCTTGTTCAGCGAGCCGCATCATGCCGCACAGTTGCAGCAGTTCTTCGAGGCCTTGTGCCAGCGCTTTCTTGGCTGGGCACAGGCCCAGGCCGCACGGCTGCGCCTGCGGGACAACGACCTGCAGGGGCTGGCGTTCCCTTACCCACAGTTTCGCCAGGGCCAGCGCCAACTGGCAGAGACCCTGTACAAGGCGGTGGCCACCGGTCGCTGCCTGATGGCCCAGGCCAGCACCGGTATTGGCAAAACGCTCGGCACCCTGTTCCCGCTGCTCAAAGCCATGGCCCCGCAGCAACTGGACAAGCTGTTCTTCCTTACCGCCAAGACACCAGGCCGGGCATTGGCGCTCGATGCACTGCGTCAGATCACCGACACCACCGCACAGCCCAGCCTGCGAGCGCTGGAGTTGATCGCCCGGGACAAGGCCTGCGAATACCCGGGCAGTGCCTGTCATGGCGAGTCCTGCCCGCTGGCCAAGGGTTTCTACGATCGGCTGCCAGCGGCTCGCGAAGCGGCGTCTCAGGTGGTGTTGCTCGACCGTGTCGGGTTGCGCGAGGTCGCGCTGGCACACCAGGTCTGCCCGTACTACCTGGGGCAGGAGATGGCACGCTGGGTCGATCTGGTGGTCGCTGACTACAACTATTACTTCGACGCCCATGCGCTGCTGTTCGGCCTCACCCAGCTCAACCAGTGGCGGGTTGCCGTGTTGGTGGACGAGGCGCATAACCTGGTGGAGCGCGGGCGCGCCATGTACAGCGCCAGCCTCGACCAGGGGCAACTGCTGGCCTTGCGCAAGACCAAGCCGGCGGGCTTGAGCGGTGCACTGGAGCGCCTCAATCGCCAGTGGAATGCGCTGTACAAGGCTCAGGTGGCACCGTACCAGGCGAGTGAGCAACTGCCCGAGGCGTTCCTGCGGGCGTTGCAACAGTGCATCGGCCTGATTCAGGAGGGCATGGAGCAGGCGCCTGCGCACATCGAGCCGCAGGTTCTGCAGTTCTACTTTCAGGCTCTGCAGTTCAGCCGTGTGGCCGAGCTGTTCGATGAGCATTTCCTGTTCGATATCAGCCTGCGCAACGGCCCGCGCAGCCGTCGTCTGGCGACGCTGACGCTGCGTAATGTGGTGCCCGCGCGCCTGCTCGGCCCACGCATGGCTGCGGCGCGCAGTGTCACGCTGTTTTCGGCGACGCTGGGGCCACGACGGTTCTACGCCGACTTGCTGGGCATGCCGGCGGATACCGCCTGGCTGGATGTGGCCGCGCCATTTCGTGCCGAGCAGCTGCAGGTGCGTATCGTCAGTGAGGTCTCGACCCGTTTTCAGCAGCGCAAAGCGTCCCTGGCGCCGATCGTCGGGCTGATCGGCGAGCAGTACCAGCGTCAGCCGGGCAACTACCTGGCGTTCTTCAGCAGCTTCGAATACCTGGAGCAGGTGATGGCCCTGTTTGCCGAACGCTATCCCGAAGTGCCGTACTGGCGGCAGGCGCCGGGCATGGACGAGGCCGCACGCGAGGGATTCCTGGCGCGTTTCGTGGCGGATGGGCGAGGGATAGGCTTCGCCGTGCTGGGTGGGGCCTTCGCTGAAGGGGTAGACCTGCCAGGCACCCGGCTGATTGGTGCTTTTGTCGCCACCCTGGGGTTGCCTCAGGTCAATCCGGTCAACGAACAGTTCAAGCAACGTCTGGCCCGGCAGTTTGGCAGCGGGTTCGACTACGCGTACCTGTACCCTGGCGTGCGCAAGGTAATCCAGGCGGCCGGTCGGGTCATTCGCGGCGACCAGGACCGTGGCGTGCTGTTCCTGATCGATGAGCGTTTCAATGAGCCGCGAGTACAACAGATGTTTCCCATTTGGTGGCAGACCGCTATCAACTGAGCCAGCCCCATCGCGCGCCGTTGCAACTCCCAGTACACTGCGCGTTCCAACATCTACATCCGTTGAACTCGAGGTTTTGCATGACGCTCAGTCCTTTGGCAGGCAAGCCGGCTCCGGCCAGCGTGCTGGTCGATATTCCCCGCCTGTTGACCGCCTACTACACCGGTCGCCCGGACGCTACGGTCGCGTCGCAGCGCGTGGCCTTCGGCACTTCCGGACATCGAGGCACCTCGTTCGAGTTGAGCTTCAACGAGCATCATGTGCTGGCGATCACCCAGGCGATTTGCCTGTACCGCCAGGAGAAGGGCATCGATGGCCCACTGTTCATCGGGGCTGACACCCATGCCTTGTCGGCGCCGGCCACGGCCAGCGCGCTGGAGGTCCTGGCGGCCAATGGCGTGCAGGTGCGGTTGTCCAAGGACGACGAGTACACCCCGACCCCGGCGGTGTCCCATGCGATTCTGTGCTACAACCGCGGGCGTCAACAGGGCCTGGCCGACGGGATCGTCATCACCCCCTCGCACAACCCGCCCCAGAGCGGTGGTTTCAAATACAATCCGCCCAATGGTGGCCCGGCCGACAGCGATGTGACCAAGTGGGTCGAAGCCAAGGCCAACGAACTGCTGGCCGCAGGCCTTGAGGGTGTCAAGCGCATTGACTACGCCCAGGCTCTGCAGGCGGCCACCACACAGCGTCACGACTATGTGAACAGCTACGTGGCAGACCTGGAAAACGTCATCGATTTCGAGGTCATCCGCAATGCCAACCTGCGCCTGGGTGTCGATCCGCTGGGTGGCGCGGGCGTGCGCTATTGGTCGGCGATTGCCGAGCGATACCAGTTGAACCTTGAAGTGGTCAACACCGAGGTCGACCCGACCTTCCGGTTCATGACCGTCGACTGGGACGGGCAGATTCGCATGGACCCTTCGTCGCCACACGCCATGCAGGGCCTGATCGGCCTGCGCGAGCGTTTCGACGTGGCCTTTGCCTGCGATCCGGACCATGACCGCCACGGTATCGTCACCAGTGACGGCCTGCTGCAGCCGAACAACTACCTCGCCGTGGCCATCGATTACCTGTTCCGCCATCGCCCGCAGTGGCGCAACGACGCCGCTGTCGGCAAGACCGTGGTCAGCAGCTGCATGATCGACCGGGTTACCGAGCGGCTAGGGCGCAAGCTGCATGAGGTGCCGGTGGGCTTCAAGTTCTTCGCCCAGGGCTTGTTCGAGGGCTCGCTCGGTTTTGGTGGGGAGGAGAGTGCGGGGGCTTCGTTCCTGCGTCTGGACGGGAGCGTCTGGGCGACCGACAAGGATGGCCTGATTCCCGCCTTGCTGGCGGCCGAGATGACTGCACGCACAGGACGCAATCCGAGCCAGGCCTACGCCGATCTCACCGCAGCCCTGGGCAAGCCCTACGCCACCCGCGTCGAGGCCAAGGCCGATGCGCGGCAGAAAGCGCTGCTGAGCAAGCTGGCGCCTGAGCAGGTGAAGTCCACCGAGCTTGCCGGCGAGCCGATCCAGCAGATCCTCAGCCACGCACCGGGCAACGGCCAGGCCATCGGCGGCCTGAAGGTGATGACCGCCAATGGCTGGTTTGCCGCGCGTCCTTCGGGTACCGAGGACATCTACAAGATCTACGCCGAAAGCTTCATTGACGAGGCGCATCTGCAGCGCCTGGTGCAAGAGGCCCAGGCACTGGTGGATGCGGCGATCAGCTGATTGCCTACGCGCATACCGAACCGTGCTTTTTGCGGGCCAGCCCGCGAAAAGCACGGTTCGGTCATCTGCCTTAGGCCACGTCCACCAGCACGATCTCGCTGTCCTCGAGCGCCGTGACGCGCAGCACTTCTTCACCCTCCACGGCAACCCCGTCCCGGGCTTTGGCGCGCACGCCATTGGCCTCGACCACGCCTTTGGCCGGAACCAGATAGCCACGTCGTCCGGCATCGAAGCGGTACTCGGCGCTCTCGCCGGCGCGCAGGGTCGCGGCCACCAGCCGGGCGTCGGCGCGGATGCGCAGGGCGTCCTGGTCCTCGACACGGCCGCTGGCCAGGGTCACGAAGCCTTCGCCGCGGTCACCTTTGGGGAAGGGCCGAGTGCCCCAGGACGGCGCCTCTCCGACCTTGTCCGGCACGATCCAGATCTGGAAAATGCGGGTGTCGACCTTCTCCAGGTTGTACTCGCTGTGCACGATACCCGTGCCCGCACTCATCACTTGCACGTCACCGACTTCGGTGCGGCCTTTGTTACCCAGATTGTCCTGGTGGCTGATTGCACCTTCGCGCACGTAGGTGATGATCTCCATGTCCCGGTGCGGATGCGGCGGGAAGCCACTACCGGCGGCGATCAGGTCGTCGTTCCACACGCGCAGGTTGCCCCAGTGCATACGTTCTGTGTCGTAGTACTCGGCAAAGGAAAAGTGATGATGGGCGTCCAGCCAGCCGTGGTTGGCATGGCCGAGGCTTTCGAAGGGGCGCAGTTGCAGCATGATCAGGGTCCTCGGTAGATGGGAATGGGCTCATGATGCCTCTTTCAAGTATCGAAAATAAGCGTAAATATCGGCTTGTTTTTATCTGATAAATAGATGTTTTTCGTTATGGTACTTTCTGCGTTTCATCGCCTAATCCCATGATCTGCAAGCATTAGCTGGCACTTTTCAGCAGTTCGGTGGAACATGCTCTACTGATTCGATTAGCAATGGAGTGACCGTGTCTCTCGAGCAGCCCCCGGCGCCACCGGACCTGACCCCGCCCGCGCAATTACCCTGGTTGCGCCGCCTGGCCGCACGCCTGCTTGGGCGAGGATTGAGCCGTTTGCAGGCGCAGCACCGCGACTCATGGTTCCTCGGCCACGCCACCGGCCAACGCAGCGGGCACGCCGATGGCCTGCGTGACGGCTACGAACGTGGCCGTGCCGAAGGGTACGAGGCCGGGCGGCAGGTCCTGGTGATCCGCGACAGCCGCCCTGACAGCGCTGCAGTGCCAGGCCAGGATGACAAGCTGTTCGACGACTGGCGCCTGCCGCTGACAGCAGAGCTGAAGAAACGCTTCAAGGCCGATGTCGTCCAGCGCCTGCCTGCCGACGCCCAGCCCAGCGCCGCGCAATGGAAGCTGATCTTCAGCGACACGCCATCTACCTGCGTGGTGGCGGGTGCCGGTGCCGGCAAGTCCACTTCGCTGGTGCTGCGTATCCTGCTGCTGCGCCACTACCTGGGCTTCGAGCTGGACGCCATGACCGTGGTCACCTTCACGCGTGAGTCGCGCAAGGACTTCATCAAGCGGCTGGTGCAGGTCTTCGCCATCTGGCAGATCGACCTGCCGCCGGCCCGTGCTCGTGACCTGGTTCGCACCTTCCATTCGCGCATCCTGCCGCTGGTGCGCAGCCTGCCGGGGTTCTCCCAACTGCGCGCATTCGAGACACTGGGTAACGACCTACCGGCTGGCAGCGAAGCCGAGAGCGAAGGTAATCCTTTCGACCTGCGCCTGAACGATGCCCAGCGCCACCAGCTCAATCTGTGTTATAGCGACCTGCTGCGTGACAGCCCACGCTTTGTCGAACTGGTCGCGACGATGCGCCGCGAGGCCCTGCAGCTCAAGCCCCTCGATCCGGATCATCCCGATGTGCAGAAGCGCGTGCAGGTGACTCAACTGGCTGCCCAGCGCGACGAAGAACTGTGCGACGTGATCGAAGACCTGTGGTTCGCTGCGGGCGCCTGGCCGATCAAGGGCATCGAGCCCTGTCGGGAAACCGTGCAGATCCGTGGCCAGCGTTTCCATGTGCACGGGCGTCTCGAAGGGCTTGATGCCTGGGTGGTGCTGGGCTTCGATCCGTCGGAAAGCGCCCAGTACCAGCGTGCCAACGCCAAGCTGTCGGTGCGTGCCGAGTGGGCTGTAAAGCGCACGTTGTTTCAAGCTTTCTGTGATAAGTCATTGATTTGGCTTGATAACTATACTTCGGCAAAACGCCTCGCCGCGTCGCTGGCGGGTGATGCGGTGGCGGGGCCTGGGTTCGAGTTCAAGGTCAAGGGCGAACTGGCCCCTGCGCCGTTGCTCGATGCCTTCGTCGGTGCGGCGAGCTTCATCGAGAACCTGGGGCTCGAGGTGGGGAGCGCCGTGGCTCGCATGAGCTTTGCGCCAGGCGACAGCGATGCGCCGTTTTTCGAAGCCCTGGCCCTGTACTGGAAGGCATTGGAAGCTCACCTGCTTGGGCAGTCGCCGCCAGTGATGACCTATAACCGCATGTTCGCCCTGTTCGGCGAGAACAACCCCGAGAACCTGCAACTGTTGCCAGACCCGCTGCTACGCCCGCTGGCGCACTTGATGATTGACGAGTTCCAGGATGTTTCGCCACAGATCGTCAGCTGGTTGCGCGCTACATTGGGCGAGATCCGCAGGCGTGGCCCAGGCATGCATACCGGGCGCAACGCCGGGCATTCGTCGTTGATGTGCGTGGGTGATGACTGGCAGTCGATCTATGGCTGGCGCGGCAGTTCACCGAAGTACTTCATGGAGTTTGGCAAGACCTTCCCATCACCGGCCAATACCCGGGTGATGCTGGTCGAGAACTACCGGAGCCAGCAGCACATCATCGATGCGGCCGAACACCTTGTGCGCGGTACAACGGCGATCAACGGCAAGAAAGCCAGGGCGTGCGGTGGCGCCGCCGCGCTGCCACTGTCGCCAGTCAAGGTGTTCGAGCGCGACGAAGCCGCTCTCGGGCAGACCCTGATCGAGCATTACCAACGGGGCGAAACGGTGATGATGCTGTTTCGAAAAAGTAGCGATAAGTCACTGATTTCAAATCATATAGATGCGATTGTCAGGGCTGATTCGAGCCTGCCGCCTGAGCAGCGTCGTCTGCGTCAGCTCACCTATCACAGCGCCAAGGGCCTGCAGGCCGATGCCGTGTTCATGCTTGGTGATTGTCAGTACCTGACCAGTTCACCCTACAAGAACCAGGTGTATCGCATGGCCGGGTTAGGGCGTACCGGGGATGCACAGCCGTTCGACAGCGCGCAGAAAGACGAAGCGCAGCGCCTGGCCTACGTCGGGGTGACGCGGGCGATCAGGCACTGCTATTGGCATGTGGACGCTGTCAGCGGCGAGGCGGCGGCGCTGCATCGTGCGTCCAGCCAGGTACAGGGACGGCAAGCCTTCTTCGAGGACTTGCGCGGCCAGTGAGGGTGGACAGCGTCAGGGGGTTTCGACCTCACGGGTCAGGCTGTCGAACAGGCCGCGCTCGACGCTGGCCTGCTCATCGCGCAGCGCGTTGTATGCCGCCTCGTGTGCGACAGAAACCGCTGATGCCCTTCCGCTCCGAAAGGCTGGCTTGCAGGGCGCGCGCGCCTGTAGATGGCTAGCACCTGATCGTGAATTGTCCTGTCTGCGAGGGATCGGTTATGGTGCTGCGATACCCTTTCGGAGCGACGAGCAGGAGCTGCACCCATGCGTCCCTTTGCCATTCGTCATATCGATCATCTGGTGCTGCGAGTGCGCGATCTTCAGCGCAGTGTCGCCTTTTACCGTGATGTGCTTGGCTGCCGGGTGAGCAAGGAGCGGCCGGACTTGGGCATGATCCATCTGGCCACCGGTACCGCGATGATCGATCTGGTAAGCCTGGACGGTGAGCTGGGACGCCCGGGCGGTGCTGCGGCAGGCGAGAGCGGGCGTAACCTGCATCACTTCTGCCTGCGTATCGAACCGTTCGACGAGCAGGCGTTGACCCGCTATCTGCAAGCCGCCGGGGTTGCGGTCGATGCCGCCGAAGTGCGATACGGCGCCGAGGGCGAGGGCCTGTCGCTGTACTGTTATGACCCCGATGGCAACCAGGTCGAGCTGAAAGGGCCTGTTGGCGAGCAGGCTACCCGTCCCTAGCGTCATCAAGGGCGCAGTGGATATCCGCGTAATCCCGATTATGCTTCAACGTACCTTGCTGCGATTCTGGGCAGCCCGCCCTGTCGTGCTTCGCGCAACCGTAGTCCTGCTTAGACCCGGGGCCAGGGTGCGATGCTGTTTTTCTGAGGTACTCCGGCCTGACAAGAACAAGACGGAGGCAACCCATGGCGGCAATCGACAGCACATCGACGGGCAGTGCGCCCCAACGCGGCATCAGTCGGGAGGAGCGCAAGGTCATCTTCGCCTCGTCCCTGGGCACCGTGTTCGAGTGGTACGACTTCTACCTTTACGGCTCGCTGGCGGCGATCATCGCCAAGCACTTCTTCGCCGGCGTCAACGAAACCACCTCGTTCATCTTCGCCTTGCTGGCGTTTGCCGCAGGCTTTGCCGTGCGGCCGTTCGGGGCCGTCGTGTTCGGCCGACTCGGCGACATGATCGGGCGCAAGCACACCTTCCTCATCACCATCATCATCATGGGCCTGTCCACTGCCGTGGTCGGGATATTGCCCAGCTATGCCAGCATCGGCGTGGCGGCGCCGATCATTCTCATCTCCCTGCGGCTGCTGCAAGGCCTGGCGCTGGGCGGCGAGTACGGTGGCGCAGCGACCTACGTGGCCGAGCACGCACCGCCTGGCAAGCGTGGCTTTTTCACGTCGTGGATCCAGACCACCGCCACCTTGGGCCTGTTCCTGTCGCTGCTGGTGATCCTGACCTGCCGCACGGTGATGGGTACCGAAGCGTTCGAAGCCTGGGGCTGGCGGATTCCGTTCCTGATCTCGATCCTGCTGCTGGTGATTTCGGTGTACATCCGCATGCAGCTCAACGAGTCGCCGGTGTTCCTGAAGATGAAGGCCGAGGGCAAGGCGTCCAAGGCGCCGCTGACCGAATCCTTCGCGCGTTGGTATAACCTCAAGGTGGTGATCATGTCGCTGCTCGGCGGCACTGCCGGCCAGGCCGTGGTGTGGTACACCGGGCAGTTCTACGCGCTGTTCTTCCTGTTGCAGACCCTGAAGATCGACCCCCAGACCGCCAACTTGCTGATCGCAGGTTCGCTGTTGATCGGCACGCCGTTCTTCATCCTGTTCGGCAGCCTGTCCGATCGCATCGGGCGTAAGAAGATCATCATGGCGGGCTGCATCATTGCCGCGCTCACCTATTTCCCGATCTTCAAGGGCCTGACCGAGTACGGCAACCCGGACGTGTTCGTCGCTCAGGAGCAGAATCCCGTCGTGGTGGTGGCCGACCCGGCGCAGTGCTCGTTCCAGTTCGATCCCGTGGGCAAGGCCAAATTCACCAGTTCCTGCGATATCGCCAAGAGCCTGCTGGCCAAGCGGGCCATTCCCTATGACAACGAACGTGCACAGCCCGGCAGTGTGGCGCAGGTGCGTATCGGTGAACGGGTCATTGCAAGCTTCGAAGGCACAGGGTTGGCGGCGGCCGAGCTCAAGGCCCAGGGCGATGCGTTCACCGCGACCCTGACCGGCGCGCTGAAGGAGGCCGGCTATCCCGAAAAGGCTGACCCGGCGAAGATCCATTACCCGATGGTGTTGCTGCTGCTGACCCTTCTGGTGATCTACGTGACCATGGTCTACGGCCCCATCGCTGCCTGGTTGGTGGAGCTGTTCCCGGCGCGTATCCGCTACACCTCGATGTCGCTGCCTTACCACATCGGTAACGGCTGGTTCGGCGGTTTCCTGCCGACGGTGGCCTTTGCCATGGTGGCGGCCACGGGGGATATCTACTACGGGTTGTGGTACCCGATCGT